>JAKSLU010000054.1 GCA_024400995.1 Bacteroidaceae bacterium
CCAGCGGTGACGTGGAGGCCGACCTGCGTCGTATCATGGAGTACTACCGTCCCGTCAAGGGCAAGCACCCTGAACTCTTTGCAACAGAAGAACTCTAATCGAAGAGGACTCTCATTGAAAAACACCAAATACATACTCATCCTACTCATACTGGCAAGCGTCCTGCCTCAGGTTGCGCTTGCCTTTTGTGTCATGCGTCCTGACACGACGATGGTCGGGTCTGTTTGCACACCCTTCACACACACTGACTCCATAGAGACTGAGAAGGTCTGCCCGCGGATTTGGCCCTTTGAGGCGCAGTACAACGGACAACCCTGGACGCAGAACCTTTCCTCCCCCTGGCGTCCAACCAACGGACTGAGCGGACACCACCTCTGTCTTTGGGCTAGTCATGGTCGCTACTTCAGCCAGACCAAGGGCTGGACATGGCAGCGTCCCCTGCTCTACTGCACCACCGAGGACCTGCTCACGCCCTCCTTTGTCTATCCCTTTCTCATCCCCATGCTAGAGAGAGCGGGGGCTGTGGTCTGGACACCCCGCGAGCGCGACCTCCAGCCCCTGACGGTCTGCGTGGATAGTGCCAGTGAGACATCCAAGAAATACCAGTGGCAGGTGCCTGTTCCCGCCAGTGGTGAGTATGCCGTATATGTGCGCTATCCACGACTGCCAAATGCCGTACCCGATGCGGTCTATACCATATACCATGGTGGCGAACGCACGCGCATAGCCGTCAACCAGCGTATGGGAGCCAACACCTGGGTATATCTAGGTACGTATTTCTTCAACGAGCAGATGCCACGCGATGGCCTCGTCGAGCTATCCAGGAGCACCTCTTATCGCGGTCGTCTAGCCACTGGTAGCATACGTATAGGTGGCGGTATGGGACATATCGAGCGACAGTGCGCCTCCGACTCCCTCGCTGTAGCCACCAATAGTGGAGTTCCCCACTATCTTGAAGCTGCCCGCTACTATGCCGAATGGGCAGGCTTGGCCGACACGCTCTACAACACGGAGGCTGGTCTGGATGACTACAAGGACGACTTGCGCGTTCGTCCCAACTTCCTCAACCATCTGCGCGATGTGGCTGGTGTCCCCTTTGAACTCTCCCTTGCCGTACACACTGATGCGGGCTATCGGACGGACAGCATCCCCTACGCCAGCTTGGCTATCTGTACCACGGTGGATGGAGAGGGACGCCACAACTACTACGATATTATCTCCCGCCAGTCATCCTATGACCTAGGTTCCTTCTTACTCGACCAGATCACAAAAGACCTAGAGACCGACTACAGGTGGCACTCCCGCGAACTACGCGACCGCAACTATGCGGAGACTCGCTCCCCGCATGTGCCCTCTGCCATCATAGAGATGCTCTCCCACCAGAATTTTCTCGATGCGCGCCTAGCCCATGACCCTGTGTTCAAGTTCCGTATGTCGCGTGCCATATACAAGGCGCTTCTGCGTTACACCTACCATGCCAATGGCCTCACGCGCCCCATCATACAACCCTTGCCCGTGCAGCAGTTCACTGTCGTCATGAATGGCGAGGAGGCCGTGCTCAGTTGGCAGGCCACAACCGACACGCTTGAGGCCACAGCGGAGCCCACACATTATATAGTATATACGCGCGTAGATGACGGTGACTTTGACAACGGCCAGCTCACGGGTCTCCCGAGCCTCCATCAGCGCATCTTGCCTGGACACCGCTACACCTTCTGCGTGACAGCTGTCAACCAGGGCGGCGAGAGTTTCCCCTCCAACCAGCTCACCGTCTATCGTAGTCCCCTGCCCACGACTCGCTCACTGCTCCTCGTGGATGCCTTCACCCGTCTGTCGGGTCCCGCCTATGTTGACACGCCCGATAGTCTGGGCTTTCTGCTCGATGAAGACCCTGGTGTTCCCTACGGCGAGACACTGGAGTACAGCGGCCGACAGCTCAACTTTGACCGTAGCCGTATGGGAGGCGAAGGCCCCGACCATCTGGGCTACTCCAGTGACAGCCTGATCGGCACACCGCTCATGGGTAACACACGCGACATCTGCGCCCGCCGCGCTGCCGAACTTGTTGCTCAGGATAGTTGCATCAATATCGTCAGCACCAGCCTCGATGTCGTCACACATGGTGGCATAGCCTGTCCTCCCACTGTGGAGGTTTACTGGCTGGCTGGCAAGCAGCGCCGCGTCCCCCACAACATGCAGGACTACCCCGTATGGCCTCGCTCCGCTCGTCCCTTCATAGAGTCACATCTCCGCCAAAAGGGACGCCTCCACGTGGAGGGCGAGTACGTCAGCCCTGAACTGCTCTCCGACGAGGAGCGCGAATGGTGGGAGACGGTGGGACGATAACCCTGGCGTTGACGTAACGATAACGAAAACGAAAACGAAAACTGAAACGTTGGCTTTAACGATGACATTAACAAAAAGCGCGCAACCTGTGGGAGGTCGCGCGCTTTTGCATTATATGTAAGCTCAATTTAGAGCTTGTTGTCAGAGCCGAGTACGTTCACAATCTTGTGGATGTACATCTTCTTCATGTTCTCGCGAGCGGGCTTGAGGTACTGGCGGGGATCGAAGTGATCGGGATGCTCAGCGAAGTGCTGACGGATAGCTGCGGTCATGGCAAGGCGAGTGTCAGAGTCGATGTTGATCTTGCAGACAGCGCTCTTGCTGGCCTCGCGGAGCTGCTCCTCGGGGATACCGATAGCGTCGGGCAGGTTACCGCCGAACTTGTTGATGGTAGCAACTTCCTCCTGGGGTACGCTGCTGGAACCGTGCAGTACGATGGGGAAACCGGGGAGCTTCTCCTCGATAGCGTGCAGGATGTCGAAGGCGAGGGGGGGAGGAACGAGGATGCCCTCTTCGTTGCGGGTGCACTGAGCGGGAGTGAACTTGTAGGCACCGTGGCTGGTACCGATGGAGATGGCGAGAGAGTCGCAGCCAGTACGCTGAGAGAACTCGATAACCTCCTCGGGCTGGGTGTAGTGAGACTCAGCAGCGCAAACCTCATCCTCAACACCAGCGAGAACGCCGAGCTCAGCCTCAACGGTTACGTCGAACTGATGAGCGTAGTCAACTACCTTCTTGGCCAGAGCGATGTTCTCCTCGAAGGGGAGGTGGCTACCATCGATCATTACGCTGGAGAAACCATTGTCGATGCACTCCTTGCAGATCTCAAAGGTATCACCGTGGTCCAGGTGAAGAACGATCTGGGGGTTCTCGCAGCCGAGCTCCTTAGCGTACTCCACAGCACCCTTGGCGAGGTTGCGGAGGATAGTGCCGTTAGCATAAGCGCGGGCACCCTTGCTGACCTGCATGATAACGGGGCTCTTGGTCTCAACAGCAGCCTGCACGATAGCCTGCATCTGCTCCATGGTGTTGAAGTTGAAGGCGGGGATGGCATAGCCACCAGCAACAGCCTTCTTGAACATCTCGCGAGTATTCACGAGACCGAGTTCTTTGTAACTTGTCATTGCTTTTAATTTAGATAAATGTTATTTCTATTATTTCTTATTTCTTAATTCTTATTTCTTAATTCAAAAAGGTGGGCGCACCGCGGAGATGTGGAAGAAACTCGCGAAAAATACAGGATTTGAGTGCATCACGAGCCCTTTGTAATCCGACCCCACGCTGCTACTCCGAGGAGGTCACGGCAGAATGTATCGGCACGCCATCGGGCAGGGACAGCTTCGCTCGTTATGAAAGTAATAATTGAAGAGAATCCCAATCAGTGAGGCGGTGCGCCCTATTGTGTAAAAGATCGCTTGACCTTGTGTCTTTCTTATTCCGTTGCAAAGTTAGCACTTTCTTACATATCCGCCAAATCTTTTGGAGAGAAAATAGGAGGCTAAACTTTATTTCTGCATAGTTTTGTTTCTGCATCTGCAAAAAATTGCGTACTTTTGCCCCTAGTTACCTAATCTACCTGCTATGAAATACCGAGAACTCCACCCCACCCTCCACTCAGCAGCGGGTGAAATGAAATACATGCAACTCGCCATCGACGAGGCCCGCGAGGGCATACACCACGGCCATGGAGGTCCCTTTGGCTCCATCATTGTCAAGGATGGTGAGATCGTGGGCCGCGGTCACAACTGCGTGCTACGCGACAACGATGCCACCTGCCATGGTGAGGTGGCAGCCATCCGTGAGGCAGGCCAGCATCTGGGCACTTACGACCTGTCCGGCTGCACCATCTACACCACAGGCGAGCCCTGCCACATGTGCCTGTGCGCCTGCATGTGGGCCAATATAGACAAGGTCTTCTACGGCTGCACCATCGCGGACAACGGCCTCATCGGCTTTCGCGACGACAAGTTCGACCGCATCTTCGGTGGGCGCGACAAGCTCGGTGACTTTCTCACCCCGCTCGGTCGCAGCGAGTGCCTCAAGCTCTTCGAGGAGTACGCCAACTTGCAGCACACCACGTACTAAGGATCACGACCCTATACACTAGTACGCTCTACCCTATACACTAGTTTTCACCACCCTATACACTAAGGTTCACTAGTCCTACGACTAGTTTTTCTTAGTTGCCGACTAATTTTTCCTAGTCGCCGACTAATATCACTTAGTTGCCGACTAATGCTGCCGCTACCCTCAAAAAAAAATCCAAAACACCCCCTCATCACCTACACCTACACTGGCCAGAAAACCGTGAGACTCAGACCTCATGGATTAGTGTAGGTGTAGGTGATGCTCCCCCTTTTTTGAAAAAACTACCGCCGAGCGTTACCAGATGGTACTCTCGGCGGTGGACAAATATTGCAAGTACCATACCTTTATCGTATAAACAGCAACTCGCGATACTTGGGAAGAGGCCCGATACGATCGTTGACGATGAGCTCGAGCTTGTCGATATGGTAGCGGATGTCGCGCAGATAGGGAGCGATGGTGTCGTGGTAGGCGATGGCTTTGTCGCGCTCCGATTCGATGCGGTTGGCCTGCTTACGCTTTTCGATCATCTCCTCCACGGCATTGACGATAAAGGTGGAGTGCTCGTTGATCTGGTCGATGAGCGTGATGTTGTAGGCGGCCAGCTGCTGGGCACGATCACTCTCAAAGGCCTGCTGTATCTTGAGTACATTATCGACGAGGTCGCTCTGGTATCGCGTGGCGACGGGGATGATGTGGTTGAGGCAGAGGTCGCCGAGCACGCGGCTCTCGATCTGAATCTTCTTCCAGTAGGTCTCCCACTTGATTTCGTTGCGGGCCTTCAGCTCGTGGCGGTTCATCACATTCTGCTGCTCAAACATCTGCACAGTGGTCTCGTCCAGATAGCGGTCATAAACGAGGGGAGTGCTGCTCTCGCAGTCCAGACCGCGGCGCTGGGCCTCCTCCTTCCACTCGTCGCTATAGCCGTTGCCGTCAAAGTGGATGGGCTGACATGCCTTGATATCCTTGCGCAGCTCGTCGAGGATGACGCTGAGCTTGTTCTCGCCCTTAGCCATGCGGGCATCTACACGCTGGCGGAACTCGGTGAGAGCCTCTGCCACGGCGGTGTTGAGCACAATCATAGCACAAGCACAGTTGGCAATACTACCCACGGCGCGGAACTCAAAGCGATTGCCAGTAAAGGCGAAGGGCGAGGTGCGGTTGCGGTCGGTGTTATCTACCATCAGTTCGGGTATCTGGGGCACATCGAGCTTGAGACCGTGCTTGCCCTCCATTTGGAAGAGCTCGTCGTTTGTGCTTGTGGCAATCTTCTCCAGATACTCCGTAATCTGCTTGCCGAGGAACGAGGATATGATGGCGGGGGGAGCCTCATTGGCACCCAGGCGATGGTCGTTGGTAGCGGACATCACGCTGGCCTTGAGCACACCATTGTGGCGATGCACACCGCGCAGAGTCTGCACCACGAAAGTGATGAAGCGCAGGTTGTCCTCGGCAGTCTTGCCGGGAGCATGGAGGATAATACCCGTGTCGGTAGTGAGCGACCAGTTGTTATGCTTGCCGGAGCCATTGATACCAGCAAAGGGCTTCTCGTGCAGCAGGCAGCGGAAGCCGTGCTTGCGGGCTACGCGGCGCATGAGTTCCATAAGGAGCATATTGTGATCCACAGCCAGATTGCACTCCTCAAAGATAGGAGCCAGCTCAAACTGGTTAGGAGCCACCTCGTTGTGGCGTGTCTTGCAGGGAATACCGAGCTCCAGGGCCTGTATCTCAAGGTCGCGCATGTAGGCCTGCACACGGTCGGGGATGGCGCCAAAGTAGTGGTCGTCCATCTGCTGGTTCTTGCTTGACTCGTGACCCATCAGCGTGCGACCCGTCAGGAGCAGGTCGGGACGGGCGGCATAGAGGCCCTCATCTACGAGGAAGTACTCCTGCTCCCATCCCAGGTTGGTACTCACGCGTGTCACCTCAGGATTGAAGAGCTGAGCCACGGCGGTGCCTGCCTTATCAATGGCAGCGAGGGACTTCTTGAGGGGAGCCTTGTAGTCGAGCGCCTCACCCGTGTAGGAGATGAACACGGTGGGAATCATCAGCGTATCGCCCAGGATGAACACGGGGCTAGCGGGATCCCAGGCCGAGTAGCCACGCGCCTCAAAGGTGGAACGGATACCGCCGTTAGGGAAGCTGCTAGCGTCGGGCTCCTGCTGCACGAGTTGCTTGCCGCTGAACTCCTCTACCATACCGCCCTTCCAGTCGTGCTCCACAAAGGCATCGTGCTTCTCCGCCGTGCCGTCTGTCAGGGGTTGGAACCGGTGGGTGCAATGGGTGGCACCCATCTCCATGGCCCACTTCTTCATGCCGGCAGCAATCTCGTCGGCGGTCTGCATGTCGAGAGGCGTGCCCTCGGTGATGGACTGGCGCAGCTTGCGATAGACGTTCGAGGGGAGATACTCGAACATCTTCTTCTGGTTGAACACATACTTGCCGAAATACTCAGAGGGGCGCTCGGCAGGCGCGGGCACCTCTACGGGATGCTTCTTGAAAGCCTCCTCAACTACGTTAAAACGAAGGGACATATATTATATATTTTCTATCAAAACCTAAGCCACTGATTACTCACAAACAGGACGAAACACTATTTTCTATTCTTCCCGAACAACTCTGAGTGCGACCCAGTTGCCACAAAGAGGAGAGTCAACTCCATATCGTTCTGCTCCCATATCAATAGCCAATCTGGCTGAATATGGGCTTCCATACAACCTTTGTAATTATTCGACAATGGGTGAGGGCGATATTGCTCTGGCAAGGTTCCCGTCTCTGCAAGTATGCTTACAACTTTTAGGAACTCTGCTTCCGGCAGTCCCTGGCGCATACACTTCTTATACTGTTTCTTGAAGCGTGTGGAAAGCGAAATAGAATATGCCATCAGGAATGTAGATATTTCATGAGATTATCTACAGAACCCACATTGACAACTTTACCTTGCTTGATCTCCTCCAGGCTTAGATCAAGTTCGGTCTTGGTCTTATGCACACAGATAGACTCTACGCCTTTCACATGTTTTAGGAGCCGTCTGATATCTGCCACCACAGACAAGTCTGTTATCTTTATAGTCATTTCTGCTTGTGGTTGTAGCGTTATAGTTGCCATGATCTATACTTTTGTGTGCAAAGTTACAAATAACTGGGCAATATACCAAATTTATTTGAGTATTTCCGCATTAGTGTCCCATTAAATTCCTGAATTACTCTTATAAATAACTAACTTATAGTAAGCTACAAAACTTTTCTGAGTAAACGTATTTGATTTAATGCTTCGCTTAACGTAAATTACCGCGAATTGAACGTGAATTTTCGCAAATTGAGGATCACCAGTAAAAGTCTGTGTAGAGGATAACAAAAACCCAAGTTAAACCCCTTGAAGAGAAGGATGTCCTCCTGCGTCGGCCACTGATGCTGTAGCCGTCTGAAAATCCTTGAGCAAGCTCAGATATTTTCAGTCGCCCACAGCATCACTCTCTATCGAGAGCCTCCTTCTCTTCAAGGCGATAAACAAAGATAAACTGCAGGCACGTCTGTGAGATCTGTGAAATCTGTGGGAGGTTTATGGCCCACAGATTTCACAGATTGTCACAGATCGATTCGCGTTCAACTTGTGGTACCTTCGGTGCTTTTGACTTGAACACGAATTGTCACGATTTGAACGCAAATTATCAGAAATTGTTTATTTTAGGTTGACATGACCCAGGATGGGTTTTTATACTGTTTATCGCCTTCGGGTTGATGCAATACCCGATAGGGTGATGATGGAGGGGGAGCAGATTATCAGCGAGAGCCTAAGCTCTTGCTAGGAATCTGCTCCACCTACAGCATCAATGGCTCGTAAGAGACATTTGCATCAAGCTGAAGGGGTAGATTTCTGTTT
>JAKSLU010000055.1 GCA_024400995.1 Bacteroidaceae bacterium
CCTCGACGGCCACGTCCTTGCCCAACTGCATCTCCTCTATGGCCAGACGAGCGTGCGAGGCCCAGTCGGTGCAGATATATGCTAGGTCGTAGTTTTCTCCCTCATGCTCGGAGTGATAGATGGCATGAGCGGCCTCCACGCAGGCAGGATCGGTATCGATGAGCTGCGTGAAGCAGGCCTCCTCCTGCGGAATATAGCGAAAGCGCTCCAGGGTGCGGAGACCTCGGTTGCCGAGTCCTATGAGTTTGATGCGGATCATGGAGGTAAACGATGACGAAAACGAAGACGAAAACGAAGACGAAGACGAAAACGGGCCTAATCGCGGCGCTGTTCCATCTGTGTAAAGTCCTTCTTGCGAAGCTTAAAGGAGTTGGTGAGATAACGGTCACGAACAACCTGGTTCTCTGCGAGTTCCTCTGGAGTACCTTGGAACAGAATCTGACCATCAAAGAGCAGATAGGCGCGGTCCGTGATGCAGAGCGTTTCCTCCACATTGTGGTCCGTTATGAGTATGCCGATGTTGCGCGACTTGAGCTTCCAGACGATGTACTGGATGTCCTCCACGGCGATGGGGTCCACGCCCGCAAAGGGCTCATCGAGCATGATAAACTTGGGGTCGATGGCCAGACAGCGCGCAATCTCCGTACGGCGACGTTCACCGCCAGAGAGGTTCTGGCCGAGGTTCTTGCGGACCTTTTGCAGGCGGAACTCCGAGATGAGCTGTTCGAGGTGCTCACGTTGCTCCTCGCGCGACTTGGGAGTCATCTCCAGCACAGAGGCGATGTTGTCCTCCACCGTCATCTGCCTAAAGACGGAGGCCTCCTGCGCCAGATAGCCGATACCTGCACGGGCACGACGATAGACGGGATAAGAGGTTATCTCCTGATCGCCCAGAAAGATGCGGCCACCATTGGGCTGCACCAGACCCGTGGTCATATAGAACGAGGTGGTCTTGCCGGCTCCATTAGGACCGAGCAGGCCAACGATTTCGCCCTGCCGCACACTGAAGGACACGCCATTGACCACCGTGCGGCTGCCATAACGCTTGATGAGTCCCTCGCTGCGGAGCACAAGAGGAGCTTCCGTAGAGGAGGCGGAAACAGGAGTTGAGAGGGTCAGAGGTTCTTCCATTCTGCTTGAATTATGGTTATAAGACTGGCGGGTACGAGGCCTTCGACGCTGAGGCCCTGCTGGAGCCGTTGACGAATGAGGGTGGAACTCACATTGACCAGTGGACAGTCGATTCGTCCTTGGCGGTGGGTTGTCGTAGTGACGGCAGTGGGATTATATAGCGGCAGGTCAGAGAGGGGGCTACCTTCGCGCGGATAGACTATGATGTCATGGTGGGCCATGATTTCGTCTGTAGCACGCCACTGTGCAAAGCGCTCCCAGTTGTCTGCTCCGATGCAGAGGATGAACTCGTCATCAGGACGCTCCTGGCGCAGATGCCGCAGGGTCTGATAGGTGTAGCTCGGACGGGGTAGTCTGAACTCCACGTCACTGGCTTCTATGCCAGGGAGAGGCTCCACTACCACTTGAGCCCAACGCAAGCGTATCGCCTCTGGGAGAAGATTGTGCTGCTGCTTGAGGGGATTTTGCGGGCTGACTACCAGCCACACCTCGTCTGCCAATCTCTGCGAAAGGACGGCCTGAGCTATAGCCACATGGCCCACATGGATGGGGTTAAAGCTCCCCCCGAAGAGTGCTATACGCATCCTGGATGGCGGTTTCGAGGTCGTCGTTAACGATGATGTGGTCAAACTTGGGAGCCTCGCTTATCTCGTACTGAGCACGAGCCATGCGGCGTTCGATTACCTCGAGGCTATCTGTCCCGCGACCTTCGAGGCGGTCACGCAGGGCTTGAAGAGAGGGGGGCTGTATGAACACCGTTACGGTGTCGGTGGGACGGAGTTGCTTGATATTCTGAGCACCAACCACATCGAGATCCATCACGACGTTTTTGCCCTCGGCCAGCATACCATCAACCACGGCGCGAAGCGTGCCATAGTGGCAACCAGCATAGACCTCACAGTACTCCAAGAAATCACCAACTTCTGCTCGACGCATGAATTCCTCGTCCGTCAGGAAGTAGTACTCTACCCCGTCGCGCTCAGCACCTCGTGGCTGACGACTAGTAGCGGTGATACCAAAGTGTAGATTGAGTTCAGGATGGCGCTCCATCAGTGTGCGGATGATGGTACTCTTGCCGCAGCCGCTGGGGGCACTAAATATGATAATTTTGGACATAGAAGTATAACGAAAACGATGACGAAAACGAAAACGATGACGAAAAGCCTTTCCTTGGCTTAACTACAGGACATTAAGCACTTGCTCCTTGATCTGCTCGAGCTCGTCCTTCATACCAACGACGATATTCTGCATTTCAGCCTGGTTGGACTTGGAGCCGGTGGTGTTGATCTCGCGTCCCATCTCCTGGGCGATAAAGCCGAGCTTTTTGCCCTGCCCTACCCCATTGTCGAGGGTCTCGCGGAAGTACTTGAGGTGCTGTGCCAGGCGCTGCTTTTCCTCGTTGATGTCGAGCTTTTCGATATAGTATATGAGTTCCTGCTCCAGGCGACCGCGGTCGTAGTCCACACCCTTGAGGTTGGCCAGGGCGTCCTCCAGGTTCTGACGAATTTTCTGCACGCGGCTTTCCTCGTAGGGTACGAGTTCGGCTGCAAGACGCTCTATGTTGTCGAGCTTTTCGCGGAACTTAGCCTCGAGCGCACGACCCTCCTCGGCACGATAGTCTGCCAGAGCCTTGAGAGCAGCATCGATGGTCTGACTGACCACAGACCACTCCTCCTCGGTGAGTTCCTCCACCACAGCTGAGGATGTCACCTCGGGCAGGCGCATCACAACCTCCCAGTAGTTCTGGGGTTCTGCCAGACCCAGGTTATGCGACACCGTGCGTATCTGTTCAATATAGGCTGCCACAACCTGCTCACTGATTTGTGCACATGCGGTAGCCTCGGTGCGCTCCACCCAGAGGGAAAAGTCCACCTTGCCGCGCTCTACAGAGGCAGCAATCTGCTTACGGACCTCCATCTCCTTCTCGCGATAAAGGGAGGCTATACGAGTAGAAAGGTCGAGGCTCTTGGAGTTAAGAGAGCGGAGCTCCACATGGATTTTCTTGCCGTTGTATTGGGCATCGGCCTTGCCGAAACCCGTCATTGACTGTATCATGAACTTAGAGTATATCTATGATTGCAACTACATATTATCTATTATGAGGATCAGCAGAGGTATGGTCAGCACACTCCAGAAGGTCGAGAGGAATATGCTCTGCGCCATGGTGCGCTCGTCCTTTCCATACTGCAAGCAGAACATCACACCATTGGCACCAACAGGCATACCGCAGATGAGGATGGCGATGTCACGTACGTAACGGGAGCAGGGCACCCACTGCATGACACACCACATCAGCAGAGGCATCACTGCCAGACGGAGCACCAAGCCACTATACACAAAGCGATTGCCGAGCATAGAGCGGCGTGGCACACTTGTGAGCGTAGCTCCAATGATGAGCAGGGCACATGGAATGGTCATATCGCCTATGAGATGGCAGAACTTGGCTACGGGAGCGGGTGTCTGCAGACCCGTAAAAGCGATGATGAGCGCCAATACTGCAGCCACCACGCAGGGCGAAAGTAGCACCTCTGGGCGCAATAACTGACGAAGCCGACCTTCGCCCCTGACAAAGAGCATACCAATGGTGTACATCAGCAGATTGAAGGGAATAGTCAGGACACTGGCATAGAACACGGCCTTGTCGCCATAGACGGCACTGACCACGGGGAAACCGATGAAAGTCACATTGCCGAACGTAATGACAAAGCGCATGATACCTTTGCGATCCGCGGGCAAATGCCAAAAGGCCGTTATACCATAAGCGGCCACCACCAGTACGACATGGATGATAACAGCCACGTAGCACAACTGCACAAGTTCGTCGGTAGCAAAGTGGAGTCCCTCACCCATCACGCTGGCCAATATAATGAGTGGCACCGTCACGTTGAGCACAAAGCGCGTGAGCAGCTTGCTCATCTCCGTGGCCCATAGTCCTCGCTTGGTGGCAAAGTAGCCCACTAGCACTACACCAAAGATAACGAGCATCTGCGTCAGGATGTGCTGGAACATTTCCATTTAGGGTAAGGGTTTAATGTTTAACGTTTAATGTTTAAAGATTAATGTTTAAAGATTAACGTTAGAACTCTGACGTGAAGTGGAACTTGATTTTGGGGAAGTCCTGCTGCGCCATCGTAAGCACATAGCCTGAGTCGGCCAGGAACACGTCGCGTCCCTCACGGTCGAGAGCCATGTACTGGTACTTGCGCTTCTTGAACTCCTCAAGTTGCTGAGCATCCTCACTCTCAATCCAGCAGGCCTTGTAGAGACTGATAGGCTCCCAGCGACACTTGGCGTTGTACTCGTTCTCCAGGCGGTACTGGATAACCTCAAACTGGAGCTGTCCCACAGTGCCGATAATCTTGCGGCCATTGAACTGATTGACAAAGAGCTGAGCCACACCCTCGTCCATGAGCTGTTCTATTCCCTTGTTGAGCTGCTTGGTCTTCATGGGGTCAGCATTCTCAATGTACTTGAACATCTCCGGTGAGAAGGAGGGTAGTCCACGGAAGTGAAGATTCTCGCCCTCGGTAAGTGTATCACCAATCTTGAACACGCCGTTATCAGGCAGACCTACGATATCGCCAGGCCAAGCCTCATCGATAGTCTCCTTGCGCTGTGCCATAAACTGCGTGGGCGAGGAGAAGCGGAGCGTCTTGCCCTGGCGCACATGCAGATAGGGGGCGTTGCGGACGAACTTGCCGGAGCACACCTTGCAGAAGGCTATGCAGGAGCGGTGATTGGGGTCGATGTTGGCCGTAATCTTGAATATGAAGCCCGTAAACTTCTTCTCGTCGGGCTGCACATCGCGCTCCTCTGCCTTGACGGGGCGGGGATAGGGAGCAATCTTGACAAAGCAGTCGAGCAGTTCCTGCACGCCGAAGTTGTTCAGCGCAGAGCCAAAGAACACGGGAGCCACCTCGGCATCGAGATAGGTCTGGACATCAAAGGCGGGATATACGCCCTCCACGAGTTCGAGATCCTCACGCAGTTTGGCGGCATCCTGCTCACCTACCTGTGCATCGAGGTCGGCGGAGTCTATGTCCACGCAGACCTTCTCGGTGACCTTCTGCTTGTCCGGGGTAAAGAGACTGAGCTGTTGCTCATATATATTATAGACGCCCTTGAAGCGCTGACCCTGGTTGATTGGCCAGGAGAGGGGGCGCACCTTGATCTGGAGTTCCTCCTCCAGCTCGTCGAGCAGATCGAAGGGGTCCTTGCCCTCGCGGTCCATCTTGTTGATAAAGATGATGACGGGGGTCTTGCGCATACGGCAGACGGTCATCAGCTTGCGCGTCTGAGCCTCAACACCCTTGGCACCATCGACCACAATGATGGCACTATCTACAGCTGTGAGCGTACGGAAGGTATCCTCCGCAAAGTCCTGGTGACCAGGCGTGTCTAGGATATTCACCTTGTAGGGTGCATCGGTAGAGCCCTCAGGTGTGTAGTCAAACTCCATCACGGAGGTCGTCACACTGATACCGCGCTGCTTCTCTATCTCCATCCAGTCGGAGGTGGCGGTCTTCTTGATCTTGTTACTCTTCACAGCACCAGCCACCTGTATCTGGCCACCAAACAGGAGAAGCTTCTCCGTGAGGGTTGTCTTACCAGCATCAGGGTGCGAGATAATAGCAAAGGTGCGTCTGCGTTCTATTTCGGGATTCATCTATTGAAAGTATTCTATGTATTTAGGATATAAAGTGCTGCAAATTTACAAAAAAACCGCAGAAGCGCCAAACAAATCAGGCCTTTTCTGCGGCTTCCTGCCTCTTTTGGCACAAATACTCTGCATAGATACGTGCAGCGCACTCAACCTTTGCTGCACAGGGACGCTTGCGGTAGTACTCTGCATTGCGCTCATCGGGCATAAAGTTGCCAGCGGGCACTGCACCCTTAATACCCAGTAGTTCAGCGCATATCACCGAACCGTTCTGTTCCTTACTCCTTTCTATGAGCTGCTGCACCAGTTGGTAGCAAGCAGCCTTGCCCTGACGGTCGGTGCCTTCGGTCTGACCAGCCTCTAGTCCAGCCAGCACCACGAGACCACTGACTGCACCACACATCATGCGTAGGCGACCAACGCCACCCCCAAAGCCTGCCGCCACACGTTTGGCCACATCAGGCTCCAGGTCATAGATATCAGCAAAGGCCACCACCACACTCTGGCAGCACCCATAGCCCTCCATAAAGAGCTCCACGGCATACTGCACGCGCTGCTCCAAGTCGTCGGGTAATGTCATATTCATTTCGCGTATGTTATGAATTAGGAGGTAAACGCTACAACATGCGTTTACCTCCTATTATGCGTGTTCATCTATGTCTTACTGATTGGCAGCGCTGAGGATAGCGTCCACCTCATCGGCCTTTTCCTTCATGCGGAGGTTGGCGTAGATCATACTCAAGGCAGGTGCCCAGCGCTTGGGCTGATCGGGGATGAGGGTGCGTGCCTTCTCGGCGTAGGGCATAGCATTACGGTAGAAGCCCTGAATCTCCTCCAGTTCGGCCATATAGGCATCCTTCTCCTTGCTGGTATAAGAGGAACGGAAGGCGTACTTGTACTTATCGTTAGCACGATTAACCATCACCTCGTTCATGTAGGAGAAGGCCATATTGAGGTTGGCCTCCACATAGTCGGGATCGAGTTCCAGACACTTCTTGAAACTCTCGCGGCAGCCCACGAAGTCCTGCTCCAGATTGAGCTGGGTGCATCCCTTCATGTACCAGGCTGTCTTATTCTCTGCATTGTTCTTGATGAGCTTATCAGCCAGAGCATTAGCGGACTTAGCGTCATTCTTCTGGGAGTAGTAGTAGATGAGCTGCTCCATGAAGTTGGTATTGTTCTCCACACGCTCCACGGCCTCACCGAGACAGTTAACCCAAGCCACGGAGTCACCCTTGGCGAGAAGAGCCTGCTGCTTGATGATATAGACATCATGGAGGTTATCCTTGTTGTTCATAGCATCATCCACGGTAGCGAGCACGTTGTCCCAATCCTTGTCCTGATAGTAGAGCAGAGACACGTTGAAGGCGGCCTGATCGTAGAGGTCACGCTTCACGTTGTAGATAGAGTCCTGCTGGCTGGCAGTGAAGGCGGGATTCTTGCGCAGATTGAGGAACTTGCGGAACTCATCTCGTGAGCCCTTGATGTCCTGGTTCTGGTTCTTGAACACACCAGAGTAGTAGAAGTAGTCTAGCATACCCATCAGCATACGACGGTTGCTGGTATTGAACTTAGCCTTTACCTTGCCCTTAGCGTCGGGAGTATTGTCGCAGACAAAGGACTTGGTGTAGTACTCAACTGAGTTGTCGAGCATATTGCAGAACTTGACGGTATCCAAGGGCTGACCCTGAGCGGCCTTCATGAGTTCGGGGTTGAACTGCATACCATACACATCGCCGAGCTTGTTGTAGATCTCAGCCAACTTGGAGTTATCGATGAGCGCAGCGGGGTCCTTCAGCTTTGCCTTCTCCCACTTAGCGTTAACCTTAGCCAGTTCGTCAACCAGCACCTGCTCGGCACCAGCATAGTCCTGCTTGTTCAGTTTCTCGTCAACCTTGAGGACGAGCGCACTCTGTGCACTGGCAGCTAAACCACAGAGGGCGAAGCCTGCCATTAGGATGAATTTCTTCATAGTTTTATTGGTTATCGTTTACGTTATCGTTTTCGTTCGTCTGAACTCCTTCAGCGAGAGTTTCGCCCTCGATCCGTTCAGGCACCTCTCCTTCCTCCTCCATAGGCCCGGCACACACAGAGGCTACGACGTCCTTCCGCTCCTGGACTTCGATACGCTTGACACT
>JAKSLU010000056.1 GCA_024400995.1 Bacteroidaceae bacterium
TAGCTGCAAACTGGGCATGGGCGTTGTTGTTCTTGTAGTACCAGTTGCCACTCTGTCCGCCAAAGGACTTCTCCTGGCAGAAGTGCTGGTCGTAGGCTGCAAGGATACTGTCGCGGGGCTGCCAGAGCTCAGCGTGGGGCAGGGTGTAGGTGAAGATGCCGAGGAAGGGCTTGCCGTTCTCCTGCTGCTCCTCTGCACGCTCGTCGAGCCAGCGTAGGGCATACTGGTGGATGAGGTCGGCGGAGTACTGCTCGCGGTTCTCAAAGTCGGGGTCCTTGCTCACCACGGTCGTCCGCAGGATATTCCGATCATTGACAGCGGTGTCTGCGTGCGTAGCGCCCTGGTTCTTGGGGTCGTAGCGATTGAGGAAGTTCGGGTAGTACGTGTGCGCCTGGAACTGACAGATGGGGCCATAGAAGCAGTCAATACCGCGCTTGTCGGGGGTGGAGTGCGAAGACTTGCTGGGGTCGTTGAGATCGTAGTAGCCACCAGCCCACTTGCCGAACATACCAGTAGCGTAGCCCTCAGCCTTGAAGATTTCGGGGATGATGACGTGGTCCTTGTCGTAGGGCTCCTGACCCACTACGGAGTAGTCAGTGCAGACATTGCCGTTGGCGCCAGTGAACTTGTAGTTCAGCTTGCCGTTCCAGTACTCGCGATTGCCGCGTACGTGGCCATGGCCCGAGTGCTGGCCCGTCATGAAGCAGGCACGAGAGGGGGCGCTCACGGGTGAGCCGGCGTAGGCCTGGGTGAAGCGCATGCCCTGAGCCGCCATGCGGTCGATGTTGGGGGTGGCAATATACTGCTGACCATAGCAACCGAGGTCGCCATAGCCCATGTCGTCGCACATTATATATATAATATTGGGGCGCTGCTGTGCGAAGGCAGCCATGGCTCCGAGGGGAGCGAGGCCCAGAAGGAGTTTGTTGTTCATGGTACTATATAGTTATGAGTATGCCCTTGCGGGGTGAGTCCTTGCGAATGTAGGTATGACCCTTGGAGGGAGCAGTGACCTGACGACCAGAGAGGTCAAAATAGAGAGGTGTGGCATAGGGTGTGTCCTCAACAGTGAGAGGAGCCTGGATGCCAGTGGGGCGCTCGTCGGTGGTGTTGGCGCTGAACACGGCTACGAGGTGCACGGGGCGAGTAGCCTCTATGGTGTAGGAGGCAGAGGTGCTCACAACCTTGCGTCCCTCCAGCCAGCAGAGGAACTTGGCGTTACCACAGGGGGTGGCGATGGCTTCCGTGCCAGAGTAGTAGGCGGATCCACGGTCGGGATCGTTCACGCTAACGGTGACCTCAGCCTCAGTGGGAACTACGGTCTCCAACATACAGTCGAGAATCTGACCAGCGGAAACCTCCTCGTCGGCACCAGTGAGGCCATTGTCTGTGAGACGGAAGCGCATACGGCTCTCGCCCAGTGCGGCCTCTGCGGGTACGGTGGTCTTGAAGGTGAGCGCCTTGGTCTTGGGATCGTCAATGCTCTGCACGTCCTCAAAGACTCCATCGTGGTCCCAGTCAAAGCAGGCCTGCGCCAGATAACCCGCGGCGGGTGTACCACCGAGGGTTACGTTGACGGTGATCTCTTTGCCCTGAGCCACCTGTCCCTTGTCGGTGGTGTAGAGTGTCCACCAGGAGGAGGTATTGGCTGTCTCGGCCTTCTTGCTGCCGCCACCCCACACGGAGCAGGGGTAGTCTAGAGGCTTGAGAGCACCCTCGCCCGTCACGCTGAGTGATCGGGCTGCCAGAGTGCCGTTCACAGTGCCGCATGGCATAAAATAGACCTGTGAGGACTTGGCAAAGTCGGAGTGCTTGTAGCGGTTGGCAGCAGCCTCGTAGTCGTAGTCAAACTCAGTGGGGTTGATGTACCAGTACGAGCCCGTGTTGCCTGTGCCAGCAGCCCAGGTGATGATATAGGAGGAGGCACCGTCCTTGTTGAGGCCTACAGGTGACTTGGATGTATCGCTATAGTTCGTGCAGTTGGTTGAGGTCAGGCGGTAGGCACCCTCGCGGGCAGACTCCTGACTGATGTAGTACTCCACGGGAGTGTCAGTGGCCTTGATGTAGTAAGTGTTGTTCTGCGAGGTCTTGCAGGCCTCGATGTAGTGGCCCGTCACGGCGTTCTTGATGTGGTAGCAGTTGTTCTTGTCTGTAGGCAGGAACTGCCAGTACTGTTTGGCGACACGGCTCTTGCCTTCCACTTGAAGTACGCCACCGCCAGCCTCTGTCATGTAGCTGCCTGAGTTGGAGTACCACACGATGTGGTAGTAATGACTCTCGCCGCCAAAGGAGGTAGGGTCGGTTCCCTGTCCGTACGTATGTGTGCAGAACAAAGGCGTGGCTACCAGACACATGGCGGCAAAGCGTAGGATTGTGTGCATAATGGTTTAGATTAGGTATTATTCTTGTTTGAGAAAGTTGGCTTTGTAGCGTTCCAAGAACTCGTTGATGAGCTGGTTTCCCCGGTCGGTGCAGCAACCACGGAGGAATACCACTGTCACGTTGAGGAAGATGTCACGCAGCGGCAGTGAACGAAAGTAGGGTTGCTCCGACATCATGCTCAACTGGCGTGAGGCAAAGTTGTAGAAGATAGTGTAGTCCACATCAGCGCGAAATACGCCCTGCTCAACACCCTTCTGGAGGAACTCAACGGCCCTCTGCACGTGGCTCTCACTGTGTGCTTTTAGGTGCTCCACCACGCGGGGGTAGCGCTTGATGTCAGCAATGAAGGCCAGCGAGTCGTTCTGAGCATCCTCCAGTCGGAAGGCAAAGTCGCGGAGGATAAAATCCAGGACGTTGTCCGTGTCGCGACGCTGCTGCAAGTGCCGTTCGTGTAGGCAGGCTTCTTTGGACATGATGCAGGCCAGGAGGAGGTCCTCCTTGTCGGCAAAGAGCTGGTAGAGCGTACGCTTGGACATACCTAATTCTGCCGCCAGATTGTCCATAGTGAACTGGCGAACACCCTGCTTGCGGAAGGCGCGCTGTGCGACCTGGATGACCTGCTGGCGGGTATCAGTGGATGTGCTCTGTTGCATAAAAGTGCTATTTTGTGTGCAAAATTACGCAAAAGTTATGAAACATTGTTACAATTTGTTGTTTTTTTGGCTCGCAAATGCAAAAGTGCCTGCCTACAGGCTTGTTATGTGGGAAATTATTGCTAACTTCGCGCCAAATTTCGCAAAAACGCAAACTCTATGGTAAAAATCACTAAAGAGGCTGCCCTCAAGTATCATGCAGAGGGCAAGCCTGGTAAAATCGAGGTAGTACCCACCAAGCCCTATCGCACGGCCCGCGATCTCTCCCTGGCCTATAGCCCAGGCGTGGCTGAGCCCTGTCTCGAGATACAACAAAACCCCAACGATGCCTACAAGTACACCAACAAGGGCAACCTCGTAGCCGTTATCAGCAATGGTACCGCCGTGCTCGGACTGGGCGATATAGGCGCCGTGAGCGGCAAGCCTGTGATGGAGGGCAAGAGTCTTCTCTTCAAGATATACGCGGGCGTAGATGCCTTTGATATAGAGGTGGACGAGAAGGACCCTGACAAGTTTATTGAGGCCGTCAAGGCCATTGCTCCCACCTTTGGCGGTATCAATCTGGAGGACATCAAGGCCCCCGAGTGCTTTGAAATAGAGCGCCGCCTCAAGGCCGAGCTCGACATTCCCGTCATGCACGACGACCAGCATGGCACAGCTATCATCTCCTGCGCCGGTCTGATCAACGCCCTCAGCGTGGCAGGCAAGAATATAGAGGATGCCCGCATCGTGGTAAATGGTGCAGGTGCCGCAGCTATCAGCTGCACTCGTCTGTACTGCAGCTTTGGTGCTCGTCATGAGAATATCGTCATGCTCGACTCCAAGGGTGTCATTCGTGCCGACAGCGAGCGTCTGACGGAGCAAAAGAAGGAGTTTGCCACCACCCGTGACATCCATACTCTGGAGGAGGCTATGAAGGATGCCGACGTGTTCGTAGGTCTCTCCAAGGGCAACATCCTCTCTCAGGACATGGTGCGCTCCATGGCCGATAATCCCATTATCTTTGCCCTGGCCAACCCCGTGCCCGAAATTAGCTACGAGGATGCCAAGGCCGCTCGTCCCGATGTGCTTATGTCCACTGGCCGTACGGACTACCCCAACCAGATTAACAACGTCATCGGCTTCCCCTACATCTTCCGTGGTGCCCTCGATGTGGCCGCCACTGCCATCAATGAGGAAATGAAGCAGGCCGCCGTTCGTGCTATTGCCGATCTGGCTCGCCGTCCTGTGCCTGACATTGTCAACCGTACCTATAGCGTACGCCAGTTCACCTTCGGTCCCGACTACTTTATTCCCAAGCCCGTTGACCCCCGCCTCATCACCGATGTCAGCATGGCCGTGGCCAAGGCTGCCATAGAGAGTGGTGTGGCCCGCAAGCCCATCACCGACTGGAAGGCCTACAAGCAGCGCCTCCGTCAGCTCATGGGTCAGGAGAGCAAGATGACGCAGAATCTCCTCGACACAGCCCGTACCAACCCCAAGCGTGTGGTCTATGCTGAGGGTACTCATCCCTCGGTAATCGAGGCCGCTGTACGTGCCAAGGAGGAGGGTATCTGCCATCCCGTTCTGCTCGGCAATGACGAGAAGATACGCCGCATGGCCAGTGAGATGAACCTCAACCTCGATGGCATTGAGCTCCTCAACCTCCGCGTGCCCACCCAGGAGATGCACAACACCCGTCTGCGCTATGCCAAGATACTGGCCAAGAAGATGGAGCGCCGTGGCTATACCCTCCAGGAGGCTGTCGATAAGATGTACGAGCGTAACTACTTTGGTATGATGATGGTAGAGACGGGCGACGCCGATGCCTTTATCGCTGGTATGTACACCAAGTACAGCAATACCATCAAGGTGGCTAACGAGGTCATAGGCATTCGACATGGCTTTGACCATTTTGCCACCATGCACATTGTTAACTCCAAGCGAGGTATCTACTTTATCTCCGATACCCTCATCAATCGTCATCCTGACGAGAAGACCCTAGAGGACGTAGCCCTACTGACTGCCAATGCAGTGCGCTTCTTCAACCGCCAACCCGTCATGGCTATGATCAGCTACTCCAACTTTGGTACCGACCAGGCAGGCTCTGCCGCCAAGATACAGCATGTCATTCAGCGTTTGCACGCAGAGCATCCCGATCTGCTTGTTGATGGTGAGATGCAGGTGAACTACGCCTTTGATCGTGAGTTGCGAGACGAGAAGTACCCCTTCTCACGCCTTGTGGGGCAGGATGTCAACACCCTTATCTTCCCCAATCTCTCCTCCGCCAACTCCGCCTACAAGATGGTCAAGGCCCTCTCAGAGGACTGCGAGATCATCGGCCCCATCCAGATCGGTCTGCGCAAGCCTATCCACTTCACTGACTTTGAGAGTTCCGTACGCGACATCGTCAACATCACGGCTTGCGCTGTGATTGATGCCCAGACTCAGACACAGCGTTTCGGATAGGTCTGATAGACCAGCGTTATTAATACGACCACGAATCTTACCGATCCTCACCAATGTGGTGAGTGTAGATCGCTAAGATTCGTGGTCGTTATTTTGTTTACCTAAACGAAGCACGTCACTCCCATAGCCAATGGTTTCGGTAGGATGGTAGCATAATTTTAGCGCTCACCTCGAGAGGGAGGTGAGCGCTGATATTAGATTAGTGCTGGCACGGAGCCAGATGCTGTGCTGGGATTAGTCGGCGAGCTTGGCGCTGATGAACTCGCGGTTGAGGCGAGCGATGTTGGCGATAGACTCGTTCTTGGGGCATACAGCCTCGCAGGCGCGGGTGTTGGTGCAGTTTCCGAAGCCGAGTTCGTCCATCTTGGCAACCATGGCCTTGGCACGCTTAGCAGCCTCTACGCGACCCTGGGGCAGGAGAGCGAACTGGCTAACCTTAGAGCTAACGAAGAGCATGGCGGAACCGTTCTTACAAGCTGCTACGCAGGCGCCGCAGCCGATGCAAGTAGCGCAGTCCATAGCCTCGTCGGCGTCAGCCTTGGGGATAAGGATAGCGTTGGCATCCTGAGCCTGACCAGTGCGGATGGTGGTGTAGCCACCGGCAGCCTGGATCTTGTCGAAGGCGGAGCGATCCACCATGCAGTCCTTGATTACGGGGAAGGCTGCGGAGCGCCAGGGCTCTACGGTGATGACGTCGCCCTCGTTGAAGCGGCGCATATAGAGCTGGCAGGTGGTGGCGCCAGAGGCGGTCTTGCCGTGAGGCGTGCCGTTGATGTAGAGTGAGCACATGCCGCAGATGCCCTCGCGGCAGTCGTGGTCGAAGACGAAGGGCTCCTTGCCCTCGTTTACGAGTTCCTCATTGAGGATATCGAGCATCTCGAGGAAGCTGGTATCGTCGGGGATGTTCTGCATCTGCTTCTCCTCGAAGTGACCTGCATCCTTAGGACCGTTCTGCTTCCAGTATTTTACTGTAAATGAGATATTCTTAGCCATGGTGAATTAGTTCTTGTAATTACGGGTTTGTACCTTGATGATTTCGTACTCGAGGGGTTCCTTGCTGAGGACGGGAGCCTGATCGTCGTGGCCCTGGTACTCCCAGCAGCCAACGTAGAAGAAGTTCTGGTCGTCGCGCTTAGCCTCACCTTCCTCGGTCTGATGCTCCTCGCGGAAGTGACCGCCGCAGCTCTCCTCACGATGGAGGGCGTCGTTGGCGATGAGCTCACCCATGAGGATGAAGTCGCGGAGGTGGATAGCCTTGTCGAGCTCGACATTGAGGCCTTCCTTGGTGCCGGGAATGAAGAGGTTGGTGTTGAACTCCTGGCGCAGAGCTTTGAGCATCTTGAGACCCTCCTCGAGACCAGCCTTGTTACGACCCATACCTACATGCTCCCACATGATGTGACCGAGCTCCTTGTGGAGGGAGTCAACAGAACGCTTACCCTGGATGCCCATGAGGCGGTCGATCTCAGCCTCAACAGCCTTCTCAGCCTCAGCGAACTCGGGGAGATCGGTGGAGAGACGGGGCCAGAGGTCCTGATCGGCGAGGTAGTTCTGGATGGTGTAGGGCAGTACGAAGTAACCGTCGGCCAGACCCTGCATCAGAGCAGAAGCACCGAGGCGGTTAGCACCATGGTCGGAGAAGTTGCACTCACCGATGGCGAAGAGGCCAGGAATGGTGGTCTGCAGTTCGTAGTCAACCCAGATGCCGCCCATGGTGTAGTGAACGGCGGGGAAGATCATCATGGGCTTATAGTAGTCAAAGCCACCCTCGCTGCGAACGAACTCGCCGGGGTTAACGTCGGTGATCTCCTCATACATATCAAAGAGGTTGCCATAGCGGGCACGGATCTCAGCGATACCGAGGCGCTGGATGGACTCAGAGAAGTCGAGGAACACAGCCAGACCCGTGTTGTTCACGCCGAAGCCCTTGTCGCAACGCTCCTTGGCAGCACGTGAGGCCACGTCGCGAGGAACGAGGTTACCGAAGGCGGGATAGCGGCGCTCCAGATAGTAGTCGCGGTCCTGTTCGGGGATATCCCAACCCTGGATCTCGCCAGCCTGCAGACGCTTGGCATCCTCCAGCTTCTTGGGTACCCAGATACGACCGTCGTTACGCAGAGACTCAGACATAAGGGTGAGCTTGGACTGCTTGTCGCCGTGAACAGGGATACAGGTGGGGTGAATCTGCACGTAAGAGGGGTTGGCGAAGAAGGCACCCTTGCGATAAGCCTGGATGGCGGCGGTGCAGTTGCAACCCATAGCGTTGGTGGAGCGGAAGTAGGTGTTGCCATAGCCACCAGTGCCGATAACAACGGCATTGGCGCTGAAGCGCTCCAGCTTGCCGGTAACGAGGTTCTTGGCGATGATACCACGAGCACGACCGTTG
>JAKSLU010000057.1 GCA_024400995.1 Bacteroidaceae bacterium
CTGTATCGCGCCGCTACAACCAACTACCTTTGCTGCGGTCAAGCCCTGGAGGATTTGAAGGGAGCTGGCCGTACAGCACTTACCCGTGTTGCTAAATGGTGTGGAGGCTGTTCACCTCAACCTTAGCGAGTGCAAAAGTACTACTTTTCTGCCGAACTACCAAACTTTTCGCCTGATTTTTTTCGCTTACCCCCACGATGTGTGCGTTTTTTGCCACCTTTGGGAGCATTTTCGGTTCCAGAGTTATTTTGCGACTGACTATTATTGCCCTTGGCACCATTACCATTCTTTGCGCCATTGCTGCCACGGCGATGCCCATGACTACGGCCATGTCCACCACGTCCACGATGTGCCCCCCCTTTGTTCTCCGATTCAGCCGGAGCACTGACGCCCTCGGGAAGGTCGAGACGGGGGACCTGTTTTTCGAGTAGCTTTTCGATATTGCGCAGTGCGGGGCGGTCGCGGTCGCTCACAAAGGTGATTGCCCTACCCTCTCGACCTGCGCGAGCGGTACGGCCGATGCGGTGTACATAGTCCTCGGGATCGCGGGGAGCATCGTAGTTGATGACCATCGTGATGTCGTCGATATCTATACCTCGGCTCACGATGTCGGTGGCCACGAGCAAGTCGATGTGACGTGCCTTGAACTCGTTCATCACCTCGTCTCGTTCTTTCTGATCGAGGTCGGAGTGCATGGCGCGGCAGTTGTACCCCTTCTTGCGGAGCTGTGCGGAGAGGTTCTTGACGTCCATCTTGCTCTTGGCAAAGAGGATGACACGCTGAGGCGGCTGTCGGTCGAAGACATCCATAAGGATGCGCATCTTGTCCACCTCGTTGCAGATGTACACGCCCTGGTCTATATTCTCGGCGGGCTTGCTCACGGCTATCTTCACCTCGACGGGATCGTGCATGATGCTGCGAGCGAGAGCTGTTATCTCCTTGGGCATCGTGGCAGAGAAGAGCACCGTCTGACGTTCTTTGGGCAAACACTTGACAATCTGCAGTATATCATCAGAGAATCCCATATCGAGCATACGGTCAGCCTCGTCCAGAATGAGGTGGGTGGTACGGGAGAGATCAAAGTTGCCGAGGGAGATGTGGCTAATGAGGCGTCCGGGAGTGGCTATGACCACGTCGGCTCCCTGTGCCAGTGCGCGGCGTTCCTGCTCGTATCGTTGTCCATCATTGCCTCCATAGACGGCAACACCGTTGATGTCCATATAGTAGGCAAATCCCTGTAGTGCCTGGTCGATCTGACGTGCGAGCTCACGAGTGGGAGCCATAATGAGGCAGTTGACGGCATCCTGGGGATGGGGTTCCTGCTGCAGAAGCGTGAGGAGTGGCAGAAGATAGGCTGCCGTCTTGCCAGTGCCGGTCTGGGCTATACCTATAACATCCTTGCCCTCGAGCAGGTGCGGAATACAGGCCTCCTGCACGGGGGTACAGTTCTCAAAGTGCATGTCGTAGATGGCGTCGAGCACATCATCGGATAGGGGTAAATCGTAGAATGAAGTCATAAAAGGGGGAGGTGGTTTCGGCAAATGTGTTACTGAGGTGTTCTTTTATATAATATGTATGCCACTACGGCAAAGATGATATTGGGCAACCACACGGCCAACATGGGGTGCATGCCCGCATTGGTAGCAAAGGAGGCACTCACACTCTGAAAGAGTATGTAGGTAAAACTCAAGGCCAAGCCAAAGCCCAGGGAGGCTCCCATGCCTCGCTTACGCTTCTGGGATGACAGACACACACCTATGAGCGTCAGGATGAAGGCAGCAAATGGCGAGGCGATACGCTTGTGGTACTCCACCTGAAAGAGGGCCACACCCGAGGCTCCACGTAGCTGTTGGCGCTCGATGAACTCTCGCAGTTGTGGTTGGGTGAGAGTCTCCTGCTGCCCCTTGAGATAGAAGAAATCGGAGGGCTGCATCATGATCATGCTGTCCAACTCCATTCCGCTCTGTATCTGCTCACGATTGCCACGGAGTGTACGGATGCGGTAGTTGCGGATGGACCACATATAGGGACGGTCGGCCAGTGTGTCGTACTGTATAACATAGGCTGTGAGATGTGACACGAGCTTTTTGTTTTCAAACTTGTCAAGCGAGAACTCATAGCCCGTCTTTGTACGATTGTCAAAGCGCCCTATGTAGGCTACGATACCTGTATCAACCTGCATCTGTACATTGGTCGCCTCGAGGGTGGAGATGTTCTTCTTGCGGAAATACTGGTTCTGGAACTGCACACGGTTCTCGTTGCTCGGTGGGATGATGTAGCAACCAAGGACAAAACTGAAGGCGGCTATCAGTGCTGCGCTGATCATATAAGGGCGCAGCAGACGGTTGAACGACACGCCTGCCGCCTTCATGGCGATAATCTCCGAGTGGCCAGCCAGGTTGCTCGTAAAGAAGATGACGGCGATAAAGACAAAGAGCGGCGAGAAGAGATAGGCAAAGTATGGCACAAAGTTCAGGTAGTACTTGAACACTATCTGCTGCCATGTGGCTGAGGAGGACATCAACTTGTCGATATGTTCATTGAAGTCAAAGATGATAGCAATGGACATGACGATAAGTATCAAGAAGAGGTAAGTGGAGAGGAACTTCTTGATGATATACCAGTCGAGCAGACTGACTATCCTTAGGAGCGGAATATGTAGCTTTGGTCTAGACACGCTGCATTAATTGGTTTAGTATCTGTGACTTCCATTTTGAAAAGTCATCAGCAAGTATATGCTTGCGCGCCTCTCCTACCAGCCAAAGATAGAAGGCGAGGTTGTGAATGGACGCCACCTGCATAGCCAGCAGTTCCTTGGCCTTGAAGAGGTGGTGTATGTATGCCTTGGTATATGCCGTATCCACATAGGACGTGCCGCAGGGATCAAGCGGTTCAAAGCAGTCTGCCCATTTAGCATTACGCAAGTTAACTACACCTTGACTGGTGAATATCATAGCATTACGGCCATTACGGGTCGGCATGACGCAGTCGAACATATCCACGCCACGCTCTATGGCTTCAAGCAGATTGGCGGGAGTGCCGACACCCATCAGATAGCGGGGACGATCGGTGGGCAGAATCTCGTTGACCACCTCTATCATCTCGTACATCTGCTCGGCGGGTTCGCCTACTGCGAGACCTCCTATGGCGTAGCCCTCAGCCTCCTTCTCCACACAGCGCAGAGCACTCTCGCGGCGCAGTTCGGGATAGACGCAGCCCTGCACTATGGGAAATAGCGTCTGGTGGTAGCCATACTGCTCTGGTGTGCTGGTGAAGCGTTCCACGCAGCGATCCAGCCAGTGGTGCGTGAGGTCGAGCGACTTGCGAGCATACTGAAAGTCGGCCGTGCCGGGAGGACACTCATCGAAAGCCATCATGATGTCGGCACCGATGGTACGCTCGATATCCATCACGCCTTCGGGCGAAAAGAAATGCTTGCTGCCATCGATATGACTGCGGAACTCGCAGCCCTCGCGACGCAACTTGCGGATGCCCGTGAGCGAAAACACCTGGAAGCCTCCGCTGTCAGTGAGCATGGGACGCGTAAAGCCGTTGAACCTGTGCAGCCCCCCTGCCTTGTGTATAATATCTGTGCCGGGACGCAGATAGAGATGGTAGGTGTTGCCCAGAATGATCTGCGCCTTGATGTCGTCCATGAGCTCGTGCAGATGCACGCCCTTGACGCTGGCGGCGGTCCCCACTGGCATGAAGATGGGTGTGAGTATGTCGCCATGGTCGGTATGTATGCGGCCTGCACGGGCATGGCTGCCAGCATCGGTGTGCTGGAGCTCATAGAAGTCGGCGTTGGCACGCCAGTTATTTCTTAGTGTCTTCATCTGCAATACTGAGATTTACGGGGTGCTTCACCTGCTCGGGGAGCAGGGCGAACTGCCACACATCGGCTACGGTATCCACATAGTGGAAGGTAAGACCGCTGCGATACTGCTCGGGGATGTCCACTACGTTGCGGCGGTTGTCCTTGCACATAACGATGTCGGTGATGCCAGCACGCTTGGCAGCGAGGATTTTCTCCTTGATACCGCCCACGGGGAGAACCTTGCCGCGGAGCGTAATCTCACCCGTCATTGCCACATGGGCACGCACCTTGCGCTGTGTCACGGCAGAGGCTATGCTGGTAGCGATGGTGATACCAGCCGAGGGCCCATCCTTGGGAGTAGCACCCTCTGGAACATGGATGTGAACGCCCCACTGCTCAAAGAGACGATGGTCGATGTTGAGCATATCGCAGTGGGCCTTGACGTACTCCAGGGCAAGCATTGCACTCTCCTTCATCACGTCGCCGAGGTTGCCAGTCAGGGTCAGACGGCCTCCCTTGGTGCGACTGAGCGATGTCTCGATAAAGAGGATTTCGCCGCCCACACTGGTCCATGCCAGTCCTGTCACGACACCAGCATCATCGTTGCCCTGATAGATATCGCGGTTGAAGGGGGGCACGCCCAGATAGCGCTCCACATCCGCAGCCTTCAGAGACAACGTCTTGGCCCCCCTACCCTTTTGGTCCTTGGGGTTTTCGCCTTCGCTTTCGTTGCGCTGTGTTTCGGCTTCGTTCGTCACAAGCTCCACCGCCATCTTGCGCACTATCTTGTTGATCTGCTTGGAGAGTTGGCGTACACCGCTCTCGCGTGTATATTTCTCAATAATGTGCTCAACGGCAGCGGGAGAAAGTCGGAGAGGCATGCGGTCTCCGAGTTCGAGCTGAGCCAGTTCGCGGGGTATGAGGTGATGGCGTGCAATCTCCTTCTTCTCTTCCGTCAGATAGCCCTCCACGTTGATGAGTTCCATACGATCGAGCAGTGGAGCTGGTATGCCCTGTAGCGTATTGGCCGTAGCAATAAAGAGGATGTGCGACAGGTCATAGTCAAAGTCGAAGTAGTTGTCGTGGAACTGGCGGTTCTGCTCTGGGTCAAGCACCTCCAGCAGTGCACTCTGCGGGTCGCCATGGTGCATATTGGCGGTGACCTTGTCTATCTCGTCGAGCACAAAGACGGGATTGTCCGTCTCTGCCTTCACGATACTCTTCATGATGCGACCGGCCATGGCTGCCACGTAGGTGCGGCGGTGACCGCGAATTTCGCTCTCATCGTGCACACCTGCCAGACTAACGCGGACGTACTTGCGTCCAAGCGCTTCGGCTATACTGCGTCCAAGGCTGGTCTTGCCTACGCCTGGAGGGCCATAGAGACAGAGTATGGGCATGCGGCGGCAACCTGAGAGCTGCATCAGGGCGAGTTGTTCTACGATACGGTCCTTCACCTTGTCCAGTCCATAGTGATCCCTGTCCAGTTGCTTGCGAGCATGGCGAATGTCGAGGTTATCCGTGCTGGTCTTGCCCCATGGCAGACTGAGCGACTGACGCAGATAGTCTATCTGCACGCTATAGTCGGGCGTGCGAGGACTGAGCATTTCGAGTTTGTCTATCTCACGATTGAGCAGGCGGCGGGTCTCCTCCGGCATCTGGCCAATAGCCGCCAGACGCTTGCGCAGACCATCGACCTCGGCTGAGGTGCTGTCGCCCAACTCCTCCTGGATGTTCTTAACTTGCTGCTGAAGGAAGTACTCGCGCTGCTGCTTGTCCAGTTCCTGGTGGGCATTGCGTGCAATGTCGTGCTTGAGCTTGAGATACTGTACCTCGCGGCTGAGCAAGGGGAGCAACTCGTAGGCACGACGCTTGAGGTCGTTCTGCTCCAGGAGCGCATACTTCTCCTCGATGGATAAAGGTAGGTTGGTGCAGAGAAAGTTGATATAGAACACGGGGTTGTGAATGTTCATCACACTCATAGCCACCTCATCGGGCATACCCTCCTGATACTTGAGGTACTCCGTCATGGCATCACGGCAGGTGCTGACCATAGCCCCATACTCGTTGTCATTATCTTCGGGCACACGTTCGGCGATGGGACTCACCTCACCCTTGAGGAACGAACGCGAGCGTATGAGACGATCGAGGCGAAACTTGCCGTAGCCCTGAAGGATGATGGTCAGACCACCATCGGGCATTTCGTAGCGTTGCAACACCTTGGCTGCTACGCCTATATCGTAGAGATCTGCACGCTTGGGATCGTCCACATCGGCATTGCGTTGCGTAACGACGCCAAAGAGCATATCCTTCTGCATAGCCATCTCCACGAGGCGCCGGGACGAGTCGCGGTTGACGGCGATGCTAGCCAGATTGACAGGAAACAGCTGCATGCCTCTCATGGGCAGAATGGGCAACTGTGCGGGCAACTCCTGTGAGATCATCTCACTAAAGTTGCCATCAAAGTCAACAATGAGACTAAAGGGGTTCTTATTGGTCAATTTCTTAGTCATTTATCTATTATATTTGCACCCTGGCTTGTTAATGCCATAATTGCAGCGCGTGCAAAAATACAAAAAAAAACTCACAAAATGTTCTTGGTTTCGAAAAAAGTATGTAACTTTGCAGCGGAATACAGCATAATCTAAATTCTTTTTTACAAACAACTATGCAATACACACACGAAGTACAGAACATGTGTTGCGTGGCCAAAGGCCCCAACCATGGTCCTGCTCCCATCCCCGAAGAGGGCAAGTGGGTTCAGGCACGCGAAATCAAGGACATCTCCGGTCTTACCCACGGTGTAGGATGGTGCGCACCTCAGCAGGGTGCCTGCAAGCTGACCCTCAACGTGAAGGAAGGCGTCATCGAGGAGTGTCTCGTTGAGACTATCGGTTGCTCCGGCATGACCCACTCCGCCGCTATGGCCAGTGAGATCCTCCCCGGCAAGACCATCCTCGAGGCTCTCAACACCGACCTCGTCTGCGATGCCATCAACACCGCAATGCGTGAGCTCTTCCTCCAGATCGTTTACGGTCGCACCCAGAGCGCCTTCTCCGAGGGCGGTCTCACCATCGGTGCTGGTATGGAAGACCTCGGCAAGGGCCTCATCTCCCAGACTGGTACCCTCTATGGCACCAAGCTCAAGGGAACCCGCTACCTCCAGCTCACCGAGGGCTACATCACCAAGATGTTCCTCGATGCCGACGACCAGGTTTGCGGCTACGAGTTCGTACACATGGGCAAGTTCATGGATGCCATCAAGAAGGGCGTTCCTGCCGACGAGGCCCTCAAGAGCGTTACCGGCACCTACGGCCGCACCAAGGCTGAGGACGGCGCTGTTAAGTCAATCGATCCCCGTCACGAATACTTTAATGGAGGAAACAAACTATGACTAGAGAAGTTAAGTTCGAAAGTATGGACCGTC
>JAKSLU010000058.1 GCA_024400995.1 Bacteroidaceae bacterium
CGTCTGGTCTCACGTTAGTCGCTCTCGTGGCTACGCTTGGCATAACCCTTGGAGCTGACCACGGGAGCGGTCTCCTCCTCAGGTCGGCTAACGCAGATCATGCCAACGACGGAGTCATCCTCGCCATCGAGAGTGATACCACGCACACCAGTGGCCACACGACCCATCTGGCGGATCACATCGCTCTTGAAGCGATTGGCGCGACCCTTGGCCGTAGCGATGAGCAGTTCCTGACCATCCTTGACGAGACATACGCTCACGACGGCATCGTCCTCACGGATGGTGATGGCACGCTTACCCTTGGCATTGACGCTCTGGTACTCTACCATTGAGGTCTTCTTCACTACGCCCTTGCGGGTACAGAACACGATGCTATAGGTATTGATGAACTCCGTGTCGCGAATATCCCAGATATTGATGCAGACGTTGAGGCTGTCGCCGTTCTCCAGGTTGAGCATATTCTGGATGGCACGACCCTTGCTCTGGCGGTTGCCCTCGGGCAGTTCAAAGCAGCGCATCTTATAGACCTTGCCCTGTGTCGTAAAGAACAGGATGGTGTCATGCATCTTGGCCTGGAACATGTATTCGATAAAGTCGCCATCGCGGCTGGCTGAGCCCTTGCTGCCCTGACCACCACGACTCTGGGCGCGGAACTCAGAGAGGGGTGTACGCTTGATGTAGCCCAGGTGGCTCACGGTAACGACAACCTCGTCGTTAGCATAGAAGTCCTCGGGGTTGAACTCCTCACCAGAGAGTTGAATGTCGGTGCGGCGCTCGTCACCATACTTTTCCTTGACCTCGACGAGTTCGTCCTTCATCACCTGCTTGCAGAGCTCGGGGTCAGCCAGAATCTGCTTGAAGTACTCAATCTGCTTGAGGAGCTCGTCGTACTTGGCACGGAGCTCGTCCTGCTGCAGACCCGTGAGCTGGCGCAGACGCATCTCAACAACGTACTTGGCCTGGGGCTCATCAAAGTCAAAGCGCTTCATCAGGTTGGCTACGGCCTCAGCCGGTGTCTTGGCTGCACGGATGATGTGTACCACCTCGTCGATGTTGTCGCTGGCGACGATGAGAGCCTCCAGCAGGTGAGCCTGCTCCTCGGCCTTGCGCAGATCATACTGTGTGCGACGAATCACCACATCGTGACGATGCTCCACGAAGTAGCGGATGCAGTCCTTCAGCGTGAGGGTCTTGGGGCGCAGTTTGGTGGGGTTGCTGGTACCGGGGATGGGCACGAGCGCAATATTGTTGACAGCAAAGGAGGACTGCAGCGCCGTCAGCTTGTAGAGCTTGTTGAGCACTACGCTAGCGTTGGCATCACGCTTGACATCGATCACGATGCGCAGACCCTCACGGTCGGACTCATCGTTCACGTTGCTGATACCCTCTATCTTATGGTCGTTCACGAGCTCGGCTATGGTCTTGCAGAGCTCGGCCTTGTTCACGCCATAGGGCACCTCGTTCACGACAATCTTGTCGTGCATGGGGCCGTTCTCAATCTCCGCCTTGGCACGAATCACCACGCGGCCACGGCCTGTCTCATAGGCAGCCTTGATGCCAGCGGTGCCGAGAATGGTGGCACCAGTGGGGAAGTCTGGGCCCTTGATGTGCTGCATGAGGCCATCGGTGTCAATGTCGGGGTTATCGATATAGGCCACACAGCCATCAATCACCTCTGAGAGGTTGTGTGTAGGCACGTTGGTGGCCATACCTACGGCGATACCAGTGGCACCGTTGACGAGGTAGGAGGGAATGCGGGTAGGCAGTACGGAAGGCTCCTGCAGAGAGTCGTCAAAGTTGTTGACCATCTCCACGGTCTCCTTCTCGATGTCCTGCATCATCATCTCACCGAGCTTGGCCAGGCGGGCCTCAGTGTAACGCATGGCAGCAGCGCCGTCACCATCCATCGAGCCAAAGTTACCCTGACCCTCTACGAGGGGATAGCGCATGTTCCAGTCCTGTGCCATACGCACGAGGGCACCATACACGGAGGAGTCGCCGTGGGGGTGGTACTTACCGAGCACCTCACCGACGATACGTGCGGACTTCTTGGTAGGCTTGTCATGGGTAATGCCGAGCTGATCCATACCATATAGGATACGGCGATGCACAGGCTTGAAGCCATCGCGTACATCAGGCAGGGCACGTGCCACGATCACCGACATGGAGTAGTCGATGTAGGAGGACTTCATTTCCTCCTCAATATTGACAGGAAGTATTCTGTCTGTCTCTTCAATCATATATATATTATTTTATATTGTCTCGGGAACAACTTGATTTGCGGGCAAAATTAGCCATTTTTCGCGACCTGACCAAATTTTACAAAAACTTTCTTTTGCGCAAAATCAATTTTAAGGCCATTTTTAGCCTTTCTCGCGGCAAAGTCGGCTTTTTGCACCTCGGCGAGGTCTGCAACACACTGCATCTCGACCGCCCATCGCAGCATACATATCTATTTTTGCGCGCGCGATTTGGCTATGTCCCTAAAAATTGCTAACTTTGCACCCGCAATGAAATACGAACACACACACTGGGACGACCTGGGCGTCACGCTGCAGTTATCCTCCATGGAGGCAGGCAGCGTGAGTGAGCACCATGCTTTGCTCCATGTCGAGCCCAAGGGCGAGCTCTTTGGTGGGCAGCTCGCGCGCATCCTGAAGGCCGAAGAGCGTCTGCAGGAGTTATTGCCGGCGGCGCGCGTAGTGTTTGCGCGCTACCTGCTGAGCGACGCCCACAACCAGGCTCCCCTACTCCCTCAGAGACCTTATGCCACGAGCATCATCCAGCAGCCGCCTCTCGATGGTTCCAAGCTGGCCGTATGGTTCTACCTCCTAGAGGGTGCCGAACTGGAGTACACTGCCAGCGCCACCCTCTGCCGCCACAACGGCTACACACACATCTGGCAGATGGGTCTGACCCACAGCGAGGGCGACAGTGCCCACCAGACCGAAGCCCTGCTCTCCGCCTATGAGCAGACGCTCCTGCAGCACCACGCCACGCTGCTCGACAACTGCATCCGCACATGGTTCTATGTGCGCGATGTTGACACGCAGTATGCTGGCATGGTACGTGCCCGCCGCGAGAATTTCGTCCAGCAAGGTCTCACCCCCGACACCCACTATGTAGCCTCCACAGGCATACAGGGTCTGCCTGCAGATACACACGCCATCATCCAGCTCGACACCTATGCCATGACGGGATTGGAGCCCGAGCAGCAGCGCTACGTACATGCTCTCTCGCATCTCAACCGCACGATAGAGTACGGCGTCACCTTTGAGCGCGGCACGGTGGTGGAGTACGGCGACAGGGCCCACTGCTATATTTCGGGCACCGCCTCCATTAACAACAAGGGCGAGGTGGTGCACGTCGGCGACATCAAGCGTCAGACTGAGCGTATGTGGGAGAACGTCGAGAAGTTGCTTGAGGAGGGTCAGTTCAGCATGAGCGACGTGGCTGAGATTATCGTCTATCTGCGCGACGCAGGCGACTACGCACTGGTGCGCCACATGTTTGAGGCGCGTTTCCCCCACACGCCATTTGTTATCACGCTGGCTCCCGTATGCCGCCCTGAGTGGCTCATCGAGATGGAGTGCATCGCCATCACGGAACGTAGCAACCCGCAGTTCCGCGCGCTGTGAGGACTCGAGCAAGGGCAGATTTACCATTACTTAACACTCATCGCGAATTACCCCAAAGAAACACGCTGCAATAGCGAAATATTTGCTAACTTTGCGACAAATTTATAACACATAACATACCCAATGAGCAAAATCAAAGGAGCCGTCGTCATTGACCAGGAGCGCTGCAAGGGCTGCAACCTCTGCGTGGTGGCATGCCCCACCGACAGCCTGAGTCTCTCTGCTGAGGTCAACCATCGTGGCTACAACTATTGCGTGGACAGCCAGCCCGACACCTGTGTAGGCTGCACGAGCTGCGCCATTGTTTGTCCCGATGCTTGCATCAGCGTCTATCGCATCAAAACCGACGATTGAGCCCTACATTATCTATGAAAAAGGAAACAGTACTGATGAAGGGTAACGAGGCTATCGCCCACGCCGCCGTGCGCTGCGGGTGCGATGGCTATTTTGGCTACCCCATCACCCCTCAGAGCGAAGTGCTCGAGACACTCGCTGCCATCAAGCCGTGGGAGACCACAGGCATGGTGGTGCTGCAGTGCGAGAGTGAGATTGCTGCCATCAACATGCTCTATGGCGGTGGCGGCACAGGCAAGCGCGTGATGACCAGTTCCTCCAGCATTGGCATTGCACTCATGCAGGAGGGCATCAGCTATATGGCTGGTGCAGAGATTCCTGCCGTCATCGTCAATGTGCAGCGTGGTGGCCCTGGCCTGGGCACCATTCAGCCCTCACAGGCCGACTACTTTCAGGCCACCCGAGGTGGCGGCAATGGTGACTACGAGACTCCCGTCCTGGCCCCTGCATCCGTGCAGGAGATGGCCGACATGGTGGAGGAGTCCTTCCAGCTGGCCTTCAAGTATCGCACACCTGTCATGATTCTCTCCGATGGTGTCATAGGCCAGATGATGGAGAAGTGCGTACTGCCTGAGCAGCGTCCTCGCCGTACCAACGAGGAGGTCATCGCCGAGTGCCCCTGGGCAGCCACTGGCTGGCGTCGCGCCGACCGCAAGGAGCGCAACGTCATCACGAGCGTGGATCTAGATCCAGCCCGCTTTGAGCAGTTCAATCTCAAGCTACAGGCCAAGTACAAGGAGATACGTGACAACGAGGTGCGCTACGAACTCATCACTCCCGAGGGAGCTGAGTTGCAGGGCGACATCAACAAGGTGGAGGCCGACCTGGCCATCGTGGCTTTTGGCTCCGCTGCCCGCATTTCACAGAAGGTAATACAGCTGGCCAAGGAAGACGGCCTGCGCGTAGCTCTCCTGCGTCCCATCACCGTGTGGCCCTACCCCTATGAGCAGGTCAAGCTGCTCGCTGAGCGCGTGCAGGGCATTCTGTGCGTAGAGATCAACGCCGGACAGATGGTCACTGACGTACAGTTGGCCGTACAGGGTCGCGTGCCTGTTGAGCACTACGGACGTCTGGGTGGCATCATTCCCGATCCCGCCGAGGTGTATGAGGCTCTGCGCAAAATGTGGCACAAGTAATCCCGTTCCCGGCATGAGAGACAAGCTATTCTACCTCCGCAACATACTGAACGTCGTGTTCATCCTCCTCGCCATCGGAGCGATGGTGGGCGTGCTCGTCTGCAAGAGCAGCACGGGACAGAACATTTGCTATGCAGTAGCTCTCGTGGCAGTAATCATCAAGATAATTGAGGTCATCCTGCGCACGCCGTCGATGACCCGCAAGACCCAATATGAACAAAGAAGATATCATCAAAGACGGAACACTCGTCTATCAGAAACCGAGTCTCCTGAATGACAACAATATGCACTACTGCCCAGGCTGTAGCCATGGCGTAGTGCACAAGCTCATCGCCGAGGTTATCGCCGAGATGGGCATGGAGGAGCAGACCATCGGTGTGAGCCCTGTGGGGTGTGCCGTGTTTGCCTACAACTATATCGACATTGACTGGGAGGAGGCCGCTCATGGACGCGCTCCAGCACTGGCCACGGCCATCAAGCGCCTCTGGCCCGAACGCCTCGTATTCTCCTATCAGGGCGACGGCGACATCGGCGCTATCGGTACGGCCGAGACGGTGCACGCCCTCAATCGTGGCGAGCACATCACCATGATCTTTGTCAACAACACAGTCTATGGCATGACGGGTGGCCAGATGGCTCCTACCACGCTGATTGGCCAGAAGACCGTGACCTGCCCCTATGGTCGCGAAGAGGACATACAGGGTTATCCCCTGCGTATCCCCGAGCTGGCTTGCACACTGGACGGCACCCGCTACGTGACCCGCCAGAGTGTTCACTCTGTAGCGGCCATCCGCAAGTGCAAGGCTGCCATCAAGAAGGCCTTCATGAACTCCATGGAGGGTGGCGGCAGCAATCTCATCGAGATACTCGGCACCTGCTCCAGCGGTTGGAAGACCACTCCCGAAAAGGCCAACCAGTGGATGGAGGAAAACATGTTTAAGTTCTATCAGGTCGGCGACCTTAAAGACAGATAATCCCTATGACACAAGAAATAATCATTGCCGGCTTTGGTGGTCAGGGCGTGCTCTCTATGGGCAAGATTCTGGCCTACGCTGGCCTCATGGAGGACAAGGAGGTGACATGGATGCCCGCCTATGGCCCTGAACAGCGTGGCGGCACCGCCAACTGCACAGTCATCGTGAGCGACGAGCGCATCAGCTCTCCCGTACTCTCCACATACGACACCGCTATTCTGCTCAACCAGCCCTCACTCACCAAGTTTGAGAGTATGGTGAAGCCTGGCGGCACGCTCATCTACGACTCCTTTGGCATCCTGCAGCCTCCCACCCGCACCGACATCCACTGCTATAGCATCAACGCCATGGAGACGGCTGCCGAACTGGGCATGAACAAGACCTTCAACATGATGGTACTGGGCGGCTACCTCAAGCTGCACCCCGTTGTGAGCATCGACGCTGTGATGAAGGCGCTGCACAAGACCCTGCCCGAACGCCACCACAACCTCCTCCCTGCCAACGAGCAGGCCATCCTCAAGGGCATGGAACTGGTGAAGGGGTAAGAAGCCCCACCCTCCGAAGCTGGCTACGCCACTTCGGTGTCCCTCCCCGAAAGGGAGGGCGGAATACCCAACTTGAGGGATAAAGATTAGAGGCTAAAGTACTACAAAATGAATTTATCTGGTTTCATACTCCATCGCCTGATGGGATGGACAGCAGAGGACACTCTGCCCAAGCGCGACAAGTGTATCATCTGCGTCGCCCCACATACGAGCAACTGGGACTTCATCATCGGACAGCTCTACTACCGTTCCATCGGACGGCACGCAGGCTTCTTGATGAAGAAGGAGTGGTTCTGGGGCCCCCTCGGCTGGATATTCCGCAGCATGGGCGGTATTCCCGTGTTCCGTAGTCAGAAGGCCTCTATGACTGACACCATCGCTGAGCAGGCGATGGCCGCTGACCGCTTTGCCGTGGCCATCACTCCCGAAGGCACCCGCAAGCTGGTCACCACATGGAAGCGTGGGTTCTACTACATCGCCCTCAAGGCTGGCCTACCTATCCAGTGCTATGCCATGGACTTTGAGCGCAAGCACATCACTGGCACACTGG
>JAKSLU010000059.1 GCA_024400995.1 Bacteroidaceae bacterium
AATCATTCAAAGTACTTCGCAGAATCTTGCATTTTGAGGGTTTACCCCCCCCATTTTGCAATATACAAGTAACAAAATATGCGACAATCTCACAAATTGCAAGATTGTCGCATAAAAATGGCTTCTTCCCAAACAGCTCCTACGATTGAGCGACCTAGCGCCTGGAAGACATGCCGGTTTGGGAGGTTTATTCCTAAATTTGTATCTCCTCTGCCTCCACACTCTCACTCATAAAGAGGGTGGCCTGCTCGCTGAACTTCTGGCTGCTCTCCGTGGTGAGGTAGTGGCACTGGCCGTGGCGACCTAGGCTCTGCTCCATCTGGGGGTGGCGCTGAAGATATTCCTGTAGGGAACGGGCTACATATTCACCCTGCGCTATAACGTGCACGCGCAGGGGGGTGTGACGCTGAATGAGAGGCAAAAGTAGGGGATAGTGCGTGCAGGCGAGGATGAGGGTATCTATCTCGGGGTCGGTCTGGAGGATGGAATCGATGCGCTTGCGGACAAAATAGTCAGCTCCTGGCGTATCGTACTCGCCATACTCCACAAGGGGTACCCACATGGGGCAGGCCTGACCCGTGACATGGATGTCGGGACAGAGCTTGCGTAGCTCCATGCCGTAGGAGCCAGAGTTGATGGTGCCCACAGTAGCCAGTACACCGACATGGCGTGTGTGGGTGAGGGAGTCAACAGCCTCAACCGTGGGACGAATGACACCGAGCACGCGATACTCGGGTCCCCAACGGTGGAGGTCGTTCTCCTGGATGGTACGCAGCGCCTTGGCGGAGGCGGTGTTGCAAGCCAGTATGACGAGCTTGCAGCCACGGCTGAAGAGTTCCTCTACGGCCTGCAGCGTGAAGCGATACACCACATCGAAGGAGTGCGGGCCATAGGGGGCACGCGCATTGTCGCCCAAATAGAGATAATCGTACTCGGGCATGAGCTGGCGTATCTGGCGCAGTATGGTGAGTCCGCCGTAGCCGCTGTCAAAGACTCCTATGGGGCTGTTTCTCTGCACGGAGAAGCGTTACTCAGCTATGAGAGCAGAGATGATGAGGGGAGTGATATCCTCACACATCTCGGGATTGGCATAGAGGGGACGGCAGGGTAGCACTACAGCATAGCCACGCTCAATGCCGATCTGTTGGATGCAGCGGTCGATACGCTGGCGGATGGGCTGCATGAGTTCCTGCTCGGCGGCGCGCAACAACTGGTCACACTCGCGACGGAAGGCTATACCACGCTCCATGGAGAGCTGGAGGTCGGCCTGGCGCTTGAGTAGAATGGCCTCGGCAAAGGTCTTCTGACCCTCCAGAAACTCGGAGAACTGACGCTGAAAGTTCTGCTCGTTGTACTGCGCCTCACGCTCATACTGGGTGCGCAGGATGGTGAGCTGGCTCCTGGCCTCAGCGTAGGAGGGCAGGGCGTGCATGATGCTATCAACATCGGCATAGGCCAGGCGCAACTCCTGTGCAGCAATGGTGCTGCACAGGAGGAGACCAATGAGGGTTGCAAGTATTTTGTGCATTGTTTTCGTTCTTGTCAAAATTAACGTTAAGGTTAACGTCAAGGTCATTGTTAGAAGAGAACGCTACCCAGAGTGAACAGCATGCCGTAGGCCAGGCAGAGGGCGATGGCACCCACGATGAGGCCAATCTTGGTCATCTGTGAGGTCTTGACCAGACCCGTGGAGTAGGCAATGGCGTTGGGAGGCGTGCTGATGGGCAGAGCCATGGCAAAGGAGGCACTCAGAGCAAGGCCTACAACGAGCATGGCTACACCGCCAAAGGGGGCGAGCTGCTCACTCATACCCGTACCTACGGTGACGAGGATGGGCACCATGAGGGCGGCACTAGCGGAGTTGCTGATGAAGGTGGAGAGCAGCCAGCAGATGAGACCGGCACCCACAACGACGGCAAATACATTCCACTCGGCAAAGGGGATGCTGTTCACCAGAGCTTCGGCCAGGCCAGACTTCTTCATTCCCGTGCCGAGGGCGAAACCACCAGCTACCATCCAGAGAACGGGCCAGTCGAGCTTCTTGATATCCTCGCTGGTCACAATGCCGAGGGCCGTAAAGGCACCTACAGGGAAGAGGGCTACTACGTAGGAGTTGATGCCGAAGATCTTCTCTCCGCACCAGAGGGCGATGGTCATGATGAGCACAATGTAGATGGCAGTGGTCTGCCAACCCTTCTTGGCACCGCCCTCAATCTTGATTTCGAGGGTGGGACTCTTGAAACGATAGACGACGAGCAGCACGATCCAGCTCAGAACGAGGATGGCGAGCATGAGGGGGGTCATCATGAGCATCCAGTCGAGGAAGCCAATGTTGATACCAGCATCCTTCAGTGCACCGAGGGCAATACCGTTAGGAGGGGTGCCGATGGGGGTGGCGATACCACCAATGTTGCAGCCGATGGGGATAGCCAGAGCCAGTGCCACGCGGCCACGTTCATCCTCGGGCAGGGTACGGAACACGGGGGCGAGGAAGGTGAGCATCATAGCGGCAGTGGCGGTGTTGCTGACGAACATGGAGAACACAGCCGTGACGAGCATGAAGCCCAGCAGGAGCACCTTGGAGTTAGTACCAAAAAGGCCGAGCAGTGCGCGAGCCAGAGTGACATCGACACCACTCTTGCTGGCCACGAGAGCCAGGACAAAGCCGCCCATGAAGAGCATGACGGTGGGGTCGGCGAAGGCGGCAATGATTTCCTTATAGTTGATGAGTCCGGCCAGCTGCAGAGCACCCTTGGCACCCTCCTGAGTGGCAGCACCGGGATAGCCGGCGGGATCGATAAGTTGTGCGATACCAGAGTCGCTGACCGTGAAGAGCATCACAACGATGATGAGCACGGAGGTAACCCAGGCGGGCACGGCCTCCACAATCCACATGAGGGCGGCAAAGGCAAAGATGGCAATCATACGCTGCTGAATGATGGTCAGTCCCTCAATGCCGAAGGTCTCGGCGGGGAGGAACCACAGCGTCAGAGTGACGATAGCTACAACGAGGAGCTTGATCGTCTTGATGAGGTTTTCTTTGGGCATAATATTGTGTGTAATTATTTGCAAAATCTGTGCGAAAGTACACTATCTTTGTGACTTGGCAAAACAAAATTACACAAAAACGCTGCTATGTGCGGAAAAAGAGTTAATTTTGCGCTCACAAGATTACGATAATTATGCAAAACATAGCAGTAGTGCTAGCTGGAGGTGTGGGGTCGCGACTCGGCCTGAGCACCCCCAAGCAGTTCTTTAAGGTGGCCGGCAAGATGGTCATCGAGCACACCGTGGATGCCTTTCAGCGCAACGCCCATATAGACGAGGTGGCCATCGTATGCAATCCCGCCTTTGTCACTGACATGGAGAATATCCTCCTGCGCAATCCCCACTGGACCAAGGTGCGCCGCATCCTCAAGGGCGGCAAGGAGCGCTACGACTCCAGCCTCTCGGCTATCCGTGCCTACGAGGGTAGGGGAGAGGTGAACTTGGTCTTCCATGATGCTGTACGCCCCCTGGTGAGCCAGCGCATCATCGACGATGTGTGCCAGGCTCTGGAGCAGTATGAGGCCATCGACGTGACGTTGCCTGCCGTAGATACCATCATCGAGCATGAGGACGGCTGCATCAGTCATATCCCCGATCGCAGCCGCCTGCAGCGCGGACAAACGCCCCAGGCCTTCCGTCTCAGCGTGATTAGCGAGGCCTATAAGCGAGCCTTATTGGACCCCAACTTCCGGGTGACGGACGACTGCGGCGTGGTGGTCAAGTATATGCCCGAGGTGCCCGTACATCTTGTGCCGGGCGAAGAGAGCAACATGAAGCTCACCTACAAGGAGGACACCTACCTACTCGACAAGCTCTTCCAACTGCAATCCACGGTGGATAACGGAAAGTACGCTACCGATAACGGTCTGCTCCAGAGTAAGGTAGCCGTGGTATTCGGTGGTTCTTATGGCATAGGTGAGGATATCGTCAAGCAACTCCGCGATGGTGGTGCAGAGGTCTATTCCTTCTCGCGTTCGCAGACGGGTACTGATGTGTCGGACCGCGAGCAGGTGGAAGAGGCGCTCAGACAGGTGGCGAAAGAGCGCGGGCGCATTGACTATGTGGTGAATACCGCAGGCGTGCTCCATCGTCAGCCCCTCGTTGCTATGGACTATAGCACCATCCTGCAGGCTGTGCAGGTGAACTACATGGGCTGTGTCAATGTGGCACTGGCTGCCTATCCCTATCTGCAGCAGACCAAGGGCAAACTCGTATTCTTCACTTCCAGCAGCTATACACGCGGTCGCGCGCTATATAGTATATACTCTAGCACGAAGGCGGCTATCGTCAACCTCGTTCAGGCTCTGGCACAGGAGTGGGAGCCACAGGGTATCAGCATCAACTGCATTAACCCCGAACGCACCAAGACACCCATGCGTGTGCAGAACTTTGGCGTGGAGCCCGACGATTCTCTGCTCAAGTCGGAGCAGGTAGCCGCAGCCACTGTGCGTACGCTGCTCTCTGACTACACAGGACAGGTGATCGACGTGCGCCGCATCGACGAGAGTAACAAGTAGTCCCTGAGTGCGTACAACTATGGATAGGCTCGAACAATACAAGCAGGAGCATCTGCGCGAGGTGCAGCTCAAGCAACTCAGTATTCTGCGTGAGATAGACCGCATCTGCCGTAAGCACAACATTCCCTACTGGCTGGATGGCGGCACCCTGCTCGGTGCGGTGCGCCACGGGGGCTTCATTCCCTGGGACGATGACATCGACATAGCCATGCGCCTGGAGGACTTGCCCCGCTTTAGTGAGGCGTGCCAGAGTGAGCTCCCCGCCCACCTCTATCTCCAGACGATGGAGACCGATCCCAGCTGTCGCCTGCCTATCAGCAAGGTGCGCGACCGCGAGTCGTTCCTGGTGGAGTGGGCGGACGACTTCACGCGGCCGTACGGCAAGGGACTCTATGTGGATATCTTCCCGATGATACCCTATCCTAGTGTGGGCAAGAGTTTTGTGAAGAAGGTGGCGGGTGGCTACTGCAAGGCTAACGCTATCCTCCAGAGTCAGCACTACTACTCCTGGCGCTCTGTGGCCGAACTGCTGTGGTTCGGGCTGAAGCGAAGCTGGCTGCATCTCCTCTGGCGCTGCGCAACCCTCGTGCGCCCCTGTGGCGAATACACCAGCAATGTGCTCCACAACAACGGCTATGGCATCAAGCATCGCACGGACAGCATCTTCCCTCTATCTACTATCCAGTTTGAGGGCGAGGAGTTCATGGCTCCTGCCAATCCCGATGCCTATCTGCGCGACCTATATCGCGACTACATGCAGCTCCCACCAGAGGAAAAACGCCATGGTCATGCCGTGTTTTTTCTTTCCAGCCTGAAAAAATAAGAGGAAGGCTTGGCTATTTCCTTAAAAAATACTAACTTTGCAGCGCGTTCAATCACTGTAAATCTAAACAACATTAATAACAATCTAAACTTTCTTTAATCCTATGTGGTTAACTAACTCATCCATCGGACGAAAAGTGATTATGTCTGTAACGGGCATTGCACTTATTCTGTTCCTGACGTTCCATGCCTGCATGAACGTCGTTGCCCTCTTCAGTGCTGAAGGCTACAACTGGGTTTGCGAAATGCTTGGTGCCAACTGGTATGCTCTCGTAGCTACCGCTGGTCTCGGTGTGCTCGTACTGCTCCACTTTGTCTATGCCTTCATTCTCACCTGCCAGAACCGTAAGGCTCGCGGTGCCAGCAAGTATGCTGTGACCGATCGTCCCGAGAAGGTAGAGTGGGCCAGTCAGAACATGCTCGTGCTCGGCATCATCGTCGTGCTCGGTCTCTGCCTGCACCTCTTCAACTTCTGGTTCAACATGATGTTCGCTGAGCTCGCCAATGGCGGCGTAGCCTATGCTACCGAGGCCAGTGCCTCTGACGGCTACGCTATGATCTGCTACACCTTCCACGATGCTGGTGTGCTGAGCCATGTTTACAGTGTGCTCTATCTTGTATGGCTCTGCGCCCTCTGGTTCCACCTGACCCACGGCATGTGGAGCGCCATGCAGACCCTCGGTCTCAGCGGCAAGGTATGGTTTGAGCGTTGGCGCTGCATCAGCAATGTATATTCCACCGTCATCATCCTTATGTTCGTGGCTGTAGTAGTTTGCTTCGCTTGCTGCGGTGGCTGCTGCTAATTCAATTAACAATTAAAAGAGAATAATTAAAAATGAGAGGTTTCGCCATTTAGACGTGCCTAATTCTTAATTTTTAATTCTTAATTTTTAATTCTTAATTTTTAATTCTCCAATATGGCAACTCTTAATTCAAGAATCCCCGAAGGTCCCGTTGCTGAAAAGTGGACCAACTATAAGGCTCACCAGCGTCTGGTGAACCCCAAGAATAAGCTTAAGCTCGACGTCATCGTGGTAGGTACTGGTCTGGCAGGTGCCAGCGCTGCTGCCTCTCTCGGTGAGATGGGCTTCAATGTATATAACTTCTGCATTCAGGACAGCCCCCGCCGCGCTCACTCTATCGCAGCCCAGGGTGGTATCAATGCTGCCAAGAACTATCAGAACGATGGCGATAGCGTTTATCGTCTGTTCTACGATACTGTGAAGGGTGGTGACTACCGTGCTCGTGAGGCCAACGTATATCGTCTCGCTGAGGTAGCCAACAACATCATCGACCAGTGCGTAGCTCAGGGTGTTCCCTTTGCTCGTGAGTACGGTGGTATGCTTGCCAACCGTTCCTTCGGTGGTGCTCAGGTGAGCCGTACCTTCTACGCCAAGGGTCAGACCGGTCAGCAGCTCCTGCTCGGTGCCTACAGCTCCCTCATGTGCCAGGTGAACAAGGGCAAGGTTAAGCTCTACACCCGCTACGAGATGG
>JAKSLU010000006.1 GCA_024400995.1 Bacteroidaceae bacterium
TTTTCTGTTTCAAAGCAGATGTTTAACTCAAAAGCCACTTTTTAAAGTGGACTCATAATTCCACTTTTGCAAGTTACGATTTGGCTGGAAGCCAATACTTTGAGTAACCCCGGGCGGCGCCCGGGGTACAACGCCTACACTTTGGCTCTGGCTAGAAGCCAGTACCTTGATGTGCAGCGATATGGGGACTCAAAGTACTGCCCTCCAGGCAGATGCTACTTAGGGCCTTGATTCCGAGGGCGTTGCCCCCGGTTACTGACCGCCTCTACGAGGCTGTAGTGCCTTCCAGGCACAACATGCGAAAGTGGATATATAATCGCCTAAATTAACATTTGTGCCCTAAACGCAGAGTTATCAACACCCGCAAACGTCTTACAGTCAACGGAATAGCCCTAATTGGTGTTGATGGTGTTGATGTTTTCTTGGATTTTTTTTACGGATAATCCGCGAATTAAGTAGTAAATTATTTTGGTCTAAAAGTAGATAGATACTATAATTTACGTCTAAAAAGCCCAAAATCAAGGCGGATGCACAATAATCTGGCACCTTCTCCGTTATTGGAGTGATGAAGTATGCCCTCCGCCGACATAGCCGCCTTGTGCTCAGCCTCACTCTCGTGGCCGGGCTGTTGCTCTGCGCCTCGTGTAGCAACAAGGTGAACACGGCGGGCTCGCGTTTTTGGCAGAGCTTCACCTCCCGCTACAACATCTACTTCAATGGCCACGAGGCCTACAAGGAGGGCCTGCGCGCTCAGGAGAAGGGCGCCCAGGACAACTACACGGAGCAGCTCCCCTTCTTCATGGTGGCGAACGAGAAGAACGCCGCCCTGGGCAAGGGCAACTTTGAGACCTGCATAGAGAAGATGCAGAAGGCCGTCACCCTCCACTCCATCAAGAAGAAACCCGTCTATAACAGCAGCAAGACCCTCTCTCCCAAGGAGAAACTCTACCGGCAGCGCAAGGAGTTCAATCCCTTCCTCAAGCGATGCTGGCTGGAGATGGGACAGGCACAGTTCCAGATGGGAGAGTTCGAGCAGGCCGCTGCCACCTTCAACTACATCACACGCCTCTATGCCGCCGAACCCCTCGTCGTGGCTGGGGCACGCACCTGGCTGGCTCGCTGCTATGTGCAGTCAGGCTGGCTCTACGACGCCGAGGACGTCCTCGCCCGTCAGAGCCGCGACACACTGGCTCCCCATCAGCGTGCCGAGCGCGATGCCACCATGGCCGATCTGCTCCTGCATCAGCAGAAGTTCGAGGAGGCTATGCCCTATATCAAGTCGGCCATCAAGCACTGCAAGCGCAAGGGCCAGAAGGCCCGCCTCTACTACCTCCAGGCACAGATACAGCGCACGCTGGGCAGCGACGCCGAGGCCTATAAGTCACTCAGCAAATGTGTCGGCCTGAGCCCAGCCTACGAGGTGCAGTTCAACGCCCGCATACTCCAGACCGAAGTGCTGGGACAAGACGCGCGTAAGGCCAAGAGCATGGTCAGCCGCCTCAAGCGCATGGCCCGTGCCGACAACAACCAGGACTACCTCGACCGCCTCTACTATGCCATGGGTAACATCCATCTGGCACAGAAGGATACCATACAGGCCATCGCAGCCTATGAGAAGGGTCGCGAAAAGGCCACCCGCTCTGGCATCGAAAAGGGTGTTCTGCTCCTCCGGCTCGGTGAGGTCTATTGGGAGCAGCGCCGATTTGACAAGGCCCAACCCTGCTACAGCGAGTGCATCTCTATGCTGGGCAAGGAGCACGCCAAGTACCAGGAGGTCATGAAGCGCTCCAAGGTGCTCGACGAACTCGTGCCCTACACCTCCGCCGTCTATCTCCAGGATTCGCTCCAGACGCTGGCTCGCATGTCTGAGCCCGACCGTCTGGCTGCCATCGACCGCGTCATCGAGGCGCTCAAGAAGAAGGAGGCTGCCGAGCGTAAGGCCCGCCGCGACAGTGCTGCCCAGGCCCGCGCCGAGGCCAATGGTTCTAACAACGACAACGACCGCCCGCAGCCCATGCGTCCGCAGATGAACACGGACCGTTCATGGTACTTCTATAACGCGCAGGCCGTGAGCCAGGGCAAGCAGGACTTCCGCCGTCAGTGGGGCAACCGTAAGAACGAGGATGACTGGCGCCGTGCCAACCATACTGTGGTCAAAATGGAGGCGGACGATGGTGACGAAGACGACGACGAAAACCATGACGGTAGCGAAGGCACTGATGTTAACGTTAACGAAGAAGAAGGTGAGGCCTCCGACTCCCTGGCGCTCGATCCCCACAACAGGGAGTACTATCTGGCGCAGATACCCTTCACGGAGGAGCAGATGGCGGAGTCGCACGACATCATCAAGGATGGCCTGTACAACGCCGGCGTCATAGAGAAGGACAAGCTCGACGACTTCCCCCTGGCCGCCGAGACCCTCACACGCCTGCTCACCGACTATCCCGACTGCACGCAGCTGGAGGATGCGCTGTACCACATGTTCCTCCTCTACTCACGCTGGAACAAGCCCGAGGAGGCCAACCGCTACCGCCAGATGCTCGCCACGCAGTTCCCCGATGGAGCCATGACGCGCATGATTACGGACCCCGACTTTGAGCTCCTCGCACGCTACGGCATGCAGATAGAGGACTCGCTCTATACGGAGACCTATCAGGCCTACCGCGACCGCCGTGTGCAGCTGGTCAACGACAACTACGCCACGTCCACGCGCCGCTTCCCCACGGGTGTCAACCGTCCCAAGTTCATGTTCGTCCATGCCCTCAACAACCTCGGCACCCTCCCCACTGACTCCATCACGAGCGAGCTGCGCCAACTGCTCCAGGACTACCCCAAGGCCGATGTGGCTGAGATGGCCGGCATGATCGTCAAGGGTCTGGAGAGCGGTCGCACCATAGGCGACGGACGCTACGACCTCGGTTCTCTCTGGGACCGCCGTGCCAGCGAGGGAGGCGACAACACGGCTCAACTCCAGGGCAAAGAACTCACCGACTCACGCGAGGTGCCCTTTGTACTTGTCGTGGCCTACCCCACCGACTCTATCAACGACGACCGCCTGCTCTATGAGGTGGCACACTTCAACTTTACGAGCTTTATGGTGCGCGGCTTTGACCTCTCCTTTGAGAAGGACAAGCGCCTCACCCAGTTCCGCATAGGTGGTCTCAACTCCTACGACGAGGCCCACATCTATGCCCAAAAGATATACTCCCAGCCCCAGCTGCACGACATGCTCCAGTACGGTCGCATTGTGCTCATCAGCGAGGACAACCTGCCTCTGCTCGGCGTGACCGTCAGCTATGACGAGTATCAGGAGTTCTTCGATGCCAACTACGCTCCCCTCGAGCTGCCAGAGAACATCCGTACGCTGCTCGAGGAGCCCAATGTGCCCACCCAGTATGAGGACGAGGTGGCTCCCACTCCCACCGAGGATCTGGACGAGGATCTCGACCTCCTGCCAGAGGAGGAGCCCATGCTCATAGAGGAGGAGACAGCCGTCCCTACAGAGGAGGATTCAGCTATACCCGCAGAGGAGGAGGTTACCCCCGCTGAAGATGAGCCCATCCCCACCGAGGAGGAAGTAATCCCCACCGAGGAGGACACCACTCCCATAGAGGAAGAAACAATCCCAGTTGAGGAGGAAGTTATGCCTGTAGAGGAGGAAATCATCATAGTGGAATAGCCTTGGAAAGCCCCCCAGGAGGAGAGGGTACATTATTCAAAAAACTACAATATTTATATTCGGAGGATGGCTGTGCTGTGAGGCGTGACCATCCTCTCTTTTTGTGCTCTAACACTTATGTCCAATATTGTGCACCTGTGCACTAAGGATATATAACTCTCATATAGACAGTGAGATATGTAGTGTATAGACTATACACACTATGCACAACTATACATCCAGAAAAACTATTGTAGGGACTACGACACACTACACTATACACTACGACACGCTATACTATACACTACGAACAACAAGACCTAGATGACTTGTTCATAAACGTAAATGACCGATGATTCGAGCTCCGCTAATCGGCTTTTTTTGCCACTCATACACATAGCATTCGGGGAGGCGAGAGAGCCATATTTCTGGGCTGGGGGAGAGAAACTTGGGGCTTTTGTTGGTTTTGTCGTGAAAAAAATGTAATTTTGCCGTCGAAATGACTACACACTATCCTCTCCTCTCGCAGATAGACTCACCTGCTGACCTGCGCCGACTGAGCGTCAAGCAGTTGCCGCAGCTGTGCAGTGAGTTGCGCGCCTTTATCATCGAGCAGTTGGCCTCCCACCCCGGCCATCTGGCATCGTCGTTGGGAACGATAGAGCTGACCGTGGCCCTGCACTACGTCTTTGACACGCCAGAGGATCGCCTCGTGTGGGACGTGGGACATCAGGCCTACGGCCACAAGATACTGACAGGGCGCCGCGACCAGTTCCACACCAACAGGCAGATGGGGGGCATCAGGCCCTTCCCCTTCCCAACGGAGAGTGAGTACGATACCTTTGCGTGCGGACATGCCTCCAACAGCATCAGTGCTGCACTGGGTATGGCCACTGCCATCGGCATGGAGGATGGGCATCGGCATGTGGTGGCCGTCATCGGCGATGGTGCCATGAGTGGCGGCCTGGCCTATGAGGGTCTGAACAACGTGAGTGAGACACCCAACAACCTGCTTATCGTCCTCAATGACAACAACATGTCCATCGACCCAGCCGTGGGTGGCATGAAGCAGTATCTGCACCACATGCACACCTCCTCCACCTACAACCGCCTGCGCTACCGCCTGGCCAAGAGTCTGACGGAGCACGGCTACCTGAACAACGAGAGGCGGGGACGCATACTGCGCTTCAACAACTCAGTCAAGTCCTTCCTCCTGGGTCAGCAGAACATCTTTGAGGGTATGAACATCCGCTACTTTGGCCCCTCCGATGGTCATGACATCAAGGAACTCGTGCACACTCTGCAGCGCATCAAGGACATGAAGGGGCCCAAACTGCTGCACATCCGCACCATCAAGGGCAGGGGCTATGCTGCTGCTGAGGAGGATCCAACCATCTGGCATGCTCCCGGCAAGTTTGACCCAGAGACGGGTGAGCGCCTAACGCCTGCTAGCTCCAGAGAGGTGCGCCCCGTCAAGTTCCAGGACGTCTTTGGCCATACCCTCCTAGAGCTGGCTGAGCAGAACCCCGACATCGTGGGCATCACTCCCGCCATGCCTACGGGCTGCTCCATGAACATCATGATGCAGGCCATGCCTGAGCGCACGTTCGATGTGGGCATTGCGGAGGGTCACGCCGTAACCTTTGCTGCAGGACTGGCCAGGGAGGGCAAGCTGCCCTTCTGCAACATCTACTCCTCCTTTGCACAACGTGCCTACGACAATCTCATACACGACTCTGCCCTCATGGGGCTGAACCTCGTGCTCTGCCTCGATCGTGCAGGTCTGGTAGGCGAGGACGGTGCCACTCACCATGGTGCCTTTGATATGGCCGCACTGCGTCCCATCCCCAACCTGACGATAGCCTCTCCCATGGATGAGCAGGAACTGCGCCACCTCATGTACACGGCCCAGTTGCCAGGCAAGGGCACCTTTGTCATACGCTACCCCCGTGGGGGCGTGTCCCAGAGTGTGCGCCCCGCGCTGGAGGACTGGCGCTGCCCCATGCAGGAGGTCAAGGTCGGCACAGGCCGCTGTCTGCGTCAGGCCGCCGAGGGCTGCCGCACCGCCGTTCTGAGCATCGGCCCCATAGGCTGGAACGTGCCCGAGGGTCCTTGGGGCCACTACGACATGCGCTTCCTGAAGCCTCTGGACGAGCAACTCCTCCGCGAGGTGGCAGAGCGGCATGACACCATCGTTACCCTAGAGGATGGCAGCCGCAAGGGCGGAATGGGCTCCGCCGTGCTGGAGTGGCTAGCCGACCAGGGACTGAGCCGCCGCGTGGTGTGCCTCGGCCTGCCCGACAACTTTGTGGAGCACGGCACGCTACCCCAACTCTACCAACTCGTGGGCATTGACTCCGAGAGCATCAAGAACATACTACTCAGCCTATGAACATCATCATAGCAGGCGCGGGTGCCGTGGGTACCCATCTGGCCAAACTACTCATACGCGAGAAGCATAGCATCACCCTCATTGATGCCGACCGCAATCGTCTGGACCCCTTGTCCAACAACTTTGACATAATGACCGTGGTGGGTCCACCCTCCTCCATCAGTACCCTGCGCGAGGCGGAGGCCTCCACAGCCGATCTCTTCATTGCGGTGACACCCGACGAGTCGCACAACATCACCTGCTGTATGCTGGCCAAGCAGCTGGGTGCCAAGCGTACGGTGGCCCGCGTCGATAACTACGAATATACGCTGCCGGAGCACCACGACATGTTTGAGCGTGCCGGCATCAACTCCATCATCTATCCTGAGCTACTGGCTGGCCGCGAGATAGCGCACAACGTGCACCACTCCTGGGTGCGCCAGTGGTGGGAGTTCCAGAAGGGCGCTCTCGTCCTTCTGGGCATCAAGATACGCAAGGGGGCTCCCATCATCGGTCAGCCCCTGCGCGAAATATGCCAGCCGGAGAGTCCCTACGTGATTGTTGCCATGAAGCACGATGGCGATACGCTCATCCCTCATGGCAACGACCAGGTGCAGGAGGGCGACCTCGTCTTCTTCATGACGACCCCGCTGTACGTGGATCACATCCGTAGCATCTCTGGCAAGGAGGGCTACCCCGAGGTCAAGAACGTTTTTGTGATGGGTGGCTCTGACACAGCTGTGCGTGCCGTCAAGGAGATGTCGGCCTCAACACACGCCAAGATCTTTGAGAACGACTATCACCGTGCCCGCGAGTTGAGCGACCTGCTCGGCAACGGCACGCTGATCATCAATGGCGATGGCCGCGACATGGAACTGCTGCAGGACGAGAATATCGCCTCGGCACAGGCCTTTCTCGCTCTGACGGACAACTCCGAGAGCAACATCTTGGCCTGCCTCACTGCCAAGCGTATGGGCGTGTGCAAGACCGTGGCCATGATTGAGAACTCCGACTACATCAGCATGGCAGAGAGTCTGGACATTGGTACCATCATCAACAAGAAGACCTTTGCCGCATCGCACATCTACCAGATGATGCTCAAGGCTGACGTGACCTCCATGAAGAGCCTCACCATAGCCGCAGCCGATGTGGCTGAAATCAAGGTGCCCGAGGGTGCTCGCATCACCCGCCGTCCTATCAAGGAACAGGGCCTACCCACCACCGTCAACCTCGGCGGACTGGTGCGCGAGGGCAAGGGTATGCTCATCAACGGCAACACTATCATTCAGCCAGGCGATACGGTCGTGGCCTTCTGTCTGCAGGGCGAGGTGCGCAAGCTCGACCGCTTCTTTAAGCCTGCCACTGGATTGTTCAGCTAAGCGCATCTCATTATGATTAACTACAAGATAGTCTGCCGCGCTCTGGGCTCCCTGCTCTACATTGAGAGCATACTGCTGGCACTGTCCATGGGGGTCGGCGCCATCTATGACGAGACCAACTTTTGGACCTTTGGCATACCCTCCCTCGTGAGCGCCATGCTGGGCTTTGGTCTATGTGCCACGGGCGATACCGCCGACAACCGCCTGAGTCGTCGCGACGGCTATCTGGTGGTGTCGCTCACCTGGGTGCTGTTCTCCATTATCGGCATGTGGCCCTTCCTACTGAGTGGAGCCACCGAGCGGCCTGCTGTGGCGTTCTTTGAGGCCATGAGCGGCTTTACGACAACGGGCTCTACGGCCTTTGCCGATGTCGATGGACTGCCGCACTCCATCCTCTTCTGGCGCAGCATCAGTCACTGGCTGGGCGGCATGGGTATCGTCTTCTTCACGCTGGCCATCCTGCCTGGTATGAGCAACGGCGACCAGAAACTCTTCAGCGCAGAGGCCACGGGTCTCAAGATAGGCAAACTCCACCCTCGCATAGGCACCACGGCGCGCTGGCTCTGGGGCTTCTACTGCCTGCTGACGGGAGTCTGCGTCACGGCTCTCTATCTGGCTGGCATGAGTCTCTTCGATGCCGTCAACCATGGCATGTCCACTGTTGCCACAGGCGGCTTCAGCACCCACACGGACTCTATTGCGTGGTTTGACTCTAGTCTGATAGAGATGACGGAGGTACTATTTATGTTCCTGGCCTCCATCAACTTCTCGCTGCTGTACCTTATACTATTCCGTGGACGCTTCCGTATCTTTGTCAAGGACACGGAGCTGCGCGGCTTCCTGATAGTCCTGATTGTCTGCATCATCACGGCCACCTGCTTCCTCACTCCCGAGACGGTGTGGGAGGAGCCTATGTTGGCCCTGATCGAGATACCTCAGGCTCTGCGCAAGGCCACCTTCAACTGCATGAGTCTGATGTCCACCACGGGCTTCACTACCGAGGACTTTATGAACTGGCACCCCACCGTGTGGATTGTGCTCACCTTTGCTGGCATGTGCGGTGCCTGCGCGGGCAGTACGAGCGGTGGTATCAAGATGATACGCATCATCACTGCCTTCAAGGTGCTCATCGCTGAGTTCTTCCATGCCCTGCATCCCCGTGCCGTGCAGCCCATCCGCATCAATGGTGCCATGCTGCCGCATAGCGTGGTGCGCTCCGTGTTTGCCTTCTTCACGGCCTACATGATAATACTCACCGTATCCATCACCATCATGTGCTGGTACGACTATCCACTGGTGGACTGCTTCGGCATGGCCATCAGTTCCTTCTCCAACATTGGCCCGACCATCGGCCGCGAACTGGGTCCGCTTGATCCCTGGGGTGAGTTGCCCGATGCCCTGCTGTGGCTCAACTCCTTCCTGATGCTCTGCGGACGTCTGGAGATATTCTCATTGCTTTTGCCTTTTATCCCTGCATTCTGGAAAGAAAACTAATGAATACTTGCCTCCTCCTCTCGGGCGGCGTAGATAGCGCCGTGGCCCTGCATCTGCTGATGGAACAGGGCATAGAGCCCGATCTATACTATATCAAGATTGGCATGGACGACGATGCCGACCTCACCTGCACGGCAGAGGAGGACCTGGAGATGTGCCGAGCACTGGCCCATCGCTATGGTCGTCCCTTAGAGGTGATTGACCTGCAGCAGGAGTACTGGGACCGCGTGGTGAGCTACACCATGGACCACGTACGCCGCGGCCTGACACCCAATCCCGACGTGATGTGCAACCGCCTCATCAAGTTTGGTGCCTTTGAGGAGAAGGCTGGCCATCAGTACGCACGTATCGCTACGGGGCACTATGCGCAGGTACTCGAGGAGAACGGGCAGCGCTGGTTGGCCACAGCTCCCGACCCTGTGAAGGATCAGACGGACTTTTTGGCACAGTTAGAGGGATGGCAGATGCAGAAGATCATGCTGCCCATCGGCCACCTCATGAAGGCCGACGTGCGACGCATAGCCGAGGAACAGCACCTAGCACCTGCTCATCGCAAGGACTCACAGGGCATCTGCTTCTTGGGCAAGATAAACTACAACGACTTTGTGCGCCGATTTCTAGGCGAACGCCCCGGACCCGTTATCGACATAGAGACAGGTCGCAAGATAGGCGAACACCGCGGCTACTGGTTCCATACCATCGGGCAACGCAAGGGGCTCGGCTTTGGCGGTGGCCCCTGGTTTGTGGTCAAGAAGGACATCGAGGAGAACATACTCTATGTCAGTCACGGCTTTGACACTGTGCTGCAGTACGGTCGCTCGTTCCATCTGAGGGATTTCCACTTCCTCACGGGCGATCCCTTCCCGCAGGAGGGCACATTCCCCATTACCTTCAAGGTGCGCCACACCGACCGCTGGCGCCGTGGCACCCTCACGCGCACCGCACCCACAGCGGACTCCCCTGAGGGGGTATTCCACATTGAGGGTGAGGAGCGCATTCAAGGCATTGCACCTGGCCAATTTGGCGTAATTTACACACCTGATGCCAAAATCTGTGTAGGTAGTGGTGAGATTTCCGTAGGGTAATTTTGCTATTTGAGAGGCCTAAAATGATTGTTTTGGCAACAACTTGTAGCAATCTCATGTTAACAAATACTAAAAACAACCTATTTCCGCGCTTTTTTGCACCTTTTCTTGGGTGATTGCAAATAAGTCCGTACTTTTGCAGTGCGTTAAGGAAATAACGCATGTGTTTTTCATAGTATTAGATTTAAGGTTAACAAGGTTGGGATGCAGTGATGCATCCCATCTTTTTTGTACCCCTACATGCACAATTACACGCGCGTGTACGTACAATTATGTAAAAAAGGGCCAAAATGTTTGGCCAATCCAAAGATTATTAGTATTTTTGCATCCGTCCAGAGTGAGGGCGCTCCACAGTGAGCCGCTCTCACTTCTATTTTACATAAGACATCACAAATATTCAAACCCCATTAGCTACAAGCATTCAAGCCTAATGATTGACAAGAACAAAGTGAAAGCTCTGGCAGAGCAATGGCTCGCTGACAAGGAGTACTTCCTGTGTGACCTCACCGTAACCCCCGACGACCGCATCCTCGTGGAGATAGACCAAAAGGATGGCGTGTGGATCGAAGACTGCTGCGCCCTCTCCCGCTTCATCGAGGAGGGACTGGATCGCGATATAGAGGACTTTGAACTCGAAGTGGGCAGTGCTGGACTGGGACAGCCCTTCAAGGTGACCCGCCAGTATGAGATACACCAGGGCGACCCCGTAGAGACCCAGCTCAGCAATGGCCACAAGTACTGCGGCATCCTCACTGAGGTAGGCGCAGAGGAGTTCATCGTCGTATGTCAAGAAAAGGTGAAGGCCCCTGGCGACAAGCGTCCTCACACCGAGGAGGTGGCACACACTATACGCTATGCCGACGTGGCTTGGACTAAGTACTATATTGATTTTAAATAAAAAAACAACATAATGGCAAAGAAAAAGACAGAGGCCGCAGGCCTCCTCGAAACCTTCTCCGAGTTTAAGGAGACCAAGAACATCGACCACACTACCCTCGTGGGTGTGCTCGAAGAGAGCTTCCGCAACGTGATTGCCAAGATCTTTGGCACCGACGAGAACTTTGAGGTCATCGTCAACGCCACCAAGGGTGACTGCGAGATCTATCGCAACCGCGAGGTAGTGGCCGACGGCGAGGTGACCGATGAGAACAAGCAGATTCCCCTCTCCGAGGTTATCGCCCAGGGCGGCGACGACTACGAAGTAGGCGAGGACTTTGCAGAGAAGATAGAGTTTGAGCAGTTTGGCCGCCGCGCCATCCTCACTCTGCGTCAGACCCTGGCCAGCAAGATCCTGGAGTTGGAGCACGACGCTCTCTACAACCAGTACAAGGAGCGTGAGGGCGAACTCATCTCCGCTGAGGTTTACCAGACCTGGAAGAGTGAGACCCTCCTCATTGACGATGAGAACAATGAGCTCCTCCTGCCCAAGAACCAGCAGATTCCCCGCGACTTCTATCACAAGGGCGACACCGTACGCGCCGTCATTGACCATGTGGACAACGCCAATGGCAACCCCAAGATCTACCTTTCCCGTGCTAGCAGTCTCTTCCTGCAGCGTCTGCTGGAGCAGGAGATTCCCGAGATTGCTGACGGCATCATCCGTCTGCAGGGTGTAGCCCGCATCCCCGGCGAGCGCGCCAAGATTGCCGTGGAGAGCTACGACGACCGCGTTGACCCCGTTGGTGCCTGCGTCGGTGTCAAGGGTAGCCGTATCCACGGTATCGTGCGCGAGCTCCACAACGAGAGCATCGACGTGATTAACTACAGCGCCAACGATGGCATCTATATCCAGCGTGCCCTGGCACCTGCCCGCATTCTCCGCATGGAACTCGACGAGGAGCAGAAGCGTGCCGAAGTCTTCTTGGAGCCCGATCAGGTAAGTCTCGCCATCGGTAAGGGCGGTATGAACATCAAGCTCGCCTCCATGCTCACCGGCTATACCATCGACGTCTATCGCGACATGCCCCAGGGACAGGAGGACGAGGTGGATGACATCTATCTGGATGAGTTCAACGACGAGGTGGATCAGTGGGTAATCGATGCCATCAAGGCCGCTGGCTTTGAGACCGCCCGTGAGGTGCTCGGTGCCAAGCGTGAAACCCTCATCGAAAAGGCCGACCTCGAGGAGGACACCGTGGACAACCTGCTCGACGTGCTCCGCAAGGAGTTTGATGAAGAAGAGTCTGCAGAGAGTTAATGATTAAGAACGGGAGCACACACAGCTCCCGCCCGTAACCTTTAATTCTTAATTATTAATTCTAAATTCACAACGTATGAGTATCAGACTTAACAAGATAATCAAGGAATTCAATATCAGCCTGCAGCGTGCTGTGGACTTTCTCAGCGAAAAGGGTGTAGCGATTGAGGCCAATCCCAACACCAAGATAGAGGACACCCAGTACGAACTGTTTGCCACTGCCTTTGGTGCCGACAAGCAGGCCAAGGAAGAGGCTGACAAACTCTTTGGCAATCGTGCTGCGGAGAAGCAGCAAGCCAAGGAGGATGCCGAAGCTGCACGCAAGGCTGCCGCCGAGGCAGAGGCCGCCCGTAAGGCTGCCGCCGAAGCCGAAGCTGCACGCAAGGCCGCCGAGGCCGAGGCTGCTCGCAAGGCTGCCGCTGAGGCCGAAGCCGCACGCATGGCTGCCGCTGAGGAGGCTGCACGTCAAGCCGAAGCAGAGGCTGAAGCCGAAGCCGCACGTCAGGCTGCCGAACAACAAAAGGCCACCGAAGCTCATGCCGCTGCTCAAACCCAAGCCACAGAGGAGCAAGAGCAGACTGAGGAGAATACTCAGGAGGCTCAGCAACAGACCCAGCAGGCTAAGAAGCGCAAGGCCACCGTCGAGGAGCGCGCCGCTGCCCTTCTCACTGAGAACGCCGACGGCACCGTACGCCTCAAGTCACAGCCCGAGCTGACAGGTCCTAAGGTGCTCGGCACCATTGACCTTTCCACCATCAACGACTCCACCCGCCCCAAGAAAAAGTCCAAGGAGGAGAAGCGTAAGGAACGTGATGCCCGTGCCCAGCAGGCCGGTGAGAAGAAGAAACGCGAGCGCATCAACAAGCAGAAGGTGGACATCAACGCCGAGGTGGCTGGCCAGAAGAAGAACCAGCAGGGCGGCAACGGTGGCCAGAACAACAATGGCCGCAACCAGCAGAACCAGCAGGGCGGCGGCAAGAATAAGAAAAAGAAGAACCAGCCTCAGGCTCAGATCAAGCAGGAGGTGAGCGATGAGGACGTAGCCAAGCAGGTACGCGAGACCCTGGCTCGCCTCACCAACAAGGGTGGTAACAAGGGCGCCAAGTATCGTCGCGACAAGCGCGATGCTGCCCGCGAGGCCCGCGAGGAGGAGCTCATGGCCGAACAGGCAGAGAGCAAGGTACTCAAGCTCACCGAGTTTGTAACCGCCAATGAGCTGGCTACGATGATGAATATCCCCGTCACTCAGGTCATCTCCACCTGCTTCAGCATCGGCATGATGGTCAGCATCAACCAGCGCATGGATGCAGAGACCATCGAGCTCGTCGCCTCTGAGTTTGGCTACACTACAGAGTTCGTCAGCGCCGACGTTCAGGAGGCCATCGCTGAGGAGGAGGACAATCCCGATGATCTCGTGGAGCGCGCTCCTATCGTGACCGTCATGGGCCATGTTGACCATGGTAAGACCTCTCTGCTCGACCAGATCCGCAACGCCAACGTGATTGCGGGTGAGGCCGGCGGTATTACCCAGCACATCGGTGCCTACAACGTCAAGCTCAGCAAGTCTGGCCGCCACATCACCTTCCTTGATACCCCTGGTCACGAGGCCTTCACCGCCATGCGTGCCCGTGGTGCTCAGGTGACCGACGTAGCCATCATCATCGTGGCTGCCGACGACGGCATCAAGCCCCAGACCAAGGAGGCCATCTCCCACGCCGCCAACGCCAATGTGCCCATCGTCTTTGCCATCAACAAGATTGATAAGCCCGGCGCCAACCCCGATGCCGTCAAGACCGAGCTCGCTGCCATGAACTACCTCGTGGAGGAGTGGGGCGGCAAGTATCAGAGTCAAGAAATCAGTGCCAAGAAGGGCGACGGCGTCTATGAGCTCCTCGAGAAGGTGCTCCTCGAGGCCGACATGCTCGATCTCAAGGCCAACCCCAACCGCAAGGCCGTCGGCACCATCATCGAGTCCTCTCTCGACAAGGGTCGCGGCTATGTGGCTACCGTACTCGTGAGCAACGGTACCCTGCATCAGGGCGATGTCGTGCTGGCTGGTACGAACTATGGCCGCGTCAAGGCCCTCTTCAACGAGCGCGGTCAGCGCATCAAGGAGTGCGGCCCCTCTCAGGCGGCCACCATCCTTGGCCTCAACGGTGCCCCCCAGGCCGGTGACCAGCTTCACAGCATGGACACCGAGCAGGAGGCCCGCGAGATTGCCGGCAAGCGTGAGCAGCTGGCCCGTGAGCAGAGCCTGCGCACCCAGAAGACGCTGACCCTCGACGAGATTGGTCGCCGTCTGCAACTGGGCGATTACCAGGAGCTCAATATCGTCGTCAAAGGCGACGTGGACGGCTCCGTCGAGGCTCTATCCGACTCCTTCATCAAGCTCTCCACCGAGACCATCCAGGTCAACGTCATCCACAAGGGCGTGGGTCAGATCAGCGAGAACGATGTCACGCTGGCCAAGGCCGCCAATGCCGTCATCGTGGGCTTCCAGGTGCGTCCCTCCAAGCAGGCGCGTGCTCTGGCCGACACCGAGGGCGTGGATATCCGTCCTTACTCCGTCATCTACGACGCCATCGAGGACGTCAAGGAGGCCATGGAGGGTATGCTCAAGCCTATCGTCAAGGAGGAGATCACGGCCAACGTTGAGGTACGTGCCGTCTATAACATCTCCAAGGTGGGTCAGGTGGCCGGTGCCTACGTCATCGACGGCAAGGTCAGCCGCACCGACAAGGCACGCCTCATTCGCGATGGCATCGTAGTCTTCACTGGCAGCATTGCCGCCCTGAAGCGCTTCAAGGACGACGTCAAGGAGGTTACCACCAACTTTGAGTGCGGTATCTCCCTGCAGGGTTGCAACGACATCAAGGAGGGCGATATGATCGAGACCTTCCAGGAAGTTGAGATCAAGCAGAAGCTGTAATACACCTCAAGAACTCAAAACCCTAAGAACTCAAAACCTCAATGGAAGTAATTCCCAGCTTTCAGGTAGATCATACTGATCTCAAGCCTGGCATATACATCTCCCGTCAGGATGCCGTAGGTGAGACCTGTTTCACCACCTACGACATCCGCATGACGGCGCCCAACCACGAGCCCGCCATCCAGCCCGCCGCTCTCCACACCATAGAGCACCTCGTGGCCACCTATCTGCGCAACCACGCAGACTGGAAGGAGCGCATCATCTACTGGGGTCCTATGGGCTGCATGACTGGCAACTATCTCATCGTCAAGGGTTCTTATCCCTGCGAGGAGGTGCGCCAGCTGATGCTGGAGGCCTTCAGCTTTGTGCGTGACTACACTGACGAGGTGCCCGGCACCACCGCCGCCACCTGTGGCAACTACCTCATGCACGACCTGCCTATGGCCCGATGGGAGGCAGCCCGCTATCTGCAGCGCCTGCAGGAGGAGTTCTGCTGCGAGTATCCCGGTGTGGCGCGTCCCACCCTCGATGGAGGACTCACCTTCTTCGACGCGTAGTCCGACCCATACATCTATACTCACTACCCCCTGCACTACGATGCCGTAGTGCAGGGGGTAGTGCATATAGTCTAGGGTGCAGGCCTCACTACACAGGATCTACGTCAAAGTAGATGTTCACACCCTTGAGGTCTGGCTGCTGCACTATATACTGGCGAGCCCCCATGAGGAGACGCCTGATGTCGGTTGGGGGTGCTGTGGCATCGGTCTTGATCATGATGCGCCGGATGTACTGTAGCGACACGCGTGCCACGTAGGGACGCTCTGGCCCGAGCAGGTCGCCGGGCTGAAGGTAGGGACGCAGCATGTCCGCCATGACGCGGGCTGCGGTCTCAGCCACCTGGTCCTTGGGCGACTTGACATATATATATATTATACGCGCGCACGGGGGATAGCGGAACAGCTGCCGCTCCTCCATCTCCTGGGCATAGAAGGCCTCATAGTCGTTCCTCACGATGTGCTGCACCACAGGCAGCTCGGGCTGGCTCGTCTGCAGGATGACCCTGCCACGACCACTGCGGCGACCCGCACGTCCTGCTACCTGTGAGAGCATCTGGAAGGAACGCTCGTAGGCCCTGAAGTCTGGCTGCGTGAGCATCTGGTCAGCATGCAGTATGCCCACCACCCTCACACGTCCAAAGTCCAAACCCTTTGTAACCATTTGTGTGCCGACGAGGAGGTTCTTCTTGCCTGCCTGAAAGTCGGTGATAATCTCCTCATACGACCGCCGTGAGCGGGTCGTATCGAGGTCCATGCGCTGGATGCGGGCATCGGGAAAGACCGCCTTGGCCGCAGCCTCTATCTTCTCCGTACCATAGCCTATGTCGCGCAGTTCGGTGTCGCCACACTGCGGACACTTGACTGGCACCTGATACGTGGCACCACAGTAGTGGCAGCGCAGTGTGCCACGCCCCATGTCGCGTGTGCCCTCGTAGCCATCCTTGGCCTTGTGGAAGGTGAGGCTCACATCGCAGCGGGTACATTTGGGTGTCCATCCACAGGAACGGCAGGTCAGCACGGGGGAGTAGCCACGACGGTTCTGGAAGAAGATGGCCTGCTGGCCCTCCCGCAGTGCGTCGCGCGTCTCCTCCGTCAGCCGAGGGGAAAAGGGAGAGGTCAGCAGCTTCTTGCGTTTGAGCTCCTTCATATTCTCCACCACGATCTCGGGCATCTCCACTCCGCCGTAGCGCTGCGTGAGAGTCACGTAGCCGTACTTACCCTGCTTAGCGTTGGTGTAAGTCTCCAGGGCGGGTGTAGCCGATCCGAGGAGCACGTGGGCCTGCAGCATCTGGCCGATGACGGTGGCCACGTCGCGGGCATGGTAGCGCGGGGCGGGGTCCTGCTGCTTGTAGCTCTGCTCGTGTTCCTCATCGACGATGATGAGTCCCAGTCGCTGCCAGGGCAGGAATACGGCGGAGCGCACACCCAGCACGAGGGGGTAGGCCTCTGGCGTGAGCTGTCGGCGCCAGAGGTCCATGCGTTGCTTGTCCGTAAACTTGGAGTGCCAGATGCCCATCTGCTCGCCGAACACCTTGCCCAGACGGGTGGTGAGCTGCGTTGTCAGGGCTATCTCAGGCACGAGGTAGAGCACCTGCTCACCTCGGGCGAGAGCCTCCTGTATGAGGCGGATATAGACCTCCGTCTTGCCCGAGGAGGTCACACCATGCAGGAGCACTACGGGTGTCTTGTCCCAGGCCTCACCGATCTGCTGGACTGCCGTCTCCTGAGCCTCAGAGAGTTGGTGGCGGAGTTGCTCGGGCAGAGGCTTGACGGTGGGGAGCGTAAAGTCGGGCACGGACTGACTGGTCTTGGCGGCTCGTCGTGCCATCTTCTCCTCGTCCTTGAAGCCCGCTGGCAGGGCCGCCTTGGCCACCTCGCCGGGTGTGCACATGTAGTACTGCGCCATCCAGCGCCACAGTCGGAGCTGCTCCGGTCGTACGAGCGGCAAGGGCTCCACGATGCTCGTCATGTCGCGCAGCGTGGACTGGTCCTCCGCCTCGCGGGTGCTGATGACGATGGCCGTATAGTGCTTGCGCCTGACGGGCACAATGACGAGCATACCCACCCTCACCTGGGGGGCTAGGGTTGCGGGCACACGATAGGTCAGAGAGCCTTGGAGTGCCAGGGGCAATATGACGTCGGCAAGCATCATCGGTGTGGTGTGGAGCTAAAATCAGCGCAAAATTAGCAAAAAATCCCCACATCATGCCCTTACTCTCAAAAAAACTTGCTAACTTTGTGCCCACATAATTAAATCCAAGTAGTATCTCATTCTTATAGAACACCCCATTATGACAGACCACAAGCAGATTCTCGCTGACTGCGAGGAAAAGATGGAACTCAGTGTGATGCACCTCGATGAGACCCTCGGCCACATCCGTGCCGGCAAGGCCAATGTCCACATCCTGGACGAGGTACGCGTCAACTCCTATGGCTCTATGGTGCCCATCAACAACGTGGCAGCCGTCACTACCCCCGATGCCCGTACCATCGCCATCAAGCCTTGGGACAAGAGCATGTTTCGCCCCATCGAGAAGGCCATCATCGACTCCAACGTCGGCATTATGCCTGAGAGCAACGGCGAGGTGATCCGCCTGGGCATTCCGCCTCTCACCGAGGAGCGCCGCCGCGACCTCACCAAGCAGTGCAACGGCGAGGGCGAAAACTGTAAGGTGGCCATCCGCAATGCCCGCCGCGATGGTATCGACAAGCTCAAGAAGGCCATCAAGGATGGTCTCTCCGAGGACCTCGAAAAGGACGCTGAGGGCGAACTCCAGAAGATTCATGACCGCATGGTAAAGCGCGTCGAGGAGCTCCTGGCCGCCAAGTCCAAGGAAATCATGACCGTATAGTCCCCAGGCCTATGCACGGACGCGTAGTACGCAGCACAGGCTCCTGGTATGATGTCCGCACGGACGAGGGACTGCTCGTTCCCTGCAAGGTGAAGGGCAACTTTCGTCTCCGTGGCATCCGCACCACTAACCCCGTGGCCGTTGGCGACGGGGTTACGCTTTGTGAGCCAGGACAGGAGGGGCACGCCTTTATCACCGAGATAGATGAGCGTCGCAACTATATCATCCGCCGCGCCAGCAATCTCTCCAAGCAGAGCCACATCCTGGCCGCCAACATCGACCAGGCCCTGCTCCTCGTCACCGTGGCACGGCCTGAGACGACCACCACGTTCATCGACCGTTTTCTGGCCTCAGCTGAGGCATACAGGGTGCCTGTCATTCTGCTCTTCAACAAGCAGGACGACCTGCGCACCGACGAGGAGCGTCAGCTCTCAGAGTACCTGCAACTCATCTACTCCCACATAGGCTACAAGTGCCTCCCCCTCTCCGCCACCCTTCTGGCCGACGACGAGTCCCAGCGCGCCCCTCTCCGGCAGTTGCTAGAGGGACGTACCACGCTACTGGCCGGCCATAGTGGTGTGGGCAAGAGCACACTACTCAACGCCTTTATCCCCGACGCCAAGGCGCGTACCGCCGCCATCAGCGAGGCACACGGTTCGGGTCAGCACACAACGACCTTCTCCGAGCTATACGAACTGCCCTTTGGCGGATCGCTCATCGACGTGCCTGGCATCAAGGGATTTGGCACCTTCGACATGGAGCGCGAGGAACTGGGCCACTACTTCCGTGATATATTTGCTGTGAGCCAGGACTGCCGCTTCTCCAACTGCACCCACACCCACGAACCAGGCTGCGCCGTACGTCAGGCGCTGGAGGAGCACCGCATAGCCCCCAGCCGCTACACCTCCTATCTCTCCATGCTCGAGGATAAGGACGAAAACCGCTACCGCGAAAGTGACAAATAGCCCCTCGCCATGAAGACTCTCCATAGACTCCCCCTCCTCCTCCCTCTCCTCCTGTGGAGCATCGTGACCAGCATGGTTGCTACGGCACAGACCACGGAGCAGTGTCCGCTCGCCGACTCACTGGCACAGGTGGTCACGCAGCGCCTCGACTCTATCATCGCAGCCAACCCTGTGCTGATAGAGCGCACGCAACTGGGGCTCTACGTCTATGACCTCACAGCCGATAGTGCACTCTATGCCCATGGCCACCATCAGCTCCTGCGTCCCGCCTCTACACAGAAGATACTGACCGCCGTCACAGCACTATCCGCGCTGGGCGGTGACTACCGTCTGCGCACTACGCTCTCCACCACAGGCAACCTAACCACCGATACCACCCGTACGCGACAGGGCTCCCTCGTTGTGCGTGGAGGCATGGACCCATGCTATGGGACGGAGGAGGTGCGCACCATGTCACGTGCCGTGCGCGAACTCGGCCTGGACACCATAGAGGGCGACCTCATCCTCGACCTCAGTCTCAAGGACACCACACGCCTCGGATGGGGTTGGTGCTGGGACGACAAGGCCATACCGCTGCGCCCCCTGCTATGCCAGGGGAGAGACAACTTTGCCCAGGAGTTTCTTTCCGCCCTGCGGCGTGAGGGGGTCGTACTCACGGGCAGGGTGCGTGAGGCCTACACCACTACCCAGCTCGACCAGATGACGCTCGGCACCCAGCCGCTGCGCCAGCTGGCAGAGAGCCGCACCTCCATCGACAGGGTGCTAGAGCGTATGCTCAAGCGCTCCGACAACCACTATGCAGAGAGCATCTTCTATCAGCTCGGGCGCAGCAGCAAGCAGGCTGCCCAGCGCGTCAGCTCCCTGCTCTCCTCCATCGGACTCGACACCAAGTTGCTGCAGGTGGCCGACGGCAGTGGGCTCTCGCTCTACAACTACACCACCCCCGAGGCCCTCGTTCTCATCCTGCGCCATGCCTATCGCACGCCAGCCATCTATCAGCATCTACAGCCCGCACTCCCTCTCGCCGGCTATGATGGCACGCTCAGCCACCGCATGACCTCTGGAGCCGCACACCACCATGTGATGGCCAAGACGGGCACGCTGACAGGCGTATCAACCCTGGCAGGCTATGCCGTAGCTCCCAATGGCCACATGCTAGCCTTCGCCATCATGAACCAGGGTCTGCGTCACACCAGCAGCGGCCATCACTTTCAGGATGCTGTATGCCAGGCTCTGTGCACTCCCTATGCACAGCCCATTGTGATAGTCCCCGATGACGACACGGCCCACAAGGATGCCCTCCAGCAGCAGGACCCCAGTCCGCTGCAGGCTGAGCCCGATGATGCCCCCTCCGACGTAGCCCCCGTAGAGGAATAGCAAGAGGTGGCCTTGTTCGGACTGAAACTCCTCCCAGAATACTTTTGTCCAAAACCGTGCACTTGTGCACTAATGCGTGCAACCATCAGATAGACAACGCTTTACGCAGTGTACAGCCAAACATTTTTGTACACTAACTCTGCAATACTCTGCATATAGAGAGTGTACAGCAGTGTACAATAGTGTACAAAAATGTACGGCCCAAACACTGCGTAACGTATTGTAACGCAGTTTGTTATACCCGCTTTGTGCTCAGTGCACAAGTTTGGGCAAAACTGTTATAGCGAGTACGGCTCACCAACCTATATACTACGGCTCACTACACCGTACACTACGACTCACTACCCTATACTCTGCAGACGACTGCGCACGTAAAGCGAGATGCGCCTTAGCGCCTTGGCGGGAATAAATCCTAGTCTCCTGATAGCGAAAACTGTGTCAATCCTAGTCTCTATCTGTGGTATGGAGCATTTCCAGCTACTTTTACAAGACAACAATTAATAGAGAAATCCATTGTACCATATTAGGAAGAAATTGGCTACAATCAGTAGAACGAAAACAAGAATCGTGACGAATATCCAGGCCGCCTTCTTCTTGACACTCTCCTTCTCGAATATAGCAAAATACCTTAGATAACGATTCTTCTTCCAATAAATCAGATCACATAATATCCATGAAGGAATTATACCACAGGCTGTAACTATAACCAAATGTCGTCTGATGATTTCCAATGCTGATGGACCGTAGCATATCGCCCAAACACCAACCACCAAATACATCGGGAGAGCAAGTAATATCATCGCACCTCCATATTGCGGTATAATTCTTATATGGTTTGTTATTCGCTCTGTATACTCCTTAAATGTACTAATTCCCTCTCTTTCTTTCAATCGTCTCTTCCAGCAAGGCAAGCAATATAGTGGATATACAACTAACCATATGCCTATTGTATAAACAACTAATGTAAAACAATAGTCCAAATTGTGCATTGAAAACAAGAGTCTGTTCAACAACCAGTCTATTTTCTTTATCATTTCTGCTCTAAGATGAGACTTTTCACATAATATTATTCTAGTAGTCTGTAAAGTCTAAAACGTTACAATTCTTTAGTGGCAGTCCTGTACGCTAAGGGCTGCAGGCCCTTCGTTGTACAGCCTAGGGCAAATGGCCGTAGGCCATGACGCCCTAGGTATGTATGCCGACCCAAATAGTACGTCGCAACGCGACACCGTTGTGTCGCCGCAACGCGGCAATGTCCAGCCCGACCCCCGCCCCCCTCAGTCAGCTGCGCTGACAGCTCCCCCCAGGGGGAGCGATACTCCTAGCGTGCTTGCTAACTAACCTAGGGCGTCACTCCCTACGGTCGTTTGCCCTAGGCTACACACCATAGGGCTTTCAGCCCAAGGAGCCAGCAATCGAACCACCTACTCCTAGGATAATTCCCGCAACTATTCCCGCGATTGCACCAGCGCCAGTTTCTATGCATGGAGCGACCGCAGCTCTATGAATCCCTATCACAAAGGTGGGCTCTTCTGCACAATCTAGCGAAAGAGCCCACCTTGTTGTGGTAAAAACTCAGGTCTTAGGCCTCCTCGACGGTGGGAGCATCCTGCTTCTTGGCCAGATACTCGGGCAGGGAGAGACCTGCCTGGTCAAAGAGCTCGTTGAGAGGGGGAACGCTCTTCATCAGACCACTGACAAAGTTGGCGGTAGAGCCTTTGCCGTCGCCATTCTGGCCGCTGTCCCAAACAGTAACCTTGTCGATGTTGATGCCCTTGACGGCCTCCACCTGTGTCTTGACGAGTTCGGGGAGCTTTTCGAGCAGCAGGAGGGTGTAGGCCTTGGTGGCATCGCCACCAGCAGCCTTGATCATGCGGTCGTAACCCTCGGCCTGCTTGGTCAGAATCTCATAGAGACCCTTGGCCTCGGCCTCCATCTTGGCATAGATAGCATCAGCCTCACCCTTGGCGTTGACGCGCTTCTGCTCGGCCTCAGCCTCGGCAGCGATGACGAGACGCTTCTTTTCGATCTCCTGGCTGACGAGCACGTCGGCATTCTGGGTGGAACGCTCACGCTCAGCACGGGCCTCCTCGGCCTTGCGCTCAGCGGCGTAGGCCTCTTCCTTGGCTTGGGCCTCGGCTACCTTCTCGGCAGCTACAGCCTTGCGCTGAGCCTCAGCCTCGGCCTCGCGACGCTCGGCATCACTCTGTGCGATGGCCACCTTGGCCTCGTTCTCACCACGCACGGCGGCAGCGTTGGCCTCGGCGGTACGGATACGGGTCTCGCGGACGGCATCTGCCTTACCGATCTCACCGAACTTCTCCTGTTCAGCCACGCGCACCTTGGCCTCGTTGATAGCCTTGGCGGCAGCCTCCTGACCGAGGGCCTCGATGTAGCCGCTCTCGTCCTTGATATCGGTGACGTTCACGTTGATGAGGTAGAGACCAATCTTCTTGAGCTCTACATCCACATTGGCGGTGACAGCCTCCAGGAACTTGTCGCGGTCGGCGTTGAGTTCCTCAATGCTCATGGTGGCGATGACCAGACGGAGCTGGCCGAAGAGGATATCGCGGGCCACCTCCTGGATCTGAGCGGGGCTCTGACCGAGCAGACGCTCGGCGGCGTTGAGCATGTAGTCGGGATCAGTGCTGATGCCCACGGTGAAGCGGCAGGGCACATCCACGCGGATGTTCTGGCGGGAGAGGGCGTTGGTCAGGTTGGCATCGATACCGATAGGCGTCAGGCTGCGGTAGCCATAGTCCTGCACGATGGGCCATACCATCTTGCCGCCGCCATGGTAGCAGCGGGCACTGCGGTTGCTGCCAGAGCCATACACGACGAGAATCTTGTCGGAGGGGCAACGGCGATAACGGTTGAGGAATGCTGCGAGGCCTCCCAGGAAGACCAGCGCAAGGATAATGATAATAGAAAAGGAGTCCATAGGGTTTATGGTTTAAGGTTTAATGTTTAATGTTTAATGTTTAATGTTGAGGAGTTACTCTTGCTTATGCATCTGGGGCTACCAGTAGTGTGCTGGCGCCGATGACCTGGAGTACCTTGACCTTGGTGCCAGAGGCTATCTCGGGACCATCCGTCAGGGCCTCATACTCACGCAGAGCGCCCTGCAGGCTGACGTTCACCTTGCCCTTGCTGCTGCGTTGGGCTCCTATGCGGAGATACACATCGGCCGTGTGGCCCACGCACTCCTTGATGCTGACGTTGCCAGAGGCCTCCAGCTTGAACATGGTGCGCATGATGCAGAAGAACACTGCGACAAACACCACGCCCGTCAGCACAGATACCAGTCCGCGCAGCCACAGGGCCTCAATGGAGCCAAAGCAAATGCCACCCCAACCAAAGCCGAGCATGAAGTAGATGATTGTACGCACGGAGAACAACTGCGAGATGCCAAAGCTGCCCAGCGTGTGTCCATCGACGGAGTCGCCCACGCCGGAGGCATCAAAATCGACATCGGTACTGCTATCAAAATGGTCAATGCCGATGAAGGTGAGCATAGTCTGCACCACAAAGATGGTGGAGGCGAACAAGGCTACATACCAGTAGAGACGGTCAGCGCCCTCCAGGGCGGAGAACCAAGCGAGGATGTCTTGCATAGGAAAAAGAGGTTTATCTGCGGGCAAATTTACTTCTTTCTCACGAATGTGAGGGAGTTTTGGTAGCAAAAAACGCACTTTTAGCAGAAAAATAATGAAAAAAATGCTCCTCGCGTGCGTGTATATGGTATAATTGTACTATATTTGCGCACTCAACACAAAACAAAACTAAAACTAATGAACGAGAAACATGAAACTCCGCACCCTTACCCTTGCCTTCGTTCTGGCGGTAGCTGGGCTGTTGGCAATGGCGCACGAAGGAGTGACCATCACCTTCAAGGATGGTACCAGCGCCACAATCTCTCTCTCGCAAATCACAGCTCTCGCATTCAGTGAGACAACCCTGACGGTCGAGGGAACTGACCTGCACTATCAGCTGAGTGACATCGACCACATTGCCTTCGGTAACGAGGGCGACCAGTCGCAGGAGACGACACAGTGGACCATCCAGTGGGATGGACAGAACGCTACTGTCAGCGGGCAGCACAGCGGTGTGACGGTGACCAACGCCAATGGCATCGTCACCATTGACAACACGAACACAAGCGATGAGTTCACCTACACCCTGCAAGGCACTGGCACTGGTGCCTTTGTCCTGAAGGGTGACTACAAGGCCACCATCGTTCTCAACGGCCTGCAGCTCACAGGCACTGGCTATGGCGAGGCTCTCGACATCAAGGTGGGCAAGCGCGTAGCCCTCACTCTCCAGGAGGGAACGACCAACACCCTGGCCGATGCCACTGAGGATCTCGGACAGAAGGCCGCCCTCTACTGCAAGGGCCATCTGGAGGTGGGCGGCGCAGGTGCACTGAGTCTTACTGGCAACATCAAGCATGCCCTCTCTACCAAGGAGTACCTGCAACTCAAGAAGACCACAGGTTCCATCACCGTAGTGAGTGCGGCCAACGACGGCTTCCATGCCGGACAGTACTACCAGCAGAATGGCGGCTCCGTGACCATCAGCAAGGTGGGCGGCGATGGCATTCAGGCTGAGGCTACAGGCGATGAGACCAAGGAGCAGGACGGCCAGATGATCATCAAGGACGGCGTCCTCAATATCACCACCACTGCTACTGACGTGGCTGCGCTGAAGAGCGACTCGCTGATGACGCTGAGCGGTGGCACCTACACCCTTACCACCAGCGGAGCAGGCAACAAGGCCATCAAGTCCAAGCAGGAACTCAACATCACGGGCGGTGAGTACACCATCCAGCAGAGCGGCAAAGCCTGCATAGAGAACGGTGACCTGGGCTACGTGACGGCCCTCAAGGGAACTGACGTCACGGTGAGTGGCGGCAAGTTTACCATCACCACCAGCGGTGCAGGAGCCCGTGGCATCAGCGCTGGCAATCTCTGGGTGAGCGATGAGGCCGACATCAAGATAACCAATACCGGTGCAGCCGGCACCGCCAGCGATGCCGTGGAGGTGACCTCCGAGCCTGACCCCGAGCCCGAGGTGGAACAGAAGAGCTACAAGGTCTATGTCAACGTGCCCACCTCCACCAGCGGTGGCGGACGCCCCGGACAGCAGACCAACAGCGTGTGGTCGAGCGTGTATCTCTACAAGAGCGACGGCACACAGGTCGCCACGCTCAGCCTGCAGGTCACGGTGAACGGCACTACCTTCTACTGCTACGACTTTGGCAAGGCAGACACGGGCACTTACTACTTTGGGGCTCCCAACTATAGTAGCGGCGGTTTTGGCGGCGGCACGTCCTATACGATCAAGAGTGGCACCTTCAGCGGTCCCACCTCTGGTAAGGACTACTTCTACCAAGTATCCTCCAGCTACTCCACCAGCGGCACGACCCGCACGTACTCCATCAGCAATGTGACCTCACAGTATGAGGGCGGAACGATAGGCGGTGTAGCCACCAGCGATGCCTTTACGGCCAAGGGCCTGAAGGTGGACAGCGATGCACACCTGCTGGGCGGCACCATCAATATCAGCATGAGCGGTGCTGGAGGCAAGGGCATCAAGGTAGAAGGCAACTACATCCAAGGCACGGAGGACGGCAACGGCCCCACTCTGACCATCGCTACCACAGGCAGCAAGTACGGCAGTACAGGTGGCTCTACAGGCGGCTTTGGCGGTCGCCCCGGCGAGGACAGCAGTGGCTCCTCCGCCAAGGGTATCAAGGTGCAGGGCACCGTGGTCATCTATGGCGGACAGACCGAAGTTTCTACTGCCACCGACGGTGCCGAGGGTCTGGAAAGTAAGGTCAAAGCCGAAGGCTCCATCCGCATACTGGGCGGCAAGCACTACTTCAAGTGCTACGATGACTGCATCAACTCCGCTGGCGGCATCAGCTTTGATGGCGGCGTGACGGTATGCTATTCCACTGGCAACGATGCCGTCGATTCCAACTACGGCAAGGCAGGTGCTCTAGAGATTGGTAACGGCGCCCTACTCTCCTACACCACCAAGGGCGGTGCAGAGATGGGCTTTGACTGCGACGGCTACAACTATGTCCGTATTACAGGCAACGGCATCTGCATCACGGCTGGCGGCAACCAGGGGGGCAGCAGTTCCAGCAGTTTCGCCTCTGCTGTGCAGGGCTACTATATCGGTGGTTCGGTGAGCTACTCCGCAGGACGCTACTACACTTTAGCCGATGCTTCGGGCAATAATTTGGTAACTTACTCGTTTGAAGGAAACGTAAGCAGCTCCTCCAGCGTATTTACCGCCACAGGCATGAAGTCTGGCAGCTCCTACAACGTGAAGTACTCCACCACCGCACCCACCGATGCCACCACCGCCTGGCATGGACTTTACCTCGGCTCCACTGCCGTTGGCACCACAAACACGACAAGCTTTACAGCCCGTTAAACCATAAGCTATAAACCATAAACCACACACTATAAACCTCTCCCATCCCACATTGAGTATTCAGCCCTCCCTCTCGGGGAGGGATACCGAAGTGGCGTAGCCAGCTTCGGAGGGTGGGGCTTTAAATCTTAACTATAATGTACTGGACACTAGAACTTGCCACCTATCTGGAGGATGCCCCCTGGCCCGCCTCCAAGGACGAACTTTTGGACTACGCTCAGCGCTCTGGATGCCCCCTTGAGGTAATCGAGAACCTCGAAGAGCTCGAGGACGAGGGTGACATCTACGAGACCATAGAGGACGTATGGCCCGACTACCCCTCCAAGGATGACTTCCTCTGGAACGAGGAGGAGTATTAGTCCTTGTCCGATGATACAGATACGTAGGTATGGGCCTGATGACCATCAGGCCTGGGACAAGTTTGTGGAGGGAGCCCGGAACGGCACCTTCCTGTTCCAGCGCGCCTTCATGGACTACCATGCTAACAGGTTTAGGGACCACTCGCTCATCTGCCATGATGACAAGCGGTGGCTCGCCGTACTGCCTGCCAACGAGGCCGGCACCACGCTCCACTCCCATCAGGGCCTGACCTACGGTGGACTGGTGCTTGCTCCCAAGACCACTGCGGGCGAGGTGATGGCCATCATGGACTGCATCCGCGTGTATCTCAAGCGGGCAGGCTTCGGACTGTGGACCTACAAGCAGGTGCCCTACATCTACCATCGTCAACCCTCCGAGGACGATGAGTATGCCCTGTGGCGCATAGGTGCTACGCTGAGGGTGTGCAATCTGGCCACTGCCATCGACCTGCGCTCTCCCCTCACGGCTCCCGTGGAGGAACGCCGTGGCCGCGGTCAGCGCCGTGCCACCAAGTTGGGCTATCAGGTACGCGAGGTGCGCGATACCGCAGAGCTCCCCGCCCTGTGGCCTATCATTGAGCAGAACCTGGCGGCCAGTCACAACACCCGTCCTGTGCACACGGCGGAGGAGATGCAGCTGCTCATGACGCGCTTTCCGCAGCAGATACGTTGCTGGGTGGCAGAGCGGGAGCAGCAGGTGGAGGGCATTGTGGTGCTCTTTGAGTGCGGTCCCGTGGCTCACTCCCAGTACCCTCACGCCACGGCAGAGGGCAAACAGAATGGTGTGATGGACCTCCTCTTTCTGCACATCATAGACTACTATCGTCGGGAGCGTGCGGATGTGCGTTACTTTGACTTTGGTATCAGCAACGAGAACGAGGGACGCTTTCTCAACGAAGGCCTGCAGGCACAGAAGGAGGGCTTTGGTGCCCGCGGCGTGACCTACCGGCAGTGGGAGATTCCCGTATAGGAAGTATAGAACTGAAGTACAGTAAAACCAGCAGGGCATCCCCAGCCAGAACAGTCAGGCCGGGGATGCCCCTTATTTTAGACTGAGGGTTAGTCAACCCTACATCTGGGTATATGTACGCCTACACCTATCAGGCATAGAAATGTGTGAACACGCGGATGCAGGCCTCGTGGTCACTGACGCTACCTGTCTCGCGCACACTGTGCATGGCGAGCACGGGATTGCCCATGTCCACACCACGCAGAGGGAGCGAGGAGGCCAGTATGTTGCCCAGCGTGCTGCCGCCTGCCACGTCGCTATGGTTGACAAAGCGCTGGCACGGCACGCCCGCCTCGCGACACAGTTCGGCAAATACGGAGGCCGACATGGCATCGCTGGCGTACTTCTGCGCGGCATTGAACTTGATGACGGGGCCGCCACCGAGCACGGGATGGTTGGTGGGGTCGTACTTTTCACTATAGTTGGGATGATAGGCGTGGGCGTTGTCGGCGGAGATCATGAAGGCGCGCTCCACGCTGCAGTGGTAATCCTCCATCGTGCCGCCCTGAGCCATGACGAGGCGCTGCAGGATGGTGGAGAGGAAGGGGGAGGCGGCTCCCTGCTTGGTCTGCGAACCGGTCTCCTCGTTGTCGAAGATGGCGAGCACCTGTGTCACCTCGGGCTCCTTGCTGGCAGCAAGGATAGCCTCCAGACCAGCGTGCACCATGCTCAGATCGTCCAGGCGACCTGCGGAGATAAACTCCTGATGCAGACCAAATGTGCAGGCAGGGGTGGTGTCGTAGAGATAGAGGTCAAAGTCGATGATACGCTCCTGCTCTACACCGAGTTCCTCGGCGATGAGTGAGAGCAGCACACCCTTGCGCTCCAGTTCCTGCTCCACGAGACCGAGCAGAGGGAGCATGTCCTTTTGGCGGGAGAGCTTGACACCATCGTTCACCTGGCGGTTGAAGTGGATGGCCAGGTTGCTGATCTGCAGCAGAGGCCGACGGATGTGCAGCAGGCGGGTCTCGGGCTGCAGGGTATCAGCAGTACGCAGGATGACTCGTCCGGCCAGGCTCAAGGGGCGGTCGAACCAGGTGGAGAGGATGGGCCCACCATAGACCTCGGTGTTGAGGCGGATGTGTCCCTCGCGGTCCACCATTTCGGCCTGGGGCTTGATGCGCATGGTGGGGGAGTCGCAGTGGGCGCAGATCATACGGAAGCCTGCCTTGCTGAGCGGGCGCAGACCCATACGGAATGCATAGATAGAGGAGTCGTTCTTGGTGAAATAGAAGGCATCGCCGGCCTTAATCTCAGGCAGAGGCTGAGAGGCATCGATGTGGCGGAAACCTGCGGCCTCCAGTCGCTGGGCCACGGCCTGGGTGGCCAGATAGTTGACTGGGGAGTCCTGGAGAAAAGAGATAAGACGTTGTATCATATCGTTTCTTATTTGTTATTTCTTATTTATTATTTATTATTTCCTCATTCAAAAAGCCCCGCCTCTCCTCATAGGAGTGGCAGGGCTAAGGTTTTGTGTGAAGCTTGTGTGCGGGTTCACAGCATTACTTGCGGAGGCCGAGAGCCTTCACGAGGGCACGGTAGCGCTCGATGTCGCGCTCCTTGAGATACTTCATGAGGGCACGGCGCTTACCTACCAGCTGTACAAGCGCACGCTCAGTGGTATGATCTTTACGGTTGCGCTTCATGTGCTCCGTCAGATGGGAGATACGGTAGGAGAACAAGGCCACCTGGCTCTCTACGGAGCCAGTATCCGTGTTGGACTTTCCGTACGTTCCAAAGATCTCAGTCTTCTTAGCAGAATCTAAGTACATAGGTTTGTAAGAGGTTAAATGTTTAATGTATAATGTTTAATGTTTGGCCCCGAAGGGCGCAAAGCGGGTGCAAAATTACGAAAAATATGTTATTGTGCAAACTTTTCCGCCTAAATTTCGCGAAAAATGCGTAAATTTGCACGCAAATAGTAAACCCTACATTATGAAAGACTCTCTCACAGTCCTCTTCAAGCGCTACTGGCCCGATGCTCTGGCCGTAGTTATCTTTCTTGTTATCAGCCTGGCCTACTTCTTCACACCCATGTCCGAGGGCATGGTGCTGGGTGGTCATGACTCGCTGGCGGCCATAGGCCAAGGTCACGAGCAGCAACTCTACTACGAGCAGATGGGCGAGACGTCGCGCTGGACCAACTCCATGTTCTCCGGCATGCCTACCTATCAGATTTCGCCCTCCTATGGGCCCACCTCCGTGCTGAGCACGGTGAGCAACGCCATCCATCTGGGCATGGACAGCGCCTGGGGCTATGTGTTCCTGTATCTGCTGGGCTTCTACATCCTCATGCGCTCCTTTGGCAAGCGCCCCTGGGTGAGCAGCGTGGGCGCAGTGGCTTGGGCCTTCAGTAGCTACTTCCTTATCATTATAGCAGCCGGCCATATCTGGAAGGTGAACACGCTGGGCTTCATCCCGCCCACCATCGCTGGTCTCATCCTGTGCTATCGTGGTCGCCTGTGGCAGGGTGCTGCACTGACGGCCCTCTTTACAGCACTGCAGGTGCTGTGCAACCACATACAGATGACCTACTACTTCATGTTCCTCATGGGGTTCATCGTGGTGTGCACCTTTGTGGATACCCTGCGCCCTAGCAACCGTGCCCAGCAAGCTCTCTCCAAGTGGGCCAAGGCTACTGGCGTGATTGTCCTGAGCGGACTGCTCGGTGTGGCAGCCAATCTGCCCAACCTCTATCACACGTACACGTATAGTAAGGAGTCCATGCGTGGCAAGTCTGAGCTCTCTGCTCCCACTCCCGCAACATCGGACAGTCAGCAGGAGACAAACGGACTCTCACGTGAGTATATCACACAGTGGAGCTACGGCGTGGATGAGACTATGACACTACTCGTGCCCGACTATATGGGCGGCGGCTCGGGTGCCATCCTCTCGCAGGACGGCGGCATCAAGGAGGAGTGGCAGGAGCGTCCTGGATTTGAGGAGTTCGTAGGCAACGTTTATTCCGTCCAGCAGCACATGGACAAGGTGCGCGGTGATGCTCCTCTGCCTGGTCTCATGACGTACTGGGGCGATCAGCCCTTCACGGTAGGCCCTGTGTATGTGGGAGCCTTCGTGCTGTTCCTCTTCTTTGTCGGTCTGTGGGTGGTGCGTGGCCCCATCAAGTGGGCCCTACTCCTGGCCACCATGCTCTCACTTCTCATGGCATGGGGCAAGAACATGATGCCCGTGACGGACTTCTTCATTGACTTCGTGCCCATGTATAGCAAGTTCCGTACGGTGAGCTCAGCGCTCGTCGTGGCGGAGTTCACCATACCTCTGTTGGCCGTGCTCACGCTGGCAGAACTCATCAGCCGCGGCCCAGCCGACATCTTGCGCACCATGCGTGGCAGGGTGGGTCTGGCCTCAGGCCTGGTAATGACCGTAGTACCCTGCCTCGTGCTGATGGTCAGTCAGGGCAGTTGCCTGAGCATGGCCGAGCAGAATGCCGTCATGCAGCTCACGCCCTATGTGGGTGCGGAACAGATGCAGGCTTTCCTGCACGGCATCGGTCAGATGCGTGGCAGCGTGGTAAGCGACTCTGCCCTGCGCAGCCTCATCATCATCATGCTCGGCATCGCTATGCTCCTGGCCTACGACCGCAAGTGGATAGGCCAGAAGGTGCTCTGTCTGCTCGTCTCCGTGCTCTGTCTGGGCGACCTATGGCTGGAGGACCGCAAGTATCTGAACGATGAGTCCTTTGACGACCCCGTGGTACAAACACAGTCCTTTGATAAGCGTACCTTGGCCGACGAGTATATCTTGCGCGACACCGACCCCTACTATCGCGTGATGAACTTGAGCACGAGCACCTTCAATGAGACAAGCAACCAGACCTCCTATCTCCACCACAGTATCGGCGGCTATCATGCGGCCAAGCTCCACCGCTACCAGGATCTCATCGACCGCTATCTCAACCGCGAGGGACAGAACATCATGATGCAGGTCAACACGCTGGCCGAGACCATACCCGCCGATGTGGAGGACCCCTTCCGCTACATCATGGAGCAGGTGCCCGGCGATAGTATCACGCCCGTGCTCAACATGCTCAACTGCAAGTACTTCATCGTAGGACAGGGTGGCCGCTATGCCGCGCCGAACCTCTATGCCAATGGCAATGCCTGGTTTGTGCGTGAGCTCCAGTTTGTAGAGAACGCCGACCAGGAGATTGTTGCTCTCGGTCGCATTGACACCAAGCACCAGGCCGTGGCCGACCGCCGCTTCAAGAACGAGCTCGATGGTGCCCTCTCCACCGGCACTGCCACTCTGACCAGCTATGCTCCCAACGAACTCCACTACAGCGTGACAACACAGGGTGGTGGTCTCTGCGTATTCTCCGACATCTACTATCCTGGCTGGACGGCCACCATCGATGGCGAGCCCGCCGAACTGGGACGCGTGAACTACGTGCTGCGTGCCCTGCGCGTGCCCAACGGTCAGCATGAGGTTGTCCTCGAGTTCCGTCCGCAGACCGTCACCGTGACGGAGGTTGTCGCCTATGTAGCCCTGGCTCTGATCCTCCTCCTCTTTGGCATCGCACTGTACCGCCGCCTACGCTAATACTCCATACTCCCACCTCCCACAAAGATGAAAGAAGAACTCACTCCCATGATGCGTCAGTTCTATGACCTCAAGGCCAAGCACCCTGACGCACTGCTGCTCTTCCGTTGCGGCGACTTCTACGAGACCTACTGCCAGGACGCCATCGAGGCAGCCCAGATACTGGGCATCACCCTCACCCGACGCAACAACGGCAAGTCGTCTGCCCCTACGGAGATGGCGGGTTTCCCCTATCATGCGCTGGACAACTACCTGCCCCGCCTCATCAGGGCCGGTCGTCGTGTAGCCATCTGCGACCAGCTGGAGGACCCCAAACTCACCAAGAAGCTCGTCAAGCGTGGCATCACCGAGCTCGTAACCCCCGGTGTAGTGCTCGGTGACAATGCGCTGGATGCCCGCCAAAACAACTTCCTGGCAGCCGTCCACTATGGCAGCTCCACCGTGGGTCTGGCACTGCTGGACATCAGCACGGGCGACTTTCTCGTAGCAGAGGGTGAGGCCGAGTATATCGACAAGCTCCTGGCAGGCTTCGGCCCCAAGGAGGTACTCGTGGAGCGTGGACGCAAGGATAGATTCCAGGGGATGTTCGGCCCCCGCTACTTCACCTTTGAGTTGGAGGACTGGGCCTTCAATGAGCAGGCCAGTCGCCAGAAGGTGCTCAAGCAGTTCGGCGTGAAGAACCTCAAGGGCTTCGGCGTGGAGCATCTCCATGCTGCAACTGCCGCCGCAGGTGCCTGTCTGGCCTATCTGGAGATAACGGAGCACAAGGACACTGGCCACATCACGCGACTGCAGCGCATAGAGGAGGAACACTTTGTGCGCCTCGACAAGTTCACCATTCGCAATCTTGAACTCATCCATACCACAGGCGAGGATGGCCGCTCCCTGCGTGATGTCATCGATCGCACTCTGACCCCGATGGGCGGTCGTCAGCTGGCACGCTGGGTGCAGTTCCCGCTGCGCCAGCTGGAGCCCATACGCCAGCGTCAGTCGGCCGTGGAGCACTTCTTCCGTGAGCCCGAGTTCGCTGAACTCTGCGAGGTGGAACTCAGCAAGGTGGGCGACGTGGAGCGCCTCGTCAGCAAGCTCGCCACGGGTCGCATCAATCCCCGCGAAATGCAGCAGCTGCGCGCCGCGCTGGAGACCGTCGTTATCCTCAAGAACGCCTGCGTCCATGCTGACGAGGCCTCTATACGCGAGATAGGCGAACGTCTCAACCCCTGCACCGAACTCCGCCAGCGCATACAGCGGGAGCTCTGTCCTGAGCCTCCCATGGCCGTGGGCAAGGGTCAGGTCATCATGACCGGCGTCGATGCAGACCTGGACGAGTATCGCCGCATATCTACCTCCGGCAAGGACTATCTGCTCGACATGCAGCAGCGCGAGGTGGACCGCACGGGCATCCAGAGCCTCAAGATAGGCTACAACAACGTCTTTGGCTACTACATAGAGGTGCGCAATACCTACAAGGAGTACGTGCCGCAGGAGTGGATACGCAAGCAGACACTTGTCAATGCCGAACGCTACATCACCGAGGAGCTCAAGGAGTACGAGAACAAGATACTCACCGCTGAGGACAAGATTCTGGTGCTCGAGACCCGCCTCTATGGTGCCCTCGTCGCTGCCGCTGCCGAGCTCATCGTGCCGCTGCAGCAGAATGCCCGCGCACTGGCCGACCTGGACTGCTTCCGCTCCCTGGCCGACGTGGCCAAGACCAACCGCTATGTGCGTCCCGTGGTGGACGATGGTCTCGTGACCGACATCCGTCAGGGCCGCCACCCCGTGATCGAGACGCAGATGGCTGCAGGCGAGGAGTACGTGGCCAACGACGTACTGCTCGACACCACACAACAGCAGATCATCATCGTGACGGGTCCCAACATGGCAGGTAAGAGTGCCTTGCTCCGCCAGACCGCCCTCATCACCCTGCTGGCACAGATGGGCTCCTTTGTGCCAGCCGAGAGTGCCCGCATCGGTGTGGTCGATAAGATCTTTACCCGCGTCGGTGCCTCGGACAACATATCGGCGGGCGAGTCAACCTTTATGGTAGAGATGACCGAGGCTGCCAACATCATGAACAACCTCACGGAGCGCTCTCTCGTCCTCTTCGACGAGCTCGGGCGTGGCACCTCCACCTACGATGGCATCAGCATAGCCTGGAGCATAGTGGAGGCCCTGCATGAGCAGCCTGGCCGCCATGCCCGCACGCTCTTTGCCACACACTATCACGAACTCAATGAGATGACGGAACTCTATCAGCGTGTAAAGAACTACAACGTGTCGGTGCGTGAGGTCAATGGTCGCGTAGTGTTCCTCCGCAAGCTGCAGCCTGGCGGCTCGGAGCATAGCTTTGGTATCCACGTGGCGCGTCTAGCAGGCATGCCGCCCTCCATCGTGACCCGCGCTGAGGAGGTGCTCGCCCAGTTGGAACAAAGGGAGAAGGGCAGCGTGCACAAGTCAGTGGAGAACGAAGATGTAAAAACGAAGAATGAGGGCGGAGCCCAGATGTCGTTCTTCCAGCTCGATGACCCCGTGCTGGCTGATATCCGTGACAGGATTATGGGCCTCGACGTTAACTCCCTCACGCCCATCGAGGCCCTCAACAAGCTGCACGACATCCAAAAAATAATCACAGGTAAGTAACACCCTCCCCGCCATTCTTGGCGGGGCCAAAAGATATGAAAAGAAAAGACACCCCCAGCCTCGGACGCCTCAAGAAGAAGGATGTCCGAGCCTTTCTTATAGACCTCTTTGTAGGCCAGCCCGATGAGGGCTTCACGCTGAAGGACCTCTTCAGTATTCTACGCGCCAAAAACCATCCCACCAAGATGCTTATCATCGACGTTATCGATGAGATGCTGGAGGCAGAGTTTGTCCGCCAGGTGAGCAAGGGCGTGTACCAGCTTAACGAAGACGATAACGAAAACGAAGACGTGGAGGAGAGCATCATTGGCAAGCGCTACGTGGGCCGCCTCGAGGTGGAGCGCCACTACGCCTTTGTCGTCACGACCGATCGCACCCTGCGCCGCGACATCTACATTCCCAAGGCTCATCTCCACGGTGCACTCAATGGTCAGAAGGTGGTGGCTGAGATTATCGACTGGCCCAGCCGTGCCCGCAACCCCATCGGCCGCGTTGTCGATGTGCTCGGCAACTCAGGCGACAACACCGCCGAGATGCACGCCATCCTGGCAGAGTACGGCCTGCCCTACGACTATCCCGCTGCCGTCACCCGAGCTGCAGAGAAGATAGAGCCCGGCATCACCCCCGAGGAGATAGCCCGCCGCGAGGACTTCCGCGACGTACTCACCTTCACCATCGACCCCAAGGATGCCAAGGACTTTGACGATGCCCTCTCCATCCGTCAGTTCAAGGAGGGCGAGTGGGAGGTCGGTGTACACATTGCCGACGTGAGCCACTACGTCAAGGAGGGCGACATCATCGACCGTGAGGCCCAGCATCGCGCCACCTCCGTCTATCTTGTTGACCGCACCATACCCATGCTCCCCGAACGCCTCTGCAACTTTATCTGCTCCCTCCGTCCCGACGAGGACAAGCTCTGCTATAGCGCCATCTTCACCCTCGACCGAGAGGCCAAGATCAAACGCTGGCACCTGGCCCACACCGTCATCAGGAGCAACCGCCGCTTTACCTACGAGGAGGTGCAGCCGGTGCTGGAAATGGAAAATGGAAAGTGGAAAATGGAAAGTTCGCAGGCGGGCATTCCTCCCCAGTTGGTAGAAGCCCTGAGGATACTCTGGTCGCTGGCCGAGCAGTTGCGCGACCGCCGGTTCAAGAGTGGAGCCATAGGCTTTGAACGTCCTGAGGTGCGCTTTGAGATTGACCAGACAGGACGTCCTGTGGGCACCTACATCGTAGAGAGCAACGAGAGTCACTGGCTCATAGAGGAGTTCATGCTGCTGGCCAATCGCTCCGTGGCTGAGAGCGTGGCACAGGGCCACCCGGGCACCAGCACCACCCTCTCCGGCAAGGGCTCCAAACGGGCTGTGCCCAAGGTGTTACCCTACCGCATCCACGACGTGCCCGACCCCGAAAAGCTCCAGAACCTCAGCCAGTTCATCGGGCGCTGGGGCTATAAGCTCAAGACCGAGGGCACCAAGACCGACATCAGCCGCTCCCTCAACAAGCTCCTGGCCGACGTCAAGGGAAAGGGCGAGGCCTCTCTCGTGGAGATACTCGCCCTGCGCTGTATGGCCAAGGCGCGCTACTCCGTGCACAACATTGGCCACTACGGCCTCATGTTCCAGCACTACACCCACTTCACCTCTCCCATACGTCGCTATCCCGACACCATGGTCCATCGTCTCCTCACCCGCTATCAGGAGGGTGGACGCTCAGCCTCGGCACAGAAGTATGAGGACCTCTGCGAGCACTCCTCCGCCATGGAGCAGTTGGCCGCCCAGGCCGAGCGCTCCAGCATCAAGTATAAGCAGGTGGAGTTCATGTCGGAGCGACTGGGCCGCGACTTTGAGGGCACCATCAGCGGCGTGACCGACTTTGGCCTCTACGTAGAGTGTGACGACAACCACTGCGAGGGACTTGTGCTGGCACGCGACCTGACGGACGACTACTATGAGTTTGACGAGCGCAACTACTGTCTCGTGGGGCGCCGCCGCAGGCACTGCTTCTGTCTTGGCGATCGTGTCACAGTGCGCGTGGCCCGAGCCAATCTCGAAAAGCGCCAACTCGACTTTGAGCTTGTCGATACTCTCATGTCCACTCACAAGATGGCTGAGTCCTCCAAGAAACCTTCTTCACGCAAGAACTCAAAACCTAAAAAACTCAAGAACTCAAAACCTAAACGCTAATGCTAACCTATATAGCCCTGGGTAGCAATCTCGGCGACCGCCGCCATGCCATCATGGAGGCGGTTGCCGCCCTTGCCGAGGTCATAGGTCCTCTGCAGGCCCTGTCCTCCATACACGAGACAGAGCCCGTCGATATGGCCCCCGATGCCCCCGCCTTTCTCAACGCCGTGGCCGCCTTCGACACCACCCTCACTCCAGCTCAGCTCCTCTACGTTACACAGGCCATAGAGCAGGCCATGGGGCGCACTACCAAGACGGAGATCTCCCCCGATGGCACCCTTCTGCACCCGGATCGCATCATCGATATCGACATCCTCACACTTGGTGATCTCTGTCTGGACGACGAGGAGGTCCTGCCCGGTCAGCGTCTCACGCTCCCTCATCCCCGTATGCACCAGCGCCCCTTTGTCATGGAGCCGCTGCGAGAGATACTACCACCTAACACGAACTTATGAAAAAACTAAAGAAGACTTTCCTCCTCCTCACTCTGACTTGGGCCATGCCTGTGATGGGCATAGAACGAGACACTGATGGGTATTACCTGATTGGGACAACAGCTGACTATGAGGAGTTTTGCGACCTAGTGAACTCGGGCGACTGCTATGCCTCAGCCCGCGTCACTGCCGACGGTATCACCGTGACGCGCAGCATTGGCGTGGGCGAACGCCAGTTTCATTTTCGTGGCAAGTTTGACGGCCAGGGCCACACCCTGATCATCAACAACGTGCCTATGTTTGAGCACACCCAGCCAGGATGCGTCATCAGCAATGTGAACCTCACCGGCCATCTTTCGGCAGAGGGTGAGTACGCTGGTGCACTCATTGGCGAGGCCATGAGTCCTACAATCGAGAACTGCAGCAGTGAGGTAGTCATTGAGGCTACAGACGAGTGCAAGGCTGGCGGACTTGTGGGCTATAGCCGCGGTGCCATCAGCCTGAACAACTGCTCGTTCACTGGCCAGATTGCTGGTACCAGGGAGAGTGCTGCACTCATCGGATGGAGTCAGCACTCGGCCACCATCAAGAACTGCCGTGCCGCAGGCACCAAATACCTTGCGGGCAACCTCGTGGAGGGAGCTCACCTCGTGGAGAACACCCTGCTCAACGAGGCTAACGTGGCTATGACCATAAAAATAAATGAAACAGCCGAAGTGACCGACAGCATCCATCGGGCAATGAAGGCCAAGCACAAAGCCTTTAGTCTCAGCACTGCCACCATTGATGGCATCTACTATGGACTGCAATCCGATGGTGTCAACAATCTGGCATCAGTGGGCAATGTGAGCTCAAATCTCACATCAGTAAAGATACCCTCTACTGTTGAGTGGAATGGTGAGACCTACACTGTATATTCGATTGGCGGAATGGATGGCGGTAGGAACATGCAATATCTCGAGGTACCTGCCTCTGTCGAGGTGATTAACAACAATGCTTTCGAGAAATGCACCAATCTCAGTACTGTCATCTTTGCCGACGGCGACAAGGTTCTGGACTTGGGCTACAATGTACATACCTTCATTGATGAGCAGTTGTTTGAGTACTGTCCTATCACCTGGGCCTACATTGGTCGCAACCTGTCGTGGAACAAAGGTGAGGACGAACCCTTTGAGACCCGCAACAAGCTGGAACTTATCGAGTTCGGACCTCGCGTAACTGTCGTGGGCAACTACAACTATGGCGATGGGGGAAGATCAGAGCTCTTTGACGGCTGCAATCAGGTAAAGGAGTATTACTTCTATGGCAATGATGAGAGCGTGAACACAGAGGTTGCATTCTATTGCTGCCAGGGCATGTCCAAGTCCCCTTACGCCTATATTGACCGCAACCTCCAGGCAAGCAAGTACACCGAGTACTCCATCGCTGGCTCCACCACCGGTATCAGCGACAAGCTCCAGTCGGTCACTTATGGTCCTCATGCCACCTACATCACAGCCCGCATGTATAGCGGTATAGCAGCCACGCCAAACTACCTGTTGAGTTCCGTCAACCTACGCAATGCCACACGCCTCGCGACAATCAAGGAGCGTGCCTTTGCTGACTGCGACAAGCTGGAGCAGATCGATCTCCTCAATACCAACGTGCGAAGCATCGAGACGGAGGGTTTCTACGACTGCGACAAGCTCAAGGATGTCACCTTCAGCCCTGTGCTTGAGGAGATAGGCCGCAATGCATTTGATGATACAGGCCTCATCAACATCGTCATACCCGGAACCATCACACGATTGGGCCACAAGGCCTTCTATGACTGCGACAAAGCCGTGAGCCTGACCTTCAACCCTGGCTCCGAAGATCTCTGGTGCGACATGGATGGCAGCGAGTGCAGCACCTTCACCTCCTGCGGTAGCCTCACTAACCTCTATCTGGGGCGCAACATCCGCTGGAAGGACCAGACACAACTGAAGGGTTCACCCTTCTACGACAGCTACTTCACCAATATCGTTATCGACGACAACGTAAGCCTGCTGGGCAACTACCTCTTCCAGAGAAGCAACAAGCTCAAGTCCGTGAGCATAGGCAAGGGTGTCAAGCTTATCCCCAACGAGTGTTTCGCTGATGCTACTGAGGTGACCTCATTCCTCCTAGCCGACACCGACCAAGCTATCACCCTGGGAAAATCCGTTGAGAATCTAAAGGTCAGTTCCTTCTATATGGGACGTCCCATCAATGATGTGGCCCATATTCCGGGGCGAGTCCACAAGACACTCAGCACGCTGCAGGTAGGCCCAAGCGTTCCGGAGGTCAAGGCCATGTCGTTCTGGACAGGCTGCGACAATCTCAGGACGGTCACTCTTCCTGCCAATATTAGAGTCGAAGGTCTGGCCTTTTCCTCTTGTGGCATAGAGGACCTGTATGTGCAGGGCGATGCCTATCTTGAGACAAGCGCTTTCCATGACTGCAATGCTCTGCAGGACATCACCGTGGTAGGCAAACTCACTATGGAGGAGAGTGCCTTCAAGTACACTTTTGAGGGAGTGGCACCCAGGTCGCTCAGCGTCTTCTTCAGGGAGGACCCTAAGGACGAGTCACATGCACAAGCCCTACCCAATGCATGGCTTGAGACTACAACTCTCAACAACATGTACGATACGCCCTATCAGCAGGTAGACTTCAGCTGCCTGCCATGGAGCGGATTTGGCAGGCGCAATACCCTCACGGCCAATGACTATGCCCCATCGAGCGAGGCCATGGCGGATGGCATGTATGACCATGCCTACATGCAGAGCCAGCACGAGGCCGACAAGTTCTTTACAGCCTATCTGCCATTTGATCTGAGCACTTACTATTTTGGTGCTGATGCCACGGCCTATAGCCTAGCGGCAGATAGCTTCAGCAGCAGCGAGCAGGATGGCGAGTTCACTCTCAGCACGGTCAACCAGTACAACCTCGATGACAAGCTCTACTTTGACCGCCTCATGCCCTTCATCATCAAGTCCAAATATGAGGACGGTATTGTCAAGGCCTCAATAGACCAGTTCAAGAGCCGCCAGGTGGAGGTCAAGTTCAACGGCACCGAGGGTGCACAGACACATGTGCCCTGCTATGTGAGCAACCAGAACCAAGAACTCAACCCCGCTATGGGCAACCTCTACGTCGTGGACAACGGTTGCCTGAAGAAGGTGAACGGCAACTACACACTGCCTGCCCTCTCAGTAGCACTCAATGCTGGCGAATACAACAGGCTGCACCTTGTAGATAGCAACACGGGCACTCCCCTGATGCCCGAGGAGGCACTAGTGACGCCGCAGGCAGACCTCATGGGCTATGTGACCTTCTATAGCAGTGAGAGCAGCTTCAGCGTCGAGGGTGCTGATGTCTATACCCTGACCCAAACAACCGACAACGAGGGTCAGGAACTGCTCAAGCTGGAGCCTGTGACGGACCACGTCGTCAGCCAGAGCCACGCCGTGCTCATCAAGTACGTGCCTGGCGAGACCCTCCGTATGCAGATGGTGACCACGCCCAGCACATGCGCTGAGGCCTATGCTGCCAATGTACTCAAGGGTGTAGATGTGGATACCCCCGTGTCGCAACTAGGTAGCATCTATGTGCTGAGCAAGCTGGAGAGCGTAGTGGGCTTCTACCCCTATGCAGGTACTGGCGAGGAGGCTATCCTCCCTGCCCACTGTGCCTACATCGACCCCACAGGCATGGACCCCAAGTCACTGCCTGTTGTAGTGGACTTCACCCACACCACTGTGATCGACGGCAGCCTCGTCAGCGACCAGCAGTCGCACATCTACGACCTCAGCGGACGTAAGCAAGTGAGCAAGCCGAAGTCTGGCCTCTATATAGATAACGAACAGAAAATTATCTACAATCAGAAATAGCAAAGCGTAATGAACAGAATACTTTTGGCAGTAATATGCCTCACAATATGGTCTAGCCATGCTATGGCCGACATAGCCCCAGAGCAAAGGATGGACAGCCTGACCAAGGCATTCCTGGCGGAGTGCGGCGGACAGATGCCTCGTGGCATTGAGATCAATGCAGACAGCACCCGACTGCAAATCAACCTCGCTGAGTTTATAGCCCATCCTGCGGCCAAGCGATACTTTGAGCAGATGGGCAAGATCGTCATGACCCAGAGGGCGATGCACTCACAGATGAAGATTGAGATCAAGGACATACTGCTAGAGAAGCTGGCTCTCACTAGCAATGACGCACAGAGTCTGAGACGCAAGGCGGTGTCCATTCCGCAGATCACATCGACTACCCGCATTCCCTATACCTACATGAGCGTTGACGCGCGCAACAACCCCGTGCGCCTCTCCTCTGTGATGTATCGCCCCAGTCCGTTCCAGACCACCTATGTGTCGGAGATGGGTGCAAACAACTTTCTCATACTACCAGGCTTGGCAGCACTACTCATTGATGGCGTCAAGGGCCTGTGGAATGCAGCCTTTGGCTACACGATTGACTATGGTGTGCTGTCGTGCCACCCCACTGTGACATCAACAGCAGAGGCTCCCTCTGGCTCTATGCCCACGGACGAGGACGTCAAGATGTTCTGCTCCGACTACGCCCTAGTGGTGTGTCCCGACTACTGCGGTTACGGCCTGTCCTCCTATCGTCAGCACCCCTATCTGGTACAGGGCGTGACGGCGCGCAATGTGGTAGATGGCTATCTTGCCGCTCTCGACATTGCCAAGGACGTCAAGATTTCGGGCTCGGACAACTGGTCGCTGGCCGAGGGATTTTATACCAACATCATGGGCTACTCACAAGGCGGCAGCGTCGCACTGGCCACACTGCGCTATATGGAGAGTGGACAGGTGTCGGCAGAGGACCTCAAGCGCATCAACCTGCGCCACACCTACTGCGGCGATGGCCCCTACTCTCCCCTGGCCACCGTCAATCAGTATGTGGAGTGGGCCAACTCCAGCAATCCCAGGTATAGCAACCTTGCCTACCCATGCGTGATTCCTCTCATCATCCAGGCAGCCAAGGATGCCTATGACAACGACTGCATGCGCTCCGTGCGGCTGGAGGACTACTTCACGCCTGAGTTTCTGGCCACTGGCATACTGGACGCCCTGGATAGCAAGTCCATCACCACGACCATGCTTAATGCCAAAAGCGCTGAAGCCCATACTACCACTCTCGACCGGATAATGAGCGACAAAATCATCCAGCGAAATGCCGAGACGGGACTCATCGAGATCAACGCCCAGAGCAACGAGTACAAGTGTCTGGCGCGCGCGCTCGGCTACAATGATCTCTCCCAGGGCTGGACTCCACAGCACCCAGTGCTCTTCATGCACTATGACGATGACCTCGTCGTGCCCTACTGCAACCTGCTGGCCATGAAGGAGGCCATGGCGGGGGCGACTACACCCACAGCATTCATCACCCCCCACGAGGCTCTGGACCTGATGAAGCAGGACGAGGGCGGACTGTGGCAGTATGCCGAGACTCTGGTCAAGAAAACGCTGGAGAACCCCGACCACGTCTCAGTGGGCACCTTCTTCTACATGGCTGCAGCATCGGGCGTACTGGACAAGCTGCTCTCTGGCAAATAGTGGCCCTATAGACCACGGCACACTAGTCTATACACGAGATTTTCCTTGTCTATACACTAATTATTCTTAGACTATACACAAGTTTTCCCTATCCAATATGCCACGAAATACACATAGGCCGAGAAGCACACGGAGTGCCCTCGGCCTATGTTCGTTATAAGGTAAAAGTAGTACTAGCGCAGTACCTTCTTGCCGCCCACAATGTAGAGACCATGTACGCGGTCGGAACTGATAGAGCGTCCCTGCAGGTCGTAGAGGGCAGGCTGCTGAGTGGCGCCCGTAAGGCCAGTCATGCCAGTAGCCGTATCCTCCTCGTCGTGTTCAACGATGTTTTTAAAGTCCTTCCAGACCTCTGCTTCGGAGTATGCAGCCCGGCTATTCTTGGGCACATACAACGTCGCCTGGCTATAGACCACAGACTCGAAGTCAAAAGCTTTTTCGTGACAAGCAGGAGGAGTCGCGCTATGGAAGATAATCTCTTCGAGATTCGAGCAGTCACTAAAGACCCCTTCCGATATGGTCTCTATGCTACGTCCGAGATCAACTGTTTTTAGTTTCTGGCAGCTCCTAAACGCGTAGGCATATATCCGCTCTACACCATCAGCAATATTTACAGACTCAAGATTGACGCACCAATCGAAAGCATAATAATTTATTAAGGACACACTGCCAGGAATGTTGAGGGTGGTGAAGTCGCATCCACTGAAGGCAGCAAAACCTATTCCCGTCATGGTTTCAGGAATATCGATATTCGTCAGCTCTGGGTTACCGCTAAAGGCATAATCCCCAATGTATGTCACACCATAAGGAATATTGATTGAGGTCAGACCCATCTCTTTAAAGGCACTTGCTCCTATGCTTGTCACACTATTAGGAATAATCGTAGTCTTGCATCCAATGACAAGCGCGTTGCTTGATGTATGAATAATCGCATTGCAAT
>JAKSLU010000060.1 GCA_024400995.1 Bacteroidaceae bacterium
TCGGGGGTCAGCGCAACTTCGCCCTCGGGGGTCAAACGCGCGCGGCTTTTCCAATCGCCCATTCTTTTTGCGGAAACCGAAAAAGCCCATTTTTAGGCGTTCTCATGGCGATAAATTGACACGATAGTCGGTTACACCATCAATCGCCCTAAACGCCATCAAATGCGCTTTTTGAAGAAAATAACTATTTGACCCCTGTTTTAATATATTTGAGAACTTTTTCGTTGGCATCTGTTACTTTCTGTGGGTCGTGCATGATATAAATGTCAGTGACCTTGTGTGATTTGTGACCGAGAGCCTGCGCAATTGTATCTATTGGTATATCAATAGAAGATGCAAGCGTAGCCCATGTATGGCGCGCCCAGTATGATGTTACAACAGGTATATCTATTCTTTCGCAGATACCCTTCAATGATTTATTTAACGCCATTGTAAAGTTGTGTGGTTTGCTATGTTTTTCGCAGAATACGAGCCAATTCTTTTCTCCTTTTAGACGCTCTATTAAAGGTAAAGCTTCATCTGGTATCAAGATGTCATAATTTGTACTTGTCTTTGCTCTGTTGTACTTTATATGCCCAGCCATAGGTTCTCTAAGGTTGAATAAGTCAATTGTGTTTATGCCGATGAGGCAAAATATAAGTTTGAACGTGTCAAGGTGGCGGCGCTCGGTATCAGACAAAGTTTCAGCATCCCATAATTTGCGAAGCTCTTGAATAGTGAGGCATCTATGCTTTGTTTCCTGGCTTTCAATCTTGAATTTAGCGAATGGGTATATATCAGTTTTCTTATGCTTTATAGCATAATTAAACACCGAGCGTATATTGCGAAAATGGATTGATCGAGAGTTTGCACTCTTGCAGTAAGAGAGAAGCCAACTATTGAAATGCTCAAGCCATTCAATACTGATTTTCTCAAAGCTCAGGTTCTCTGCCTGTGCTTCATACTGCTCTATTCGGTGTAGTGTACTTTCATATACCTGCCGCGTGTTAGGCTTGTTTTTTGTTTTCATAAACTCAACAAATGAAGAATAGAAACTCCCTGTATCTTTCTTGACGGGGTTTATTGATATTTCTTTTTCAAGCAAGCCTTTAAGTGTCAACGCGCTTATTTTGCTGATTGTGCCTTCCTGTTGCAGTAAAAGTATCTTTGCTTCTACTCTTGACTTCATGCTGAAAAGCGAGCTGTTTATATATGAAGCATTAGTGTAGCCAGAAACTACGACCCTATTTTTTCTGTCCCATGCAGCGATTGGAATACGAACGCCTGTAGAGATATAAAACGTTTGAGAGTGGGCGCTTACCGAAATCTTAACAGGGTATAATTCGCTACTGTTTTTCTTTCTTGTGTCAAGGTAGAGGTTTGTTTTCATAGTGCAATTTTTTGAACAATTTATTTTTAACGAAATGTTACAGATATGAGCGCTATATTACGCTATCCGACCTTACTTTTTGCTAGAAATACGAGGAGTATATTTAAAACAAAATATCAGTTAGTCGGTGTAACTAACTGATATTTAAGCGGAGAGAGGGGGATTCGAACCCCCGATACGCTTTTGACGTATACACGCTTTCCAGGCGTGCCTCTTCAACCACTCGAGCACCTCTCCAGGGTGTTGGTTCAAGTAGGGTAGATGAACCAGTTGCGGTTTGCGGGTGCAAAAGTACTAAATTCTGGCGAACTGGCCAAACTTTTTACGTGTTTTTTGCGCCATCTGCCTGTCTTAGGGCTGATTTTGCAACTCTTCGGGGCGCAGTACAGCCGAATTGCCTCGTGTAAAGCGGTTGGCAGGACGGCTGGGGCGACTTGCAGTCGGTGCCTCGTCCGCCTCCTGGGTTGCGTCGGAGAGGGCAAAGGCCTTCCAGCCTGCGGGGAGTGCGACCATCTGCAGCTGGGCACCATACTGACGGGCACGCTGAATGATGGAGGTGACATAGTTGGCCGTCTCGCTACCAATCATATAACCATGTCGGACTACTGGATCGCGATAGTAACGCGGCTGCTGCAGACCGAGCACAAAGCGGCTCACATCACGCCAATGCTGCGGCGAGGCTCCATACTTGCTGGCCAGCGCCATGGCATCGCGTATGTGGTTGTAGCCACCATTGTAGGCCGCGAGGACGAAGTGTATGCGCTCCTCATGATCGCGGATGTCGCGAAACAGGCCTGAGAGTTCGCGAATGTACTTGGCGGCTGCATTGACATTGGGCCCAGGCCGATGGATGTCGGCCATGGAGAGTCCAAGGTGCTGGGCCGTGGAGGGCATGATCTGCATGAGACCTCGGGCTCCGGCACCAGAGCGCGCCATGGGGTCAAAGCCACTCTCCTGATAGCACTGGGCAGCTATGAGGCGCCAGTCCCAGCCGGTCTGAGCGGCAGCAGACTTGAAGAGATGGTCGTGCTCGGAGATGATGCCTCGTTCCTTGTTGATATAAGGCGCGCGCACCGTGCGATGCACCTCATGGCGGAGACGCCAGTTGTGCTGCTCACGGCGGATGTGTTCGCGCTCTGGAGCCGTGGAGTCGCCCTCGTAGATGTAGGGGTCGTCTGCGCCTGTTGTGTCCATGACCTGGGCGAAGGCGGGATTGTCGGCTGGTCGGTTGTTCTGTTGACAACTCCCCAGCAGGATGACGGCCACCAGGCAGCAAAGGACTCCTTGTATCACCCGATGTACGCGCATGTCGTGCGACTCGGTGGGTATATCCTGCAGGAGGCGTTCGGGCGCACATACTCCCACGAGTTCCGGCATGGGTAGATTGTGCTCGCTGAAGTGGGCCTGTAGTCGTGCCAAAAAACGGTCGTAATACCCCTTGCCGCGACCCAATCGGCGACCATCGCGAGCGAAGGCCATTCCGGGTACGTATATCCTGGATATCTGCTCCAGATGGGTGTAGTTATCTCCCTGTGGCTCTTGTATGTTATACATTCCTGTTCTCATACTCTCTTCGCTCCTGTAGAGTCGCAGTTTCAGGTCGTCTCCTTCCACAACCGGCAGTACGACATGTACGCCCTGTTCTGCACACTGGCCAATGAACGGGCGCGTGTCAACCTCGTCCTTCAGTGGCCAGTAGGCCATGATGGTGCTTCCCGGAGCTGGGGGCATATCACGCAGAACGCAGGAGGAGGTCTCCTGCGCTCGTATGTGCTGGCGAAGTTCGTTCTTGGTCATGGGAAGAGAGTGGGGTGGGTATGCTCCTCTTAGCGGGGCATCTTGACCTTGTAGCTACAGCTGAACTGGCCGTGCAGGAGAGCCTGCATCTTGCGCTTGATGAGCTGGCGGCGAAGGGGGGAGATGCGGTCGGTGAAGACCTTGCCCTCCAGGTGGTCAAACTCATGCTGCATGACGCGAGCCAGATAGCCCTCCACCCACTCATCGTGTGGCTGGAGCTCCTCGTCGAGCCACTGGACGCGGATACGCTTGGGGCGACGTACGGGCTCGTGGATGCCAGGCAGGGAGAGGCAGCCCTCCTCCATCGTCTCGGTCTCGGAGTCATCGACCTCAACGATATGGGGGTTGATATAGGCAGCATTGAAATCCTTGTACTCAGGGAAGTCCTCGGCGAGGCAGTCTAGCGTGATGACAACAACGCGGATGGCCTTGCCAATCTGAGGGGCAGCAAGACCAACGCCCTCGCTCTTGTACATGGTCTCAAACATGTCGGCGATAAGTTCCTTGAGGTTAGGGTAGTCGGTGGGGATGTCCTCGGCCACCTTGCGTAGTACGGGCTGGCCGAGAGTGTAGATGGGTAGTATCATAGTCTTTTGCTTTCCATGTAAGATTGGAGAATGATAGTGGCGGAAATCTCATCGACCAAGGCCTTATCCTGGCGTCGCTTGCGGCTGATGCCGCTCTGCAACATGGTCTGGTGGGCCATGACGCTGGTGTAGCGCTCGTCCCAGAACTCAACGGGAATCTGCGGCAGCGCCTTGCGGAGACGACCGGTAAACTCTCGCACACGGGCCTGGTTCTCGGAGGGTTGGCCGTTGGGCTGAACGGGCAGGCCGATGATGATGCGTTCGACCTGCTCACGGCTGACATAGTCCGTGATGTAGGTCAGGAGCTGGGGAGTATCAACCGTGCAGAGACCTCCAGCAATAATCTGCAAGGGGTCGCTCACGGCCAGTCCGGTGCGGCGCTTGCCATAGTCGATAGAGAGAATGCGGGCCATGGGCGGATTTAGTCCTTGGGCTTGTAGTGATAGACGTCCATGATCTTGGTGTCGGCCACATTGACAATGTCAAAGTCGAGCATATAGCCCTTCATGGCCTCGCGCATGCGCTCCAGGGCGTTGGGGATGTCGCTGGCCTGTACGAGGAGATTGGCTGCTGTGCGACGCTCCTTGCCGCTCTCCTCGTCGAGAGCGATGATGCTGATCTTGACCTTGAAGAACTTGTCGGCACTATCGTCAGTGGTCTCAAAGACCTCCATATACTGCACACGCTTCATGTCCCACACCTGCAGGTCGCCGCTGGCAAAGCAGCTGACCTCCTCCATAAGGCGGTGCTCAGCCTCGGTGAAGTTGAGTGCCTCGACAATGTAGCGTTCGGTGACTTTCTTCATCAAGCCGTTTTCGGCTGCGCGTTCGTACTTGACGTTTGATTCGATGTATTCTTTCATTGTTATAAATAGTAATATGCTTGTGTTGTTGCTTTCCGGGGGTTAGTTCGCGTTGACTGTAACCTTACCCTCTGCCATAGTGATACGGATGTGGGCATGAGCGGTGTCGATGGTATCCATCAGGGCGTTGCAAAGTGCGTTCTCTACCTCATCCTGGAGGGTTCGCTTGAGGGAGCGTGCACCATACTGGCTCTTGAAGCCGGTCGTCGCAATGTGGTCGTAAACACTGTCGTCAACCTCCACCTCGTGGCCGACCTCCGTGAGGCGGCGCAACAGGGCGGACATCTCTATACGTACAATCTGCTTGGCGGCCTCGTGGTCGAGCGCATGGAACATGATGATGTCGTCTATGCGGTTGAGGAACTCAGGGGCAAACTGCTTCTGGAGGGCCTTGCGGGTGACACTCTGAATGTGCTGGTCATCCACCTCGCCCTGAGCACCAAAGCCAATGCCGTTGCCAAAGTCCTGTATCTGACGCGAGCCGCTGTTGCTGGTCATGATGAGGATAGTATTGCGGAAATCGACGGTGATGCCGTTACCATCGGTCATTCGGCCCTCGTCCATCACCTGCAGGAGCATGTTGAAGACATCGGGATGAGCCTTTTCAATCTCGTCGAGGAGAATGATAGAGTAGGGGCGACGGCGTACACGTTCGGTCAGCTGGCCGCCCTCCTCATAGCCGACATAGCCCGGAGGTGCTCCGACGAGACGTGCACCGGTGTGCTTTTCGCCATACTCGCTCATATCCACGCGAATGAGCGCATCCTGGGTGCCGAACATCTCCTCGGCCAGACATTTGGCCAGGAGCGTCTTGCCAACACCTGTCGGACCTACGAACATGAAGGTGCCGATGGGTCGGTTGGGATCCTTCAGGCCGAGTCGGGAGCGCTGGATGGCGCGTGAGAGCTGCTGCACGGCTTTGTCCTGCGCAATAACCTTGGATGAGAGGACAGACTGGAGGTTGCGCAGGGTCTTCTTTTCGTCCTGCTGCATGCGCTGCACTGGTACATGGCTCATCATGCTTACAACATGGGCCACGTCCTCCTCGGTGATGGTGCGCTTCTGGCTGCGCATGAGTTCCTGCTGCCAGTCATTGGAGAGGTTCTCTATCTCCTGTTCGAGCACGCGGAGTTCCTCCCTGAGTTGGGCGGCCGTGCGATAGTCCTCCTTGCGGGCAGCCTCCTTGATGATGCGGCGCATCTCGTCTGCCTCTACCCGCTTCTGCTCGATGGCAGGCGGCGTATCTACACAGGCAATGTAGGCCTGGGCGCCAGCCTCATCGAGTGCATCGATAGCCTTGTCGGGCAGGCATCGAGAGGTAATGTAGCGCTCCGTGTAGGTCACGCAAGCCTGCAGAGCCTCGTCGGTATAGTTGACGCTATGGTGCTTTTCGTAACGCTCACGGATGTTGCGCAGGATGGCCAGAGTCTCCTCTGCAGTAGTGGCCTCTACGCGCACCTGCTGAAAGCGGCGCTCAAGGGCTCCATCCTTCTCGATCGTTTTGCGGTACTCCGCTGTGGTCGTGGCACCGATGCAGCGTATCTCTCCGCGTGCAAGAGCTGGCTTGAGCATATTGGCGGCATCGAGGGTGCCGGCAGCACTTCCTGCGCCCACAATAGTGTGAATTTCGTCGATGAAAAGGATGATTTCCTTATGTTTGCGCAGCTCATCAATGAGGCGGCGGAGACGCTCCTCAAACTGGCCTCGATACTGCGTACCGGCTACGACCTGGGCCATGTCGAGTGCTACGATACGACGGCCCTCCAGAGAGGGGCCTGCGCGATGCTCCACAATGAGCTGAGCGAGACCCTCGACGATGGCGCTCTTGCCTGCACCCGGCTCACCGACAAGAATGGGGTTGTTCTTCTTGCGGCGCTGCAGGATCTGCGTGACACGCTGCAACTCCACGGCACGACCCACGAGAGGGTCCATTGCTCCGGCGGCTGCAGCGGCTGTGAGATCGCGGCCATACTGGTTGATAAAGGGCGTGTCGCTCTTGTCCTGCTGGAGGGCGTCTTCGCGGACGTTGCCAGCGTTGACGAACTCCATACCGTTATCGTCGCCACCATTTTGGGCCGAATCCTGCGGCT
>JAKSLU010000061.1 GCA_024400995.1 Bacteroidaceae bacterium
CGTTGATTTTCATTCTTCGCTATGTGATGGCACAGAAAAGTGATGAAGTCAGGAAAGAGTCGGTGATTGGGTGTCAGTCCTCCTCCATAAGGACTGCAGTTTGTCCCTATGAGGACTCGAGTCCTCCCCTACGAGGATTAGAGTCCTAGGAGTGGGGGATTGCAGTCCTAATAGGTGAGGAATGAGCCTTTTGCTTATGATGGATTGAGCGGGGGGGGTGAAGGGAATGGGCAGTGGTGTGAGACTCCGCCTAAAGAAAGAGTAGGAGGTAACTGCCAGCGGGTGGCTGTTACTTCCTACTCGGAGTGTGTGGGGACTTTGCGATTTGCAGGAGTGGAGAGTAGATTTACTTGATGACGAAGAGGCCAGAGAGGCTGGTCTGCGTGATCTCGCGACGGATGGTCTCTGCGAACATCTTGGCCACGCTGAGCTGCTTGACCTTGGAGCAGGTGCCACGATAGGGGATAGAGTCGGTGAAGACCATCTCCTCAAGGGCGCTGTCTTGAACACGCTGGTCGGCGGGGTCGCTCATGATTCAGTGGCTGGCGATGGCACGCACGCTGTTGGCACCACGGCTCATGATGAGATCGGCAGCCTTGGTGATGGTGCCAGCGGTATCGACCATGTCATCGAGCAGGATGACGTCCATACCCTGAACGTCGCCGATGATGTCCATGTGGGCTACCTCGTTGGCACGAAGACGGGTCTTGTTGCACATGACCATGGGGCAGTCAAAGTACTTGGCATAAGCGCTGGCGCGCTTGCTGCCGCCTACGTCGGGAGAGGCGATGCAGAGATTCTTTAGATTGAGGCTCTGGATGTAGGGGGCTACTACGGTGGAGGCGTAGAGGTGATCTACAGGTACCTCAAAGAAGCCCTGCTCCTGGTCGGCGTGCAGGTCCATGGTCATGAGGCGGTTGATGCCGGCAACGGAGAGCATATTGGCCACAAGCTTGGCTGCGATGCTCACACGGGGCTTGGACTTGCGGTCCTGACGAGCCCAACCATAGTAGGGGATGACGGCTACGATGCTGCGGGCGCTGGCACGCTTGGCGGCATCGATCATGAGAAGGAGCTCCATGAGGTTGTCGGCTGTGGGGAAGGTGCTCTGGACAAGGAATACGTCCTTGCCGCGGACGGTCTCCTCATAGCATACCTCAAACTCGCCATCGGCAAACTGTGTGACGGCCATCTTGCCTAAGGGGCAACCGAGTTCTTCACAAATCTTTTCGGCCAGATAACGGGAGGCACGGCCCGAGAATACCATATAGTTTTCGTTCATGACTTGCTAAATTAATGAGCAAATTGACTAATGAGCTAATGCTTGTAAATAGAAAACCCCTCCGACCTAAGGTAAGAGGGGAGTACTATATTATTTGTCTTCCTTAACACGGTTGAGATAGGAGCCGTCGCGGGTGTCAACCTCGATGAGCTCGCCCTCGTTGATGAAGAGGGGTACGCGCACCTCAACGCCAGTCTCGAGGGTGGCGGGCTTAAGGGTGTTGGTGGCGGTGTCACCCTTCAAGCCGGGCTCGGTGTAGGTGATACGAAGGTGGGTCTTGACGGGCATCTCACCATAGAGGATGGTCTCGGTGTCGGCATCGCTGACTACCTCGATGATGTCGCTCTCTTTCATGTAGTTCACACCGGTGATCATATCGCGGGGGATAACTACATCGTCCCAAGTCTCCTGGTTGAGGAAGTGGAGGTCGTCACCCTCAGCATAGCTATACTGGAAGGGGCGGCGCTCTACGCGTACGTCCTCAAGTGACTCGCCGATGTTGAAGCGCTTTTCGAGTACGTTGCCGCTGACAACGTCCTTGAGCGTGGTGCGCATGATGGTGTTACCCTTACCGGGCTTAACGTGGAGGAAGTCAATGCAGAACCAGAGTTTGCCATCCATGCGGATGCAGGTTCCTTTCTTGATGTCTTGTGACTTGATCATAGGTATTTGTGATTATTTGTTGTTTCGCGCTGCGAAGTTACAAAAATATTTTTATTTATCAGGATTTTTAGCGTATCTTTTTCTTTTTTTGCACATGATTGTAGCCCAGAGCTGTTCCATTTGTAGGGTGCAGTTATTATTAACTTGCTTTTTCCTCCTGTTGGATGATGTGCAGGTCACGCTGCGGGAAGGGTATCTCGATGCCGTTGGCGTTGAGCGTGTTGTACACCGTCTCCTGAATCTTGGCACCCATCGTGGCGCGTTCGCTTACGAGCACCCAGGTGGCTACAGTCAGATCGACGCTGCTGTCGCCCAAGCCGGAGAGGATGACATTGACGCTCTTGGTAGGATCCATGGAGGGAGTGCCGTCGGCGGTGTCGTAGGAGAGGGGAGTGACGGCCTCGATGAGCATCTGGCGCACCTCCTCCACCTTGGTGCCGTAGGCCACACCCACGGGTGTCTTGTGCAGAATGTAGATGTTGCTGCGGGTCAGGTTCTTGAAGTTCTTGCTGAACAGGGCACTGTTGAGGAAGGCTATGAGCGAACCGTCGGCTGTGACGAGCTGGGTGCTCTGATAGGTGATGGTCTCTACCTTGCCAGTGATACCGTCGCACTCTATATAGTCACCCACGCGTAGGCGACCCGTCATGAGGCTGATGCCGTAGAAGAAGTTCTCCAGTAGGTCCTTCATGGCGAAGCCCATACCAGTGGCTAGGCCTGCGCCCACTACACTGATGCCGCTCTTGGGGACATGCAGAAGAACGAGTGCATAGAGGAAGTAGATGCCCCACACAAGGATGGCTATCACGTTGTTGGCCAGCGTGAAGTTGTGGTCGGCATCCGCCTGGCTACTATGGTGGAGCTTGTAGTAATGGTAAAGGCTACGGACGAGATAGTTGATGTAACGGAAGACGAAATAGCAACCAATGACCATGCAGAGCTTGTGTAGAGATATCTGCACTACCTCGGGTTCGTTGATAAAGTTGTAGTGGAAGGCGCGTACACACACCTCCGTCATCTGGAATACATCTGCTGCCCAGTAGATGCTCAGGAGTATGGAGCCTACGGCACAGACGGGGACGAGGGCACGATTGATGAGGTCATAGAACCAGGTGACGTGGATGTACTCGCCTCGATGTGCCTTGTCTTGTATGAGGCTGATAGCTACGGCCTCGCCACGCTCGTTGAGGTCAGCGCGAATCTTGCGTGTCAGGAAGCGTACCTCATAGCGCTCCAGGAGGTCGTAGATGCATGTGATAGTCTGGATGGCGGCCAGCTGGAACATCCACCACATCATGATCTCCACTGCCATAAGCGTATATCCGTAGAACGCTACGCCAGTGGCAACAACCATAGCTGCCAGGGAGATGAAACCATAGAAGAAGTCAGCTGAGGGGAGCCTGTCCTTGCGGTCTGTAACCTTATTGGCGTGGCGGATGACGCGCCACTGCCACCAGGTGAACATGAGGAGTAGGGGAGGGTAGGCTATGTTGACAATATTGTTAGGAACCAGGATGATACGGAAGTATATCACCAGGAATGACATGCAGATGAAGGGGGTGTAGAGTCGCCCCACTCGGGCTATGATGCTATCGTCCACACGGATGAGCAGGCTGGTGAACACCACGAGGGTCATCCATGCTGTAGTAGCCAGCAGAGAGGTGGCCATGACCACAAAGTGGTTGTCGGCTATATTGTGCACTACCATCACGGCTATGGCAAAAACAAGCATGGTGAAGGCCATGAGCAGGGCGGGCTTCTTGTGGCCAACGAACAGGCCTCCCCAGATCTCAGATGGGTCGCGACGGAAGCGGCGTACGAGGAAGGGGACTATCCATCGGACGAGCAGGTTGCTGAACAGGATGGACAGAGTCAGGTAGATGATAATGAAGAAGCTGATAAACTTGATGATGGGGCCACGCCACTGCGAGTAGTTGGCCGAGCGGTTCTCCAGCTGGCCGTACTTGTTGTTGGCCTCCATCGCCATACGGCGGATGGTGAAGGGCAACTTGCTGAGTACTGCCAGATAGTTGTCGCCTCCATTGCGGAAGATGTTGTCCTGCACGCTACGATAGCGCTCCTGAGCATAGCTGTTGAGCTTCTCCACACGGGCGGTAACGACATCGTAGTAGTCCTTGTCGGCAAGGATGGCGTTGAGTATGCGCTTCATGTTCTCACGCAAGGCCTTGGCATAGAGCAGACAGCGGTCGCGGTCTGTCTGTTGTTGCTTGGTGAGCAGATAGGTTGAGGGAGCAGCTAACTCGCGTGTAGCCCCTTGTTGGAGCTTGGCGCTATCTACTGCGGTCGTATCGACCATGGCCACCAGCAGACTGTCGGCCTGCGTGTTGGCTGCAGCACCTACGGCTGGGGGGAGTTCGGATAGGGCTTCCACCAGACCATCGTAGCGCTCCACCTCGGCACGGATGCGGGCACTAATCTGGGCGTAGGGCAGGTTGTTCTTGGAGAGTTCGCGGTGCAGGTCGGTGGCTTGTTGGCAGGCGTAGGCTACGTCGAAGGTGAAGTCCTGGTTCTGCGAGTAGAGCATCAGTGCGATCTGCTCGGAGCGTTGCATGTAGTCCACCAACTGCTGGTGCTGCGCAGCGGTCATCTGCTCCATACGGGCCATGTTGGCCTTCTGCTGCTTGTAGTTTTGTTCCAACTCGGCACGTAGAACACCCAGGGTGCGTGCCAGGTCCTTCTCTTTAAGAACGGCACCTGCTGGCAGCGTAAGTACTGCCAGCAGGATAAATAGGATGTATTTCTTCATTAAGCTTCTTGAACTTTTGAACTTCTTGAACTTACTTAACAAGTCCCAGGGTGTCGGTGGCGATGAGCAGCTCCTCGTCGGTGGGCACAACGACCACCTTGATGCGGCTGTCGGGAGCAGAAATGATCTCCTCCTCGCCACAGTTGGCACGGTTCTTCTCCTCGTCGAGCTTAACACCGATGAACTCCAGTCCTTCCACAGCAGCCTTGCGGATGTCCCACTGGTGTTCGCCCACGCCAGCAGTGAAGACGATGGTATCCACACCACCCATGGCGGCGGCATAGGCTCCGATGTACTTCTTGATGCGATAGCCGTACATGTCCAGAGCCAGCTGAGCGCGCTCGTTGCCAGCCTTTACGGCCTCGCTGATCTCACGCATGTCGCTGCTCACACCGCTGATGCCCAGCAGGCCGGACTTCTTGTTGAGTAGGTCTGCCATCTGGTCGGGAGTGTAGCCCTCGGCCTTCATGATAGCAACTACCACGCTGGCATCCACGTCGCCAGAGCGGGTGCCCATCATCAGACCCTCCAGGGGAGTCAGGCCCATGCTGGTATCCACGCACTTGCCGCAGTCCACGGCGCTCACGCTGGCACCATTGCCGATGTGGCAGGTGATGATCTTCTGCTCTGCGGGATTCACGCTGAGGAACTCGCCCACACGGGCGGTCACAAAGCGGTGGCTCGTGCCGTGAGCACCCCAGCGGCGGATGTTGTTCTGCTCATAATACTTGTAGGGAACTGCGTACATGTAGGCCTTGGCGGGCATGGTCTGATGGAAGCTGGTGTCAAAGACGAACACCTGGGGCAGTTCAGGCAGTAGAGCCTTCACGGCCTCGTAGCCCTTGAGGTGGGCGGGGTTGTGCAGAGGAGCCAGATCCATGAAGCCCTTCCACTCCTCCAGCAGGTCGCGAGTGACGAGTGCGCTCTCCGTGAAGGTACCACCAGCCACGATACGATGGCCTGCAGCACCAATCTCGCTCAGATCCTTCACGGCACCATACTCGGGGTGGGTGAGGGTGTCGAACATCATCTTGATGCCCTCGGTGTGAGTGGGGCAGTCAAAGAAGAGCTGCTTCTTCTCGCCATTGATGGTGGTCTTGAGGAAGGCGCCCTCGAGGCCAATCTTTTCAATACCTCCGGCGGCCAGCACGCTCTGGTCGTCCATTTCGTAGAGTTTGTACTTGATACTGCTGCTACCGCAGTTTACTACAAGGATTTTCATTAGTATATAATGGTTTTGGTTTGCTTTCAGCGTGCAAAGTTACAAAAAAGTGGGCAGACGCGGTAGCAAAGTGGAAAGAAATTTGTACCTTTGCAGCATGAAAGCGCTAAAAAACTACACATTAAACCTGACTGGACGTCTATTCGCTCTCAGCGAGCCCCAGGTGATGGGCATCCTCAACGCCACGCCCGACTCCTTTTTCAGTGGGTCGCGCATGCTTGGCCAGACAGAGGATGATAGTCTGCAGCGAATGCGCCAGCGTGCCCGCCAGATAGTCGATGAGGGCGGCACGATGATCGACGTAGGAGCCTACTCCACACGCCCAGGTGCCCCAGATGTGTCGCCTGAGGAGGAGATGCACCGACTCTCGCTGGCTCTCAAGGCCTGCCGCGAGGAGGCTCCTGGTGTGCCTGTGAGTGTAGATACCTTTCGCGCTGATGTGGCCAGGTTTGCTGTGGAGGAGTGTGGTGCCCAGATGGTCAACGATATCAGCGGAGGCGAGATGGATCGCGACATGTGCCGCACCATCGCGCGCTTACGCGTTCCTTATATACTAATGCACATGCAGGGTACACCGCAGACCATGCAGACCGACCCGCAGTATGCCGATGTGACGCGTGAGGTGATGACCTATCTGGCCCGCCGTGCCCAGCGCCTGAGAGAGATGGGCGTGTGCGACGTGATTGCCGATCCTGGCTTTGGCTTTGGCAAGACCGTAGAGCACAACTACCAGATGATGCGCCAGCTCGAGTGCTTCAGCGAGCT
>JAKSLU010000062.1 GCA_024400995.1 Bacteroidaceae bacterium
CGGGGCTTCGTTTATAAAAAGAGGGTGTGCCAGCATTTTGACACACCCTCTTTATGTTGCAGACCCTCAGTGCAAGGAGGGTAGTGGTGGGGGATTTACTTTACTTTCTTGCCCTGTGCATTGAATCGCTGGCCATTGTGGTTGATGACAAGTTGGCCATTCTCAAGAGTCTTGAAGGTGCCAAACTTGGCGCTGTCAACTTTGATGGAGCTTACTGATGTAGACTCGTCGGAGAGAGCGGCAATAAATGAACTAACCTCCCAGAGATCTACGTTGTCGGTAGCATGTCGGTAGCCGCAGATATACTGAGCGTCGGGGGTGATACCGCTCATCACAAACTCGCAGGAGAGTTCCTCGCTGTTGAAGTAGTTGTCGTCCAAGAAGAGGTCGGTGAGAGCCACTACCTCCGTGCTGCCAGCTTTCCAGATGTATGAGGTGCGGGCATCGCTGGGGGCGCGACCAGCAGCCTTCTTGCTGAAGTTGGGGTGCTGACGCTGGGCCATGGGGCCAAATGACATGGAGCTGGTGCCTACTGCGGTGCCATCGTTAGCCACGCCATAGAGTTCGGGGTAGATACCATCCTCGTTCTCCAGGACCTCAAGTTCACCGGTGGTGAGGTTGAGGCGCGCTGACTGGTTCTCCACTACAGCCTCGTAGTCATTGAGGTCGTAGGTAGAGCAGACGTTGAGGGTGACCCACTGACCATTGGCAGAGAGAGCCATAGGCTCGAAGTTGGAGTAGGGATTCTCAGGATGTACCCACTTCATATCCCAGGTCTCAAAGTCAATATCAAAAGAGGTGTAGTACTTTTTGGCTAAATCAGCGTGCACCTTGTAGGTACCATCGCTCTCAAGGGTCCAGTAAATCATCACCCACGAACCATTGTTGGAGTCCTGTGCATAGCCCAGAACGACCTTGGCATCGGCTGAGATCCAGCGTGCTGCCACGTAGTCAATTTCGCCACCAAACTCCTCAGCAGTGGGGGCAGGCAGGTCGATACGGTCGGCAGCGGTTTTGCCGCCATTGACCCATACGCAGGCCTGAGTCTTCCATGAGGCATCAAAGTAGAAGCCCGCGATGGCCTTGCCATCGGCTGAGATGCTATAGGCGCTACCGCCAGCTTCGGCCTCATGGTCGGCATAGAGGTAGGTTACCTCAGCATCGCCTATCTTGGCATAGCAGGGGTACTTGTCGGCATAGCTTGAGCCAAACTCACCCACGGCGATGCCTGCGTTGTTGACGGCATGGAAGCTGCCCTCGTAGGGGTCGGGCTGGGGATTGTCGTAGTCGTAGCCAAGGAACTCCCAGGTCTCTTCGTCGTAGAGGGGGGGATAGTACGTATCCTCATGGGTGAAGTTGTGGAGTTTGTTACTCTTGACATCCCAGATTACGGGAGATGAACTGCCCTCGTCGCTACCAGCGGCATAGCTCTGGCTGTCGGACATGTCTTCGACGGCAAACTGGTATGTACTCACTTCGTCTTCGATAGGACTAGTGGCAACGAGTTGTGCCTGTGCGCCTACACCTGTCAGGGCAAGCGCGGACAAAAGTAATTTTTTTTTCATATTGATTAATTATGTTGCCTGCAGCACTATGATACTCAACTTGGGTTAGGACTCTGGGCAGCAAAATGGTGCTCGGAATACTGGCATATCGGACTTCTCACTTGTCTTAGTGCTGCAGTCAGAAGAACAAGTGAAAATCCGAAAGGAACCGCAAAAATACAAAAAATAGTTGGAATTATCGCAATTTTTAACCTATTTTGTTAAAATTTTCTGGCATAAGGCTAGAAAAAACTAGTGTATAGACTAGTTTGTCTTAGTGTAGGGTGTAGTGTTCGCTACTGTATAGCGTAGTGCAAGGTACCCCCTACGATAGTGTTCCAGAAAGGTTTTGCTCGATTTTTGTGCACTCATGCTCAACGGGGTGAAACTCATGGACTTATATAGTGTAGAGTCCTACACAGTTGTGCACACTCTGCACTAAACGCCACATTTTGGGTTTGGCCCGAAACTCTCGTAGAGCCTGTAAACACAGGTGCTCTGCCATATTTCCCAGTGGGCTTATCGCCCCTAATGGTTCTGCACTACGACTGCATGAGTGTTCTGGCCCCTATCCCTTGATCCACATGATCAACCTCTGCTTAAGACGGAAGAGAGGGTAGGGACACTTGTGCTTGCCTAGACGGTCGAGACACAGCTGCTCGTAGGCCTCGTGCAGCGTGTCGCGGATTTCGTCCTCCTGCTCCTCCGTGAGTGAGGTGGTGCGACTGAGTCGTTGCATCTGGCGGTATATGCCTACATAGTTCTCCCAACAGTGGCGCTCGCAGAGGGAGAGGGTGTGGGCATCGCAGTCGGCGGCCTCGAGCTGTTGGCGCAGGGAGATATTGGCCCTGAGGAACATGAGGCGCGAGATGCCCATCTGGTGGGTTGTGCTGGCGTCGTGCTGGCGGTAGTAGTATATGCCACCAGAGCGCGCCACACGGCGGGAGTGCAGATAGTGGATGTAGGTCGTGTTGTCGTCGGAGTAGAGGCGCGACGTGGTGTCAAAGGGGAATTCCTGGTGTATGCTCGTGCGTACGGCATAGAGGCCGTGGAGCTTGCGCTCCAGGGTGTAGGCACAGGCCTCGGCTCCTGTCATCACGGCGGGGAGGAGGCTCGGGTCGTTCCACTCGCGCTCGCTGCCATCGTCATCGTGCAGCATGAGGCGCATAGTGACGGCATCGATGTCGGGGGCCTGCGTATAGGCCTCCCAGATGCGCTCTAGACAATCGGGGGCCAGCCAGTCGTCGGCATCGACCATGAGGGTGAGTTCGCCTGCAGCATAGTGCAGACCCAGGTTGCGAGCTTCTGCCTGTCCGCTGTTGTGGGGAGTATGGAGGAGGAGTACGCAGTTGTCGCGCACCTTGGTATAGCTCTGCTGGAGTGGCAGAGAGTCGTCTGTGGAGCAGTCGTCGATAACAATGACCTGCACGCTCTTCTCCGTTTGGCCAAAGAGCGAGTCGAGGCACTGGGGCAGATACTGCCGGGCGTTGTATGCAGCTACGAGTATGGAGAATTTCATCGTCGGTATGAATATACGGAGAGTATGGCGGAGAGACCCAGCAGGGGAGTGCCCACTACGGCGCGCATCGTTACGCTGGGCTCAGAGAGGCAGAGCACGAGGGTGGACGAGAGCAGCATGAGCTGTAGGGCGGCGCGTAGCAGGGTGCGCCCCTCCATGTGGTAGTGATAGCGGTGGTGGTATATGGTCCAGAGGAGCAGGAGGTCAAGGGCATTGGCCAGCGAAAGAGCTATGCCCGTACCCACTATGCCATAGAGCGTGAAGCCCGCTACCACCAGGAGGCAGAAGGCTACGTCGTACGTGAGCTCCATTATGAAGTATGTCTTGCTGTGACCTGCAGCCAAAGGGATGTAGGCTATAGGCGAATAGATCGCCTTGAAGAACATGTAGCAGAGCGCCGTCAGCACCATCGGCTCCACGCCCACAAACTCACGGGTGTATAGCACCTTTACGGCTACGGGGAGCAGGAGGGCAAAGAGGATGAGAAAGGGTGCCATGAGCATGACCAGCACGTCTATCTGCCGATTGACCGTAGTGGAGAGTAGGGCAGGGGACTGCATGGTGGCAGAGAGGCGAGGGTAGTAGTCTGCATCCATCGCAGAGAAGATGATGCGGGCATAGCTCACCGTCAGTGTGAGACCTGCGGCATAGAGACCTGCCTCCTCCAGTGAACCGTGGGATATGATGAACTGGCGGATGACCATCTCTGAGCCACTGCCCAGTATGCCGGCACTCACCAGCGCCAGTCCCATGGCCAGCAGACCGCGACTCTGGCGGAGCAACTCACGGCTGGGACGTATGAGGCTGAAGGGGTAGTTCTGCAGGGTGCTACGCAGGGTGAGTATCCACATGGTGCCAGTGGAGGCCACCAGCACGGGGATGATGCCACGCATACCCAGTAGGCTATAGAACACAGCGGCATAGATGAGCGTGGCCACGGCAGCGAGTGTGGTGCTGAGGGCTATCTGGCGGAGTTGCTTGGTGGCCTTGAGTATGGCCGTCTCGCCAGTGGTGAGCGTGAGAAAGGCCACCATGGCAGCTAGTTTCCAGAACCCTCGCGTTATGCTGCTGCCGCCCAGACTCCATCGGCTCAGCAGAGGGGCAGCCACGAGGCATACCACAGCGCCCAGCACGGCTAGCCAGAGCGGTATGGGACGGATGAGGCGGACGTAGGGGGCGCAGTCGCGCTGACGGCCGGCCGCGTGCGGGGCTGCCAGCTCGCGCACGGAGGATATGCCGATGCCAAAGTTGGTGGCCTGTGCCAGAAAGTCGGCTGTGCGGGTATAGAGATCAGCCAGTCCCATACCCGCCGCGCCTATCAGTGTGGCCGCAATCTTGTTGCGGATGATGTTGACGAGGATGTTCAGTACCTGCACACCTCCCATGAGAGAGGTGGCACGAAAGACTGACTTCTTGGTGGGAGTGGTCATTTGTGGGTGGTCTAGGTGATCTGGGATGTCTAGATGTTCTAGGATTTCTAGATGTTCTAGGTAATCTAGGTTCTCTAGGCTTACTTCACTCCTGAGTGTCCAAAGCCACCTGCGCCGCGCTCCGTCTCAGAGAGCACCTCGACGGCCTGCCACTCCACCTGTTCGTGGCGGGCGATGACCATCTGGGCAATGCGCTCGCCGTCCTCTATGGTGAAGGGCTCCTGCGACAGATTGACCAGGATGACGCACACCTCACCGCGGTAGTCGGCATCTATGGTGCCGGGGCTGTTGAGCACGGTGATGCCCTTCTTGATGGCCAGTCCTGAGCGGGGACGCACCTGTGCCTCATAGCCAGCGGGCAGAGCCATGTAGAGTCCTGTGGGCACCAGGTGGCGCTCCAGGGACTGGAGGGTGATGGGTTCGGTGAGGTTGGCGCGTAGATCCATGCCTGCACTCTGCTCGGTGGCATACTCGGGCAGCGCGTGATGCGACTTATTGATGATTTCTACTTTCATAGGGCTTGTTATTTTGCTACGTGTTTATTATAGATAACTCCAAAATTGCCTTAAAATTATGTGGAGGGGCAGGTTTTTGTGCAAAAAAGTAGGATAAATGAGCGAAAATGCCTAAATTTGTAGGCGAAACAAGCAATTGCCATCATGAATTGGACCCAACTCATATCGTCACAGCGCTTGGGCAAGGAGGGCATGGCCCCAACAGCCGAGGTCGGTGCCGTCGAGCTACGCTCCGAGTTTCAGCGTGAGTACGATCGTCTCATTTTCTCCTCAGCTTTTCGCCGTATGCAGAACAAGACGCAGGTCTTTCCGCTCCCCGGCAGCGTGTTCGTGCACAATCGTCTCACGCACTCCCTCGAGGTCAGCAGTGTGGGGCGTAGCTTGGGCAACGACGTGGCCAATGCCCTCTGTTGCGTGCATCCAGGACTGGACGAGGAGGCTGGCATTCAGAGTATTGGGGCTATTGTGAGTGCCGCTTGTTTGGCGCACGATATGGGCAATCCTCCCTTTGGCCACAGTGGCGAGCGAGCCATCCGCAGCTACTTTCGTGAGGGCAAGGGCCATGCGCTCAAGGGTATGCTCCCTCCCTCCGTTTGGCAGGATATCATCAACTTTGATGGCAACGCCAACACCTTCCGCCTCCTCACCCATCAGTTTTCGGGCCGTCGTCGAGGTGGGTTTGTGTTGACATATAGCACATTGGCTAGTATTGTCAAGTATCCCTTCAATAGCACCCTCGCGGGCCGCAAGAGCAAGTTTGGCTTCTTCACTGCCGAGCGTGAGGACTATCTCCATATAGCCCACGAACTAGGGCTGGCCGAGCAGCAGTGCGATGGCGATGGCATCCGCTTTGCCCGCCATCCGCTCGTCTATCTTGTGGAGGCAGCCGACGATATCTGCTATGAGATTATGGACAGTGAGGACGCCTTCAAGCTCCGCCTTCTCTCCTACGATGAGGCCAGCCAGTTGCTCCTAGCCTTCTTTCCCGAGGATGTGCAGGAGCGTATGCGCAATGCCTATCCCGATTGTACCGACCGCAATGATCAGATGGTCTATTACCGCAGCTGTGTCATTGGGGCACTGGAGCGTGCCTGTGTCAAGACCTTTGTCGATAACGAGACCCAGATTCTGGCAGGCAAGTTTGAGGGCTCCCTCATCGATCATCTGCCGCAGCCTCTGGCCGATGCCTACCGTCAGTGTCAGAAGGTGGCCGTCAGCCGTATCTACAACTGCAAGGAAGTCACCGACATCGACCTCGCAGGCTACCATATCATCTACACCCTCCTGGAACTCGTCACCGAGGCCGTCACCAATCCCGACAAGGCCTACTCGCAGCTGCTCCTCCAGCAGGCCAGCAGCCAGTATGAACTGCGTGCCGACGACCTCTCCACCCGCATCATGGCCGTCCTGGACTACATCAGCGGCATGACCGATGTCTATGCCCTTGACCTTTACCGCAAGATCAACGGACACTCATTGCCGATGGTGTAAAAGCCCCCCAAAAAGCCCCACCCTCCGAAGCTGGCTACGCCAC
>JAKSLU010000063.1 GCA_024400995.1 Bacteroidaceae bacterium
CAACTGCAGAGCGGTAGCTACCTCCAGGCCCGCATACCCTTTGCGCCCAATCTGAAGTAAAAGCACGCAGACTAAAGCCCCACCCTCCGAAGCTGGCTACGCCACTTCGGTATCCCTCCCCGAAAGGGGAGGGTGGGATACCCGAGAAGGACAGAATTTCTTTATTGATGAATAGAAGACTATACATACTCCTCTTATGTGTGTTGTCACTTACTGTATTAAGTGTCAACGGCAGAGGGTATGTATCTACTCCCCGATCTACTCCTCAATCTACTCCCCAACCCACTTTGCGACCCACCTCGACTATTCTGCCCTCCCTTTCGGGGAGGGACACCGAAGTGGCGCAGCCAGCTTCGGAGGGTGGGGCCTTATATCTCGAGTCCGTCCGCCAGCGTCTAGCGGGCCACCGCGATGCAGCCTATGAGCTACTGGTAGAGTGCCTGCGCCTCAATCCCGACATGTCCGAGGCTCTCTACGACATGGCCAACCTCAAACTTAGCGCCAGTGCCCTCATTGATAGCCTCACAGTGGCCGAGGGCGACTCCCTGCTGCGCCGTGCCTATGCTGTTGATACGACCAACACCGACATACGCCAGCGTCTGGCCCAGCATCTGCTCTATCGCGGCGACTATGCAGAGGCCACCCGTCTATACGAGCGCATCTGCGCAGGCCGCCGTCCCAAGTATGGCGAGATGGGTACCCTCATCCAACTCTATGAGATACAGGCCCAGTATCCCAAGGCCCTCTCTGCCGTGCAGCGCATGGAGACTCTCGAAGGTCCCGATGCTGTGACAGCATGGGAGCGCTATCAGATATACCAGTGCATGGGAGAGCGTGAGCAGGCTGAGCACACCTACGACTCGCTCCTCGTCAAGGCTATGCCCGACCCCTCTACTCCCGATTTCGTGCGGGAGCAGTTGCAGCGCCAGCCCCGCTACTACGACAAGGTGCGGGCTCTGCGCGACTCCCTCATCAGCGCCATCGAGACGCAGGACGGCCTGCTCATCGGACGGCTCTGCCGCGAGGGTCAGCTCTATGAGCCCGACTTTCTCCATTACTACTACTACGAAGCCCTCTCCCATCTACAGCAGAACCATACGGAGGAGGCTCTCGAAGCCTGCCAGCGTGGATTCAACCGCATTGATACAGAGCGTATCAGCGTGCTCGATGCTAGTCAGCGGGACATGTGTGTGGAACTCTACTCCTTTGCAGGTGACCTCTATACCAATACGGGCAATATCGAGGCTGCCCTTGAGGCTTACGAATTGGCCATCAGCCTCGACTCTACTCGCCTCTATGTCCTCAACAACTATGCCTACCAGCTCGCCGAACTGGGACGCGACCTCGACCGTGCTGCCCAGCTGAGCCGACTCACCGTGGAGGCTGAGCCCGACAATGCTACTTTTCTTGACACCTACGCCTGGATACTCTACCGCCAGCGCTGCTACCGTGAGGCGCGTGAGTACATAGAACGCGCCCAGCGCCTGCTCCAAGAGGAGGACGAGGACGTCACTGCGCATCGCAAGGCGATAGAGGAGAAATTAAGAAATAAGAAATAAGAAATGAAGCCCCTCACCTACATACTTACCCTTTTGCTCCTCCTGAGTTCTTGTACTGCCAGTCGGCAGGCCGCGCAGTCCTCGGACTCTTCTGTCAGCACCGGCGCTCCCACTACCGAACTCCCCGAGGCTGTCACCGCTCGTCTGGCTATGGACCTCACCGACAGCGAGCTCTCCTGCACGGGTCGTCTCCGCATGCTTCGCGACGATGTGGTGCAGCTCAACCTCACCTTTCTCGGCATGAACATCGGCACGCTGGAGTTCACCCCCGACACCGTCCTGCTCGTTGACCGCGTCAACCGCCAGTACGTTCGTGCTCGCTATGGTGATATTGATGCCCTGCGTGAGCGCAGCATTGACTTTGGGGTGTTGCAGGGACTCTTTTGGGGTGAGAATATGGAGGGACGTGACGATGGTCAGATAAGTTGGCGCTACACGGCATACGACCGCATCAATCGCCACAAGATACCCGCCTCGCATGTTGTCCGTTTCAAGAGCGGTACTACGGCAGCGGGCTTTGACATGCGCCTCTCAGAGTTTGGCAACGACCGCAAGTGGCCCGCACGCACCCAGCTCGATGAGACCAAGTTCACGCGCCGTGACCCTAACGCCCTGTTCAAAGCACTCCTCAATCTCTAACTCCCATGCATATTCACTCCGCACATAGATATCTCCTGCTCCTGGCCGTCAGCTTCATGGCTGTGCTTGGAGCGTCGGCCCAGCAGGTGACTAATGCCAGCATACAGAAGCTCCAGAAGGAGCAGGCCGCCCTCCAGTCCAAGATTAGTGAGTCTGAGAAGCTCCTCAAGAGCACCAAGAAGGACGTGCAGGCCCAGCTTTCCAACCTCATGCTGATCAACTCCCAGATTGGCGAGAAGCGCAAGTACGTCCAGGGCATACAGCAGCAGGTCGATACCATGCGCAACGAGATAGCTGTGCTGGAGCGGGAACTCGCTCAGTTGCAGTATGAACTCGACCAGTGCAAGGCCAAGTTCCAGAAGGGTGCACTCTACATGTATCGCAACAAGATGATGCAGAACAAGCTGATGTTCATCTTCTCCGCCCAGAACTTCCGCCAGATGTACCGCCGTATGCGCTATATGCTGGAGTATGCCAAGTATCAGCGTGCTCAGGGTGTCATCCTCAAGGCCAAGGAGGATGCCGTCAAGCGCAAGCGTGCTGAGGTCGTGCAGGCCAAGGCGCTCAAGGAACAACTCGTAGCTCAGGGGCGTGCGGAACAGAAGGTGCTCGAAGGCCAGCAGGTGGAGCGCCAGAAGGTTGTAGATGGTCTGAATAAGAAGAGCAAACAGCTCCAAAGTGCCATCGCCACAAACAAGAAGAAGTACGCCAACCTCAATGCCCAGATAGACCGCCTCATCCAGGAGGAAATCCGCCGTCAGGAGGCCAAGCGCAAGGCCGAGGAGGCCCGCCGTCGAGCCGAAGAGGAAGCCCACCGCAAGGGCTCTGCCTCCTCCGGAAAGAGTTCTGGAAAGAGTTCTGGAAAGAGCTCTAGCAAGTCCAGCGGCAAGGGTCCCTACGCCAATGGTAATAGTAACAACAAGGGAGGCTATCATGCTGCCGATGAGGCAGATCGCAAGCTCTCGGCCTCCTTTGCCGGCAACCAGGGGCGTCTCCCCGTGCCCATCACGGGCCCCTACAGCATTACAGGCCACTATGGTCAGAATGCCGTGGAGGGTCTCTCCGGCGTAAGCATTCCCAACAGCGGTACTAACTACACAGGTCAGGCAGGAGCACAGGCGCGTGCCGTGTTCGATGGCGAGGTGACTGCCGTGTTCTCCTATGGTGGCATGACCAACGTCATAGTGCGCCATGGTTCCTACATGAGTGTCTATTGCAACCTCTCCTCCTCCTCCGTTCGTCGTGGTCAGAAGGTCAGCACCAAGCAGATCATCGGCCCCATTGCCCGCGATGCCTCTGGCAACTGTACCCTCCAGTTCCAGCTCCGCAAGGAGACCGCCAAACTCAATCCCGAGAGTTGGATAGCGAGGTAAGTGGAGACCGACCTGAAAGCCGACCAGAAGCCCCACCCTCCGAAGCTGCCTACGGCACTTCGGTGTCCCTCCCCGAGGGGGAGGGCGGGATACTTGACGTGGGTACGACGTGGGTACATAGTTAGATAAGAAGAATGGGATAATGAAGGACGAGAAGGTACGCGAGCGCGGGTGGGCAAGAGCATCAGTAGATCGCTATGGGCTGCTGAAGGACTTTGCCAAGGCCAATCGCAGAGAGATGACGGAGGCGGAACAGGTGTTGTGGAATGCCATCCGATATAAGGCTCTCGGTGTCTCCTTCAGGCGGCAAGTGATAATAGGAGACTATATTGCCGACTTCGCATGTCTGGCTCAGAAACTCATTATAGAAGTAGATGGGGGTTATCATTCGACAGAATCCCAGATACAGGAAGATGAACTCCGAACACAGGTGCTCAATCGCCTAGGATTTCGAGTTATCCGCTTCGGTAATGACGAAGTAATGTATGATACCGAAGAAGTTCTAAACACAATCCGCAAACATATAGTAATACAATAACCATGTCCGAAAACAAACAAGTAAACGGTATTCAACCCTCCCTTTCGGGGAGGGATACCGAAGTGGCGCAGCCAGCTTCGGAGGGTGGGGCTTCCCATCAAGTAAACGGTATTCAACCCTCCCTTTCGGGGAGGGATACCGAAGTGGCGCAGCCAGCTTCGGAGGGTGGGGCTTCAGGTCTCTTTAGTAATGTCAAGGGCGACATCCTGGGTGGTATCACCGCAGGTATTGTGGCCTTGCCTCTCGCCTTGGCCTTTGGTATTCAGGCCTTTGGCGGTGTGAATGATCCCGCTGCCAGTCAGATGGGAGCCCTCGCCGGCCTCATTGGTGCAGCCATGCTCGGTTTCTTTGCCAGCCTCTTTGGTGGTACCCACAGTCAGATCAGTGGCCCCACAGGCCCCATGACCGTCATCACCGCCAGTATCGTCAGTGGTGCCTGGACCGCTGCCACCACGGCAGGTATGGACTCCAGCCATGCCTTTGCCAGTGTTATCATCGCCATGAGCCTGGCCGGCATCTTCTGTGGTCTGTTCCAGATACTGTTCGGCGTCATCCGTATCGGCAAGTACGTGCGCTACATTCCCTATCCCGTGCTTTCCGGCTTTATGAGCGGTATAGGTGTCATCATCATTCTGCAGCAGATCTATCCCCTCATTGGCCAGAAGAGTCCCGTACTCGTTGTGGATATGATCCTCGACTTCCCCGGCAAGGTGGCCGATGGTCTCTCCTGGATAGCCCTTGTGCTCGGCGTGGCCACTATCGCCATCGTTCAGCTCTTCCCCAAGGTGACCAAGAAGGTGCCCGCCACCCTCGTGGCCCTCATCGTGATGACCGTCGTGAGCCTCTTCCTGCCTGAGAGTGTGGGTCAGTTCAGCGTTATCGGCACCATACCCTCTGGTCTGCCTACGCCTTTCTTCCTGAAGGACGGTATCGACCTAGCAGGTCTGGACTGGTATATGCTCGTCACCGCAGCCCTGGTTCCTGGTCTCACCCTCGCTGGCCTGGGTAGTATCGACACCCTGCTCACCAGCGTGGTGGCCGACGACATCACCAAGACCCACCACAACCCCAACCAGGAACTCATCGGTCAGGGTATTGGCAACGCCATAGCCGGCATGTTCTGCGGCCTGGCCGGTGCAGGTGCCACCATGCGTACTGTGGTCAACGTCAAGAGCGGTGGCCGCACGCAGCTCTCAGGCATGACCCATGCTGTGTTGCTCATCGCCATCCTGCTCGGTCTGGGTGCCCTCGTACAGTATGTGCCCCTCGCCGTGTTGGCAGGCATCCTGATCACTGTGGGTTGGGGTATCATTGACTTCCGTGGCTTCAAGGATCTCAAGAAGATTCCCTACGCCGATGCCTTTGTCCTGCTCCTAGTGTTCAGTGTCACCGTCTTTGTCGATCTGCTCACCGCCGTAGGTATCGGTATGGTAGTGGCCTGTGTGCTGTTCATGAAGCGCATGAGCGACCTCGCCGAGGGTTCCTATGTCACTATGGATCTCGCCGCCGAGGAGAGCCCCTGGGCGGATGAGGTTGGCATCCCCGAGGAGATCAAGCACAAGATTTATATTGAGCGATTCCATCAGCCCATTTTCTTTGGCAGTATCAGCGGCTTCAACCGTGTCATGCACCAGGTGCCCGCCGATGCCAAAATAGTCATCCTGCGCATGAAGCGTGTCAAGTTTATGGACCAGAGCGGCATCTATGCCATGGAGACCGCCATTCGTGAGCTCCAGGATCGTGGTGTCACCGTGCTCATGACCATCATTCAGCCTCAGCCCCGCTATCTGCTCGAAACGATGCACATCATCCCTGACCTCGTGCCTGAGCA
>JAKSLU010000064.1 GCA_024400995.1 Bacteroidaceae bacterium
GGCTGTCGGTGAAGGGGCTGGAAAGCTGGCTGAGGCGGGTGATGAGCATCTCCTGTGCCATGCTGCCGAGGCTGACGGCGAGGAGGGTGATGAGGGTAAGTGCGATGCGTTTCATAGGATGAGTTCAGGTTGGTTTGCTAATTCGTTCGTATTGAGTAGAATCTCGTTGAGGAGATCCTGGTAGAGTTGTTCTTCGTAGCTTTCCGCCGCCAGCGTGCGTTCCGTGATTTCTGCGAGTAGCAACTCTGTGAGGGCCGGACAGACATTCTGCTCGGGTACGGGGTCAGTGGTGGGGGCTTGTTGAAGTATGGTATCTTGTGGCAAGGGAGTTGGCGTGGTGCGTGGAGGTGGTGGCTTCACTTCAACTCGCGATATTTGCAGCCCGGCTGACGGCGGCTTAATAGTCATGCGCAAGGTATTCTGCTTTATTGTGTGCGCTTCCCTGCTTTGCGCCATGTCCTGCGGTGTTCTAATATAAGTATAATAGGAGAAGCCAATGACCAGCGCCACACTGGCGGCAACTGACCAGTACCATCGGTTCATGCGGCGCGTTGCGGGACGGCTAGCGCGTTCTGCCATGATGCGGTCGTAGAGGGCTTCGTCGCGAGTCAGTTCGCCCAGCATTTCGGCTACGATCCGCCACTCGGGCGGTGCGTCCTCACGCTGCACCTCCAGGGCCAACTGGCGCTCCTCAGCGGGAGTCGTCTGGCCATCGAGATAGCGTGCTATGAGATTATTTATTTCCTGAGGGGACATTTGAGTTTGTGAGTTCTTAAGTTTATGAGGCGTTAGTCCTTGTGGACGTGTTCTTTCATTGCCTCGAATATTTTGCGGCGGGCGGCGGTTATCATACTCTTGACGGAGGGCTTGGCGATATGCGTCTGCTCGCTGATCTCATCGAGCGTGAGTCCCTCGATTTGGCGAAGCCTGAAGAGACGCTGCTCGCTGGGGTTGAGTCGCCCAACGGCATCGTCCAGCGCCTGCTGGAGTTCGTGGGCTTCCATCTCCTCTTGTGGCGAGGGATGGACTCTGGTGCCTGGTGGAGCAAAGCCCCTTTCGGGTTGCTCATCAATATCGAGGGTTGCCCGCTGCCGCCTCACGAGGTCAATACAGCAATGCTTGGCAATGCGTATGGCGAGCGGTCGAACAGGATGCCCCGCCTCAATTCGCTGGCAGTAGCGCCACAGAGCTATGAGCCCCTCCTGCGCCACATCTTCGGCATCCATCTCGTTGCCGAAGAAGTCGCGTCCTACGCCCAGCATCAGTTGGCGCATTTCGGGGGCTATCTGTTCAAAGTCTTGTGGTGTCATTTGCCTTGCTTTTCGGAGGAGGGGGCTTTCATCCTTTTAGCGCAGCAAATTTACAAAAGTTAAGTCAGAAAAAGTACTTCGTAACAAAAAAACTTCGGAATTCGAATTTACCCAAGGCTAAGTTGGTGATATAGCTTACCTTCATAGAATTTGCTTGCTGCTCTTTAGTCCTCCACCTTGTTACAGCAATAACTCTCAACCTGAAGAAATCAGGATTGAGGTTATAGTTACCAACAATAACTATTATCTGAATTTATATGGGCAGGCGATAACGCATATGCAGAGAAAATCGTAACTTTGCACTCGCATAAACTCACAATCATGGAACTCCGACACCTTCGTTATTTTGCTCGCCTGGCAGAACTTCGCAATTTCAGCGAGGCGGCACGTACCCTCTGCATTAGCCAGAGCACGCTGTCAAGCCAGATACGGCAGTTTGAGAATGAGATAAATGCGCCCCTCTTTGTGCGCGACACCCACAGCGTGCGCCTCACCGACTTTGGCGAGGCCCTGCTACCCTCTGTGCAGCGCACGCTGGCGGAGAGCGAAGCCTGTCTCAACAGGATTCGGGATGTGGAGGACTTGCGCCAAGGCACGCTCTCGATTGGTAGCACCTACACCTTCTCACCCTTCCTTCGTGCCACTGTGCAGGAGTATATGCGCCAGTACCCTGGAGTACGCATCAACATCGTGTGCCGCTCGGTGGAGGAACTGATGGAGATGCTCAGCCGGGGCGAGATTGACCTGGTGCTGAGCTTCAAGCCCACCTGCCTGCCCGAGGGACTGCAGGCACGCATTACGTTTGACACCCGTCTGGTGGCCGTCATGAGCCACACCCATCCGCTGGCCAAGGCACAGTCGCTCCGCCTGTCCGAACTGGAGCGACACGCCCTGGCACTCCCAGCACCGGGACTGCAGGCGCGTTCCACTTTTGACAATATGGTGCGCGACCTCGACTACCGATTTGACGTGCGGCTGGAGATCAACGACCTCGGCGTGCTCCTCTCCATGGTGCGCAGCTCGCGCCTCATCACCCTCCTGGCGCAGGCCGCCGTAAAGGGGGAGCAGGGGCTGGCTGTTGTGCCGCTCGATCAGGAGAACTGCCATATGCAAGGAGCCTTCACCATTCGCGAAGACTCCTATATGAAGTGCGCAGCGCGCGCATTCCTGCGCATACTGTGCGAGAGCAATGTGATGATGGAGGCCTACACCACGCAGGGGCCGATGTAGCTCATCACAAATTCCAGGCGCGAAGGCAGCACACTGATGCGCACATGGTCAGCTGCCGAGAGCGTGGCATGGGGTGTGGCTCCGATGGGGCGACACCCTTTGCTGCTTATGCTCAGCACGCGCATGCCGCCTGCCAGACATTTCTCCACGTCGCAGATGCGGCGACCGATGGCCCAGGGGTTTTCCACTCGCAGCGTGAGGGAGCAAAAGTCCGTGGAGGAGCGGGCGTGAATGTGAGGCCACTTAATCATGGGTAATAACTTGATCAGCGCGATATTCGCAGTTCTTACAGTGGTGAATGCGGTGGCGAGTCTCCACCACTTTGTAGATGGCCAATGCCGCCACGATGGCAGCGAGGGCAATAATCATAATCTTCATAGGTACAATATTTATTGGGGTTGATTTGCGGGTACAAAATTACGCAGAACAGGCCACACCCTCACGTCCCTGTCATGACTTTTCCCGATAACTGCTATCAGGACAGTTTTCCGTAGTGATAATAAATATGCATAAACTAAAACGAGTTGTCATTTTCTGCGTCATCTGCGACATCGCTATTCCCTTTTGGGGGTAGATTACGTGCATGAGTGTGTCGCGATGTCGCAGATGACGCAGAAAATGACAACCCTGTTTGTGTAGGTGTAGGTGATGAACCCCCTATTTTGAATTTTTCGTAACCCCTATAAGAGGAAAACCTAGACCCGGGTTTAGAAATTCCTAGACCCGGGTCTAGGATGAGCGGGACCCGGGTCTAGGAATTGCCAGATCCTGGGGTAGGGATTTATTGTGGAAAGGCACAATAAAAAGTGAGTCGCCGCGTTTCGTTTGTAAGTACAGGCGAAAATGCTATGAAACATTTACTCCGTTATATCTTCATATTCCTCTTTTGCTTCTTTGCGCTGTCGAGTGCGAGGGCTGCGACGAGTGACTCTATCACTGTGTCAGGACAGGTGTTTGACGCTTTTACCCGCGAGCCTCTCGACAGTGTGCGGATTGAGGTGGAAGTCAAAGAGGGTGTTGCTGAACCTGCTGGCCCCTTCATTACCTTTGACCTTGTAGCAGATGCTCGCCAGAAGTACGGTATGAACATTTACACTTGTCCGCCCTACATTGGCTACAGGTTTATGGTACCCACCTCGGGCACTTACGCTCTCACCCTCTCGCGCCGAGGATATGCCACGCAGAAGGTGGAGGTGAAGGTTCCTGCTCGTCAGTATGGGCGCAAGACGCGTGAGTGGAAGCCGAAGGACATTCTGCTGCAACGCTTCCGTGAGCGTGCTCTGGACGAAGCTGTAGTGCAAGCTACAAAGGTGATGATGGTGCACAGGGGCGACACGGTGGTATTCAACGCCGACTACTTTGAACTCTCTCAGGGTTCGATGCTCGACGAACTCATCAGCCGTATGCCTGGCCTCGAGATTAAGAGCGGCGGGCAGATATTCTACAATGGTAACCGTCTCAGTTCGCTCCTCGTCAATGGCAAGGACTTCTTCAGCGGTGACCCGGCGATTGCTCTGCAGAACCTGCCGGCCTACACGGTGAAGGAGGTGAAGGTGTTTCACAAGGCTAATGCCAGCGAACGTTTTGCCAAATATCGCAAGGATGAGCATGAGGACCCCAACACGCTTGATGTGGTGCTGAAGAAGGAGTACAGCCACGGGTGGATTACAAACTATACTCTGGCGGGCGGCCTGCCGCTAGAGCGCAAGCCCTGGAACGACGTGAAATACCTCGCCCGCCTCTTCGCCCTCCACTACGGCAATCGCTCACGCCTGGGGCTGTTTGGCAATTTTAACAACGTCAACGATGCAAGCAGTGCCGATCAGGATGGCGGCTGGCATGGTGGGGCATCTAACCAAGGCCGTCAAAGGACGACGTGTGGCGGCCTGCTATACTCCATCGACTCAAAGAACAAGAAGGTATGGTACAGCCTTGACTTTCAAGCTAAGCACCAGACGAATGAGGAGGAGCGCCAGACTTCCTCGACGACATTCCTCAACACGTCTGACGTGTTCCGCCGCAGCACCTCGCTCTCCAGTCAGTCCTCCACTCATCTCAGCGCCAGCAATGCATTGCACTGGGAGGGCAAGGATGCGGAGTTGGAGCTTCATGCCAATGGCTCATATACGAACGAGGACAACAACAGCCACTCGCTTTCAGCACAGTTCTCTGCTGATCCCAAAGATGCCTATCGCGGTGCTTCGCTCGATAGTATCTTTGTGGGACCCTCAAGTCCTCGTCTGGCACGATTGCTGACTAACCGCCTCGCACAATCGACTCTCCTCCACCGTCGTTCCTGGGAACAAACGACATCTGCCATACTGAGCTTCCGCGACCCCTTACTCGGTAACAACGGAGAACTACGGCTCGGCTACGAATACAATGGGCAGAGCAGCGAGCAGTATGAACTCTACGATTTGCGCTATAATGCTGATAGTAGCAGCGATAACGACTTCCGAAACCGCTACACCAGGACGCCATACGGCAACTTCCATTTTGCATCGGATTTCAACTACAGATTCAACAATATGTTGAGCGAAGCCACTGCGGGTTGGTTGTCGCTAGGCATCAGCTATAGTGCAGACATAAAACGCAAGTCGGGCGACCGTCAACTCTACAACCTTCACACCCTTGCCGAGAGTGCCACTCTTCCTCTTGGCACACTTCCCTCAATGGCCAACTGGCAAGCTTCGACCCTCTCTGCTCCCGATTCCTATGAGAGCAGAGGCCTCAATGTAAGTAACATGTTGGCCCCCGACCTTGGTATAGGCAGTGCTACCAATAAGTTTGGCAAATTCAACATCACTCCTTGGGTGGACTTTCTTCACAATCGCTACGACGACACGCGCTCTACAGCCAAGGCCGACCAAACCTACACGTTCTTCTCTCCCAGCGTATATTGGCAACGCTCCATCTTGACCGAGAGTGAAGGCGTGATGGATCGCATGCACATCATTAGGCTCCATTACAACCTGCAGAACAGTGCGCCTGAGGCCAGCATGCTACTGGGCATCCGCGATGCCTACGACCCGCTCTCTGTCAGCCTCGGTAACGCATCGCTACGCCCATCCACCACACACCATGCGTCGGCCGATTGGCTCTATACGCGTGACTCCCGTGATTGCGAGTTCAACGTCATTGCCAGCTATTCGCGCACCCAGAAAGCCGTAGCTATGGGCTATACCTATAATAATATAACGGGTGTGTACACCCACCAGCCACAGAACGTGGACGGCAATTGGGAGGCATCGTTCAATATGCGTTTCTCTCGTCCGCTCGACAAGAAACGCCTCCTGCATTTCTACACCACGCTGCAAG
>JAKSLU010000065.1 GCA_024400995.1 Bacteroidaceae bacterium
TTCGACCTGTCTGACTGCGAATCTTAATTTGGGTGACGCATTGACGAAGTCAGGACTGCAGTCCTTATGGAGGAGGACTGACACCCAATCACCGACTCTTTCTACAAGCGCAGGAGGGAAATCATCTATTCCACGTCTTTCTGAAGAACCAGCGTAACCATCCCATTTCTGCCGTATTGTAGGAGTGCAGAGGTCTTTGTGCCTTTGCACTCATAAATCGTTATATCATGTTCAATCTAAGTGAAAACAATATGTTTATGGTCTGCGGTAGTGCAGTGGATCTTAGGAAGGGTATTGACCCTTTGAGTCGTATTGTTCGCAGTTCTTCAATGAGTCCGACGGACGGCTGCGTGTATGTGCTTATGAACAATGCGCGCACACGCATGAAACTCCTTCATTGGGAGCGCGGCGGGTATGTAATATTCTATAAACGTATGGAACAGGGGCGTATCAGCCATACTATATTCGGCAAGTCGGACCATGTGCGCTTCCATCAAATCAGATGGGATGACCTGATGCTCCTTGTGGCAGGAATATGTTGCAGTGCAAAACGTCGCAAACGTTTCAATTTTAGCAAAAAAGCTAAGATTAAAAATTAGTAATCAGCGTTTGCGCTAAAAGTTGGGTAAAAGAGTGGAATGGTTGGGTAATCCTAGTTTTTCCCAACTTTGGTTGCCTTTTCGCGCGTGCGAAATATCTAAGTTTTGCAGATTTTGCACATAGTAGGTGGCACGTCTGCGTTTTTTTTTGTAAATTCGCGCCCAAAATGTAATATTCCCATATCTATGGCAAAGAAATTCACCGAGCGCCAGGCGCTCAACCTCTCCGACGTTAATAAGGAGGTACTCGCCCACTGGGACGAACTCGACCTCTTTCATCGCTCAATAGACGAACGTGAGGGCTGTCCCTCCTTCGTATTCTTTGAGGGTCCTCCCTCGGCCAATGGCCACCCTGGTATTCACCATGTTATGGCACGCACCATCAAGGACGTGTTCTGCCGCTACAAGACCATGCAGGGTTTCCAAGTCAAGCGTAAGGCTGGCTGGGACACTCACGGTTTGCCCGTGGAACTCGGCGTGGAGAAGGAGCTCGGCATCACCAAGGAGGATATCGGCACGAAGGTCAGCGTGGACGACTACAACCTCAAGTGCCGCCAGAACGTGATGATGTACACCCAGGAGTGGACCGACCTCTCCCACAAGATGGGCTACTGGGTCGATATGGAGCACCCCTACGTGACCTACGAGAACTCCTACATCGAGTCCCTCTGGTGGCTCCTCCAGCAACTCTACAACAAGGGTCTGCTCTACAAGGGCTATACCATCCAGCCCTATTCTCCCGCTGCTGGCACCGGCCTCTCCAGCCACGAGCTCAACCAGCCCGGCTGCTACCGCGACGTGAAGGACACGACCGTCACCGCACAGTTCCTCCTGAAGGACGCGTCCCCTGTGCCTGCCGCATCAGCCGCAGGTCTCAAGACCTACATCCTCGCCTGGACAACCACCCCCTGGACTCTGCCTTCAAACACAGCCCTCTGTGTAGGTCCCAAGATTGACTATGTGGCCGTGAAGAGCCAGAATCCCTATACCGGCGAAGAGGCCATCTACATCCTCGCCGGGAGCCGCCTCTCTGCCTACTTCCAGGCCGAGGAAGGTCAGGAACTGGAAATCCTTTGGCGTGGCAAAGGCACCGACCTCGTTGGTCTTCACTACGAGCAGCTGATGCCCTGGGTCAAGCCCTGCGAACTCGTAGAAGGCAAGGTAGTTGAGAAGAGCGCCGAAGCCTTCCGCGTTATCCCCGGCGACTATGTGACCACTGAGGATGGTACGGGTATCGTACACATCGCTCCTACCTTCGGTGCCGACGATGCCAAGGTGGCCAAGGACGCTGGCATTCCCTCGCTCTTTGTTATTGACAAGGCCGGCGACACCCGTCCTATGGTGGACTTCACCGGCAAGTACTTCGTAGCTGAGGATATGGACGACAGCTTCCGCACCCTCTGCGTGAACGAGAGCTACTGGAAGCATGCCGGCGGCTATGTTAAGAACGCCTACGATCCCAAGTACAACGAGGGCGGTAAGTACGACGAGAAGGCTGCCGCCAAGGATATGGACCTCAATGTCATCCTCTGTCTGGAGATGAAGGAGGAGGGCTCTGCCTTCAAGATTGAAAAGCATGTGCACAACTACCCCCACTGCTGGCGTACCGACAAGCCCGTGCTCTACTATCCCCTCGACTCTTGGTTTATCCGCAGCGCTGCCGTCAAGGAGCGCATGATGGAGCTCAACGATACCATCCTCTGGAAGCCCGCCTCTACAGGCACAGGCCGCTTTGGCAAGTGGCTGGAGAACCTCAACGACTGGAACCTCTCCCGCTCTCGCTACTGGGGCACTCCGCTCCCCATCTGGCGCAACCGCGACACGAAGGAGGAGATCTGCATCGGTTCTATCCAACAACTCTGGGACGAGATCGAGAAGTCCGTGGCCGCTGGCCTCATGAAGTCAAACCCCTTCAAGGACAAGGGCTTTGTGCCTGGCGACTACAGTACGGAGAACTACCACAAGATTGACCTCCACCGTCCTTATGTGGATGACATCATCCTGGTGGGCGAGAGCGGTCAGCCCCTGCGCCGCGAACTCGACCTTATCGACGTATGGTTCGACTCTGGCGCTATGCCTTACGCCCAGATTCACTATCCCTTTGAGAACAAGGAGGCGCTGGACAGCCGCACTTGCTATCCCGCCAACTTTATCGCCGAGGGTGTGGATCAGACCCGCGGTTGGTTCTACACGCTCCATGCTATCGCCACGATGGTATTCGACAGCGTGGCCTTCAAGGCTGTTATATCCAATGGCCTTGTGCTCGACAAGAACGGCCAGAAGATGTCCAAGCGTCTGGGTAACGCCGTGGATCCCTTCGGTGCTATCGAGCAGTATGGCTCTGACCCCCTGCGCTGGTACATGATTACCAACTCCGCACCCTGGGACAACCTCTCCTTCGACCCCGATGGTGTGAAGGAGGTGTCAGGTTCCTTCTTCGGCAAACTCCATCAGACCTACGGCTTGCTAGCCATGTACGCCAATGTGGATGGTTGGGATAACTCCCAGCCTCAGGTGCCCATGCAGGAGCGCGATGTGCTCGACCGCTGGATTATCTCTGCTCTCAACACGCTCACCGAGGAGGTGCGCTCTGCTTATGAGGACTACGAGCCCACCCGTGCTGGTCGCGCTATCCAGACTTTTGTCATTGACAACCTCTCCAACTGGTATGTGCGTCTGGCTAAGAAGCGTCTCTGGGGCGAGGGTCTCAGTCAGGACAAGCTCGCTTGCTATCAGACGCTCCACGAGTGTCTGCTCACCGTGGCACAGTTGATGGCACCCATCGCACCCTACTTTGCCGACCGTCTCTACAAAGACCTCGGTGGCAAGGTTGATAGCGTGCATCTGGATAAGTTCCCCGCCGCAGACCTCTCCCTCGTAGATACACAGCTGGAGGAGTGGATGGGCCGCACTCAGAAGGTGTGCTCCATGGCCCTCTCTCTCCGCAAGAAGGAGAAGATTGGCGTGCGCCAACCCCTGCAGCAGATTGCTATCCCCGTGACCGATGCCAGCATGAAGGAAGGGCTGGAATATCTCCAGCGCATCATCTTGGAGGAGGTAAACCTCAAGGGTGTCACCTTCGTAGAAGGCCAGATGATAGAGAAGAAGGTCAAGCCCAACTTCCGCGTGATGGGCAAGAAGTTTGGCAAACAGATGAAGGCCGCCGCTGCTGTGGTAGAGGATCTCTCTCAAGAACAGATTGCCCAGCTCGAAGGCGGAGTGCTGCCTATTGAGGTAGAAGGCACAGCTTACGAGCTCACCCGTGAGGATGTGGACTTCCTGGCCGAGGATATGCCCGGCTGGAGCGTAGCCTCTGAGGGTACGCTGACCGTGGCACTCGACATCACCATCACTCCCGAACTCAAGCTTGAGGGTGACGCCCGCGACATCGTCCGCTCCATCCAGACGCTCCGCAAGAGCAGCGGTCTGGAAATCACCGATCGCATCAATCTCACCCTGCCTGCCGCCTCTCGCGAGGCAGCCGAGGCCTTCCGCGACTATATCACCACTCAGGTGCTGGCCGTAAACCTCGACTTTGCCGAGGGTATTGATGGCCCCCAAATCGTTAAGGCCTAATGAAACTCCGCACATACCTCGCTTTAAGCATCATACTGGGAGTCGTGCTTGTAGATTTCTTTATCAAGCAGGCTGTCATGGCCAACATGATGCTCTACGAACGCATAGAAGTCACGTCCTGGTTCCATCTGTTCTACACAGAGAACCAGGGCATGGCTTTCGGCATGTCGTTCTTCGGTACATGGATTCTCGCTCTTCTGCGCATCGTAGCCATCGGCGCTTTCGGCTGGTATCTGACTACTTGCATCAAGCGTCAGCACCCCATAGGTTTTATTGTGTGCATAGCCATGATTATCGCGGGCGCGCTCGGCAATATAATAGATAATGTATTCTACGGCACGGAATGGTTCAATGGTCGTGTGGTGGACATGTTCTACTTCCCCCTCTTTGACTGGCCCTCGTGGGTTCCCGTGTTGGCAGGCCGCACCTTCTTTGGCGCTGTCTTCAACTTTGCTGATGCCAGCATCTCCTGTGGTGCCATAGCATTGCTGCTCTTCTATTCTCGCTTCCTTACGCGCAACGATGCCTAAGACTCCCCTACCCTTCTATTCGCTCTGCAGTATTTGCGTCTGGGCGATACTCCTTCTTACTGCCTCGTGCAGCAAGGAACCTTCACATTTGGGCGAAAAGGAGATGGAGAACTTGCTCTACGATCTTCACATGGCCCAAGCTCTTGTTCAACAGTTGCCATCAGATTCTGCAAGGATATATGAGCAAGTCTATCGTGAATCCATACTCACGAAGTATGGGCTCACAGATGAGGAGATGGAAGATAATCTGCTTTATTACACCACCAATGCAGACCAGCTCTATCGCATATATGACAAGCTAGCCACTCGTCTTGAGAATATGAACTTCGGTGGGGCAACTACTGCGCCTACTTTCACAGAGAATGGCGACACCATAAATCTATGGACGGCAAGCGATCACCTCTTGCTGTTGGGCAATGGTGACAACAGGGCATCGTTTACCATTGAGGCTGATACGCTTTTGCGCTCTGGCGACCGCGTAGAGTGGCATCTGACATCATCCTCTATCTACCCAGAGGGAGAGCGCAACATGCAGGCCTCCATCCGTGTGGAGTACGCCGACAGCACATCCATCATTACGCGCAGCATTGGAGGGTACGGCGAACAAACTATAGCCATCCCCGTAAGTACTATACGCACACCCCAAAGACTCCACATCTCGCTACTACAGAACACCACATGGAGCGAAAAGCCCAAGCTCCTCTCCCTATCACATATATATATGCTGCGTATTCGCCCGCAAGCCACAACTACAGGACCTGAGATGGCGAATGACAGTATCCACTATCCCGAAGACAGTCTCCATCATGAACAAAAAGATAGCCTGCCTACATCTTCAGCTGCCCAACGGACGCGTGCTCTCACGCCAAATCGTAGAGCTATCGCCGTGCAATAATGTTATGGACTACTACCCATTGAATTGCGAAGTAGCCTTTACAGAATGGCATACGGAGACCTTCGAAATCACCTCTGAGGGGATTTTACGTAAAAAATCTCTCTAAAACATTTGGCCATCTCGCAAAAAAGCAGTACTTTTGCAATCGCAAATAAGGGAACACCCCTATAGATTGGCTCCTTAGCTC
>JAKSLU010000066.1 GCA_024400995.1 Bacteroidaceae bacterium
AGCGCCGTATGCCTGCGCGTAGGTCGATGAGCAGGCCATAGTCACCCTGGCGCAGGTAGTAGCAGTTGCCACTGGAGCCTGAACCAAAGCTAATGAAGTCTATAGGGAAATCAAAGAGAGAAGGTTGTCTGAGCATTGTGGGTAGTTGTTTGCGCCACCTCCTCGGGCGTGCAGCCGTAGATGCCGGCCAGACACTCAATAACGAGGGGGATGTAGGCGGATTCGTTGCGTGTACCGCGATGGGGTGTAGGAGCCAAATAGGGCGCATCGGTCTCCAGTACGATACGACTGAGGGGCACGCACTCGCGGAGGGTGTCGGGGAGCTTGCACTTCTTGAAGGTCAGTACGCCGCCAATACCGAGCATAAACTGCGGAAAGCGCTTGAGCAGTTCCGTTGCCTCCTCTGCGCTGCCACTGAAGCAGTGGAACACACCACTCTTGATGCGCTCTGCATGAGGCAGGAGGGCGTTGACCAGTTCACGGTGGGCGGAGCGGGAGTGTATCATCAGAGGCAGGTCGTAGCGTTCAGCCCAGCCTATCTGTCGCTCAAAGGCAGAGAGCTGCTCATCGGCACGGCTGCGATCCCAGTAAAAGTCCAGTCCCACCTCTCCCACAGCCACATAGCGACCTGGGTTGTCCTGCAGCAGTTGCTCCATTTCGTCGAGCAGGGGCGCAGCACCGCCCTCGGGGAGTTCCGTGGGATGCAGGCCCATCATGGGGCGGCACAGGTCGGGATACTGCTCACACATCTGGTGCATGGGGGCTATGCTCTGACCATCAATATTGGGGAGCAGCAGAGCGACTGCTCCAGCCTGGCGGGCACGTTCCACCACCTCATGGCGGTCGGCGTCGTACTCCTCGGTATAGAGATGAGTGTGTGTATCGATATAGTTCATTTCTGGCGATTGAGCATGGACTGAGCGTAATCCCAAAGGGCCTGTTTGCGGTCAGCAGGAACGGCAAGTTGCTCCCAGAGCTGACGAGCCTCGGTGTAGTAGGCCTCCATCTTCTGGCGTGCAAGCTGGGGGATGCCATACTTGTCGTAGAGGGCGAGCACGGTGGCGGGGGCGCGACTCGTGAGCAACGTCTCGCAGTCTGCCTCGCTGGCACTGTTGACGGCACTGATGAGCATGAAGGTCTTCTTGCCGCAACGAATATCACCGCCTATAGCCTTGCCAAACACTGCGGGATCGCCATAGCAGTCAAGGTAGTCATCCTGGAGCTGAAAAGCCAAACCCACACGCTCACCAAACTGGTAGAGCAACTGCTGATCGGCCTCGGGTGCATCGGCCACGAGGGCTCCGCAGCGCAGGGCGCAGGCCAGGAGCACACTGGTCTTGAGACGAATCATCTCTATGTACTCCTCCACGGTCACGTCGGTGCGGGTCTCAAAGTTGACGTCATACTGCTGACCCTCGCATATCTCCTGCTGCGTGCGCAGGAAGAGGCGCATCAGTTCCGCCAACTGTGGGGTGTCCGTCTCCATCATACGCTGACAGGCCATTATGAGCATGGTGTCGCCAGAGAGCACGGCGGTATTGGCATCCCATTTCTTGTGTACCGTAGGCATACCGCGGCGCACATCGGCATTGTCCATCAGGTCATCGTGCAGGAGCGTGTGATTGTGGTAGGTCTCCAGCGCTATGGCAGCGGGCAGAGCCTTTTCCACATCCTCACGGTAGAGGCCGTAGCCCATCAGCGTGAGCACAGGGCGCAGACGCTTGCCTCCCATACTGAGCGTATAGGCAATGGGCTCATAGAGCCCCTCGGGCTGTTGAGGGTAAGCGATTTGCCGCAGGGCGGCTTCGATCTTCTGTATCATAGTTGTGATGTTTTTAGACGATGTTGGGCAGCTCCCTTACTTGAGTTGGAAGTGTATGGGCAGCTTGATCTGCACCTGCGTCACCTTGCCCCTGGAGCGGGCGGGCTCCCAGCGTGGCATCTGTCGCAGGGCCATGAGGGCATTCTTGTCGAGGGAGGGGTTGAGCGACTTGGTCACATGCGGATCGCGCACCGTACCATCGCGGTCAACGACAAAGGCAAGTTCCATATCGCCCTCCACCTTCGCGCGCACGCTTGCAGGCGTGTATATAATATGAGTGTCCAGCCACTTCATGAGTGCTCCTATGCCGCCAGGAAACTTAGGCATCTCCTCTACGACCTCAGTCGGGGTGAGCGACAAGCCCTCATCGGGCATATCAGCACCCAGGCGGGAATGGAGGGAGTCAGCATCACGCAGGAGGAGATCATCATTCTCCAGTTTGATCTCCTCCAGACCCTCTACACCAAAGTCGAGGGGCAGGGCTACGCCATCGACAATCTCGGGTGTGGAGGTCTGCGTACCCGTCTGCTGTCGGCCCACTACCCTACGCCCCTGCGCCACCTGCTTGAACTCATGACCCTCCAGAGGCTTGAGTCGCTCCATCTGGGTCAGTTCGTTGAGCTCGGCTATGGCCTCCTGCACCTGTCCGCACATGTAGTAGGCTACAGCTGCAAGCAGTAGTATGAGAGCAGCAAAGATACACAGGAAAATCTTCAGTACCAGAGCGTAGCGCCGGCCTATGTCGCGGCGCAGAACGTACGCCCCATAGGCTCGGTTGCGATCGGCAAAGAGCATATCGCACCACTCTTGACTGTAGATGACCTTATCCTTCACGATAGAAAAAATGCAATTAGACTGCAAAAATACGGCTATTTTCCGAAAAAAAGTAGTAAATTTGCAGCAAATTTCCATTTAATGACGAAAAAGTACATTTTTCTCCTCCTATGCCTTATCATTTGCCTCCCCTCACGGAGCCAGATGAGTACAGCCACGACCAACGTACTGACACTCCCCACGTCGGTGCATGCCACGGCCATGGGCGGAGAGAACGTGAGTACCATCGCCGACGACCCAGCCCTTATGCTCCACAACCCAGCCCTGCTCGCCAACGTCAGCCACAACACGCTGGCGCTGGACTTCATGACGTACGCAGCAGGTACCAAGCAGATGGGAGCGGAGTATGTCCGCGCTTTTGGCGAGCGACACACTGGTGGTGTCTTTGCCCGCTATCTGGGTTTTGGCTCTATGGACGAGACTGCGAGCGATGGTAGCGTGATTGGCACCTTCTCACCCAAGGACATCGTCATCGGTGCAGGCTACAGCTATCTGCTTAGCGACCGATGGAGCGGCGGTGCCAACCTCAAGATGGCCTACTCCAGCATTGCCGACTTCAGCACACTGGCTCTAGCAGTGGATGTTGGCCTGAACTACTACAATCCAGACAAGGACTTCAGCTTCGGTGCCGTGGCCCGCAACGTGGGCGCACAGATAATGCACTATAATGATCTTCCTGAGCGTATGCCCTTCTCCCTACAGATGGGTATGAGCACAGCTCTGGGTAACACTCCCCTGCGCCTCAACCTTACAGCCGTGAACCTCACTCGCTGGAGGTCCTCCCAGTACTGTACAGACACTCCCGAGCGCAGCATCGGCTGGACAACCAACCTCATTAACCACTTTGTGGTAGGCCTGGACTACACCTCCAGCAACGACCTGTTCTGGTTGAGCCTGGGTTACAACTTCCGCCGTGCCTATGAGCTCAAAGCCTCTGGCAGCAGCGCACTGGCGGGCATCACAGTAGGCGGTGGCCTGCACGTCAAGACATTTTCCTTTGGCGTGAGCTACGCCCGCTACCATCGCGCCTTTAGCAGTCTGATGTTCAACGCATCATATTCGTTTTAAACCATGAAGAAGATCATCATTGCCATCGACGGCCACTCATCCTGTGGAAAGAGCACGATGGCCAAGCAGTTGGCCCGCCAACTGGGCTATATCTACGTAGATACGGGTGCCATGTATCGCGCCGTTACCCTATGGGCCCTGCGCCACGACTACTTCCTTGCAGATGGCAGCATCAGCCCCATGCTGGAGAGCGACATCAGGGAGGAGCGCATCGCCGTCAGCTTTGTCCTCAACCCAGAGACTGCTCTCCCCGAGGTCTGCCTCAACGGCGAGAACGTGGAGAGTCACATCCGAGGCATCGAGGTGAGCAACCATGTCAGCCCCATCGCTGCCCTACCCTACGTCCGTGCCTTCCTCACACTCCAGCAGCAAAGAATGGGTGAGCAGAAAGGCATCGTGATGGATGGTCGCGACATAGGCACGGTTGTTTTCCCCCATGCCGAGCTCAAGATTTTTGTTACAGCCAGCGCTGAGATGCGTGCCCAGCGTCGGTATGACGAACTCAAGGCCAAGGGCCAAGAGGTAGCATACGATGACATCCTGCGCAACGTGCAGGAGCGTGACTACATTGACTCCCACCGCGAGGTAGCCCCCTTACGCCAGGCCGACGATGCCGTGCTCCTCGACAACAGTAGTCTCACCCGCGAAGAACAGAACGCATGGTTATTGAAATTGACGCAGGATCGGGTTTCTGCTTTGGCGTAACCACCGCTATACGCAAGGCGGAGGAGGAACTGGCTGGCCATGGTCAGCTCTACTGCCTGGGCGACATCGTGCACAACGGCCGCGAGTGTGAGCGTCTGCGCGAGATGGGCCTGGAGACGATTGACCACGACGCCTTCTCCACGCTGCGCGATGCCCGCGTGCTCTTTCGCGCTCATGGTGAGCCGCCCTCTACCTATCAGCGTGCCGAGCAACAGGGCATGCACCTCATCGATGCCACCTGCCCCGTGGTGCTCCAGTTGCAGCGCCGCATCCGCACCACCTATGAGACGCACCCCGAGGCCCAGATCGTCATCTACGGCAAGCCCGGCCACGCCGAGGTGCTCGGTCTGGTGGGACAGACGGAAGGCAAGGCCCACGTCATAGCCGACATCAGCGAAGCCTCTACCCTCGACTACTCCCGCGACACCTACCTCTTCTCTCAGACAACCAAACCCCTGGAGGGATTCCGCCAGCTCGTGGACTACATCCAGCAGCACATACAGGCTCCCGCCCGCTTTGAGTCCTTCGACACCATCTGCCGCCAGGTGGCCAACCGTCTGCCGGGCATTCGTACCTTTGCCAGTCAGCACGATGTGGTCATCTTTGTCTGTGGGCTGAAGTCCAGCAACGGCAGGGTTCTCTTTGAGGCCTGCCTGCAGGAGAATCCGCGGAGCTATATGGTGGACGACCCCAGCACCATCGATTCCGCATGGCTGGAGGGGGCTGAAAGTGTCGGAATCTGTGGTGCGACGAGCACTCCCACCTGGCTCATGGAACAGTGTCGTGAACGCATCCTGAAACTTCAGCAGTAGTCAAAAAAGGCCTAACGGATGGCAAAAATGGACTTATTTTACGCAAAAATGCAAAAAAGTGCGCAAAACATTTGGTCATCTCGTAAGAAAGTCGTACTTTTGCACTCGCAAATGAGCGGGTAACCCTCACGAGCAGCCTAAAAAGTAGGTGCCATAGCTCAGTTGGTAGAGCAAAGGACTGAAAATCCTTGTGTCCCCGGTTCGATTCCTGGTGGCACCACAAACAAAGCAGTTTACCTCGGTAAGCTGCTTTTTTTGGGTATAGCATTCCCTAAAAATCACGAAAGGCTATGCCATCACCTACACCTACACTCCCCGCTCCCGCACCAAGATAGTGGTAAGCAAGGTCTAAAAGATGTTTATCGG
>JAKSLU010000067.1 GCA_024400995.1 Bacteroidaceae bacterium
TAGCTAGCGTTCATCCTGAGCCAGGATCAAACTCTTCATTGTAAATATAATGTTTGTTTGTTATTCTGTCTTAGGATCCGTAATCTATCAAGAAATTGAAAAGGTAATCAATTACCCATTGATTGATTTCTTGTACTACTTGTTCGTTTATGTAATTTCTTCAAAGATCAAACTGCGCACAAGTTTGCGACCCCTGCTTGTTTGGAGGGGTGTTCCCTTGTTTGCGAGTGCAAAAGTACGGACTTTTTTGATACTAGCCAAACTATTTTGCAAGTTTTTCTATAAAATAGGGCATTTTATCGTAAAAATTACCTAATTTTGCCGAGTCTTGTTTACAAAATACATTATAACCATGTTACAGATAAAGATATTTCAGTGCAACTTTATTGAGGAAAATTGCTACATTTTATGGGACAATGAAGCAAAAAACGACTGTTGGGTGGTAGATTGTGGTGCTTTTTACCCCCAGGAGGTGCAAATTATTACTGATTTTATGACAAAGAAGGGCTTAAAACCCACCCGACACCTCCTCACGCACGGTCATTTTGATCATATTTTCGGTGCAAAAGCCATCTGGGAGCGCTACGGAGTAGCTCCTACCCTACTTCAGGAGGAGCTAGAGACCTACGAAAAGGCTCCAAAGCAGATGCGTATGCTCATCCGAGAGGGGTTTGACTTTGAAGTGCCCTCGGCGGGGGAGTTACTACGAGATGGTGACGAACTGATACTGGGGAGATACAAATTCTGCGTACTGGCTACTCCGGGACACACGCCTGGTGGTGCGTGCTACTACTGTGCCGAGGAGGGAATACTACTGAGCGGTGACACTCTATTTCGGCACAGTTATGGTAGAACCGACCTACCTGGCGGAAACTATCGCCAGCTCTTCGACTCACTGGAACGACTAATGAAACTCCCCGACGACACCCGCGTACTACCAGGGCATGGTCCAAGCACTACGATAGGAGAGGAGGGAGGATTTTTGGGTTAAGGGTTCAGGGTTTAAGGTTAATGGTTTGCCTTTGTGAAAGAAACTGAGGCATGGGGCAAGGTTTAGGTCAGAGTCTAGATCGAAAGAACTCATTAATATATAAACGTGCGTGCACACATACGTACATACGTACGCACGCGTGCACGCACATGTATGTACGCGCTAAATAATGTAAAATCCTAATCCTCCTTGATACCCCAACGACGGAGGGCCGCCTTGACTATATCGGAACGAGAGTTGATGAGTTGGAAATACTCATTGCGATCCCACACGTCGTAGGCGATGAGAGACTTGAGAAGGAAGCGAAGATCGGGCAGGCTCTGCTCGAGTTCGAGGCTATCCTTGGGTTCTATCTTGAGACGTGCAGCTGTGGACAGTACATTATCCACCAAGACCTGAGGTACGTCGTACTCCCGTATGTAGCGCTTAAAATCGGAATAATCTGCACGCAAGCTACTACGCTCACGATCCACAAAGCGGAGTACCTGCTCCGTAATAATGTTGCGGCGGCGAATGTTGGTCACAAAGCGGGTATAGCGTGTGGTATCAAGGGGAACGAACACATCGGGCATAATGCCACCACCACCATAAACGGGGCGACCCTCGCGCAGGGTGCGATAGACGCGGCTGCTATCCAGATGAATACTATCAATGCAGGAGAGTTCGCCATGAGTGTAGCGGTTTTCTACGTCCTTGGCATACTCCTTTTTATTGCCCTTCTCGTAGGGCTTCTGTATGCAGCGACCCGAGGGGGTGTAGTAGTGACTAGTGGTGAGACGGATCATAGAGCCATCGGGCAGGTCAATGGGGCGCTGTACCAGACCCTTGCCAAAGGTGCGGCGACCTATAATTATACCACGATCGTGGTCCTGCACGGCACCGCTCACAATCTCAGCTGCAGAGGCTGTGTATTCGTCAACCAGAATAATAAGGTCGCCCTTGAGGAAGAGCCCATCCTTCTGGGCGTCCATGGTCTGGCGGATGGCATTGCGTCCTTCGGTGAACACCACCAGGCTCCCTTCCTTGAGGAACTGGCTAGCCACCTCCACGGCAGCGCCTAGGTAGCCTCCGCCATTCTGCTGGAGATCAAAGACCAGACGCTTCATGCCCTGCTCCTTGAGTTCCTTGAGGGCCTTGCGCACCTCCTCGCCCGAGGTAGCGCCAAAGCGATCTAGATGAATATAGCCAATGCCCGGACGGAGCATATAGGCCGCATCGAGGGTATTGACCGGTATCTTGTCGCGAATGACGTCGAAGTAAATCACATCTGCCACATCGCGACGCACCACACCCAGACGCACATGGGTGTCCTTGGGGCCACGAAGCTTCTTCATGATACTATCCCGATCCATCTTGACTCCTGCGATAGACTCATCATCCACCGTGATAATGCGGTCGCCCGCCATAATACCGGCACGCTCAGAGGGCCCCTTGCTGATGGTCTGGATGACTACGAGGGTGTCCTCCATCATATTGAACTGGACACCGATTCCCTCAAAATTACCCTCCAGAGGTTCATTCATCTTACGCGTCTGCTCGGCATTGGAGTAGGAGGAGTGAGGATCGAGCTTTTCGAGGATACCGTTGATGGCATCCTCCACAAGCTTGACCTGATCGACCGAATCAACATAGAGATTGGTAATGGCTAGCTGGGCTATCTGCAACTTGCGGAGCTGGTCCATGTCCGTCAGGCCCAGACCATTGTCACCGCGATGCTGCGCACTGGCAAAGGGGGCCATGGCGCAGGCCATCAAGAAGAGAAGAAAGAGTTTCTTGGTCATAATTTCAAATTTAGGTACAAAAGTACACAAAATCTGCGGAATTATGCCTAACTTTGCGCAGCAAAATGCACTCTCCCCATGAAAAACAGCATAAAAAGCCTCATTCTTGCTCTTATCTCCTGCCTGGTGTGCCTCCCTCTTGGAGCTCAGACTGCCAATACGCCACAGTTGCTCACTGATAGCACTGCCACTGGAGACACCCTCTTTCAGCCAACTCTACACGTGGTGGTGGATGCCGACGCTTTTGTGGTGGACAATGAATTCAAGAGTCCTCAGGTACGAGGTTACACCCTGCCCGGCACATGGATCGCACCTCGCATAGCCTACCGCCCGCTCCCCGCCATCAATCTAGAGTTGGGGGCCTACGCCGCCTTCTACGATGGCGCCTCCCGCTATCCCTGCTATGCATACAGCGACATTGTCTCATGGAAGGGCGCACAGTACTCACGCGGTGTGCACGCTCTGCCGTGGTTCAGAGCCGATGCCCGTATGGGGCAGTTCATGTGCACGCTTGGCAATCTGCATCAGCATCAACTCTCCATACCGCTCTATAACCCTGAGTGTGAGTTCTCTGCTGATCCAGACATGGGTGCTCAGATATGCGCTAATACGCCCCGATATAAGGGCGATCTATGGCTTAACTGGCATAGTTTTATCTTCCAAATGGACACTCACCAAGAGGCCTTTATGGCAGGTCTCACGCAGCACGTCCAGCTTACGCGCCCGCACCAGTCTTTTGCGCTCCAGCTCCCCCTCGAAGTTCTCTACCATCACCGTGGCGGCGAGATCGACGACACCCACACGGGCACACAGACTCTCATGAACGCCAGTGCAGGTCTCACGGCCGACTGGCATCTAGCAGGCCGAGTTCTAACAGGCCTGCACGCTGAGGCACGCGGTCTGTTCTCCTGGCAACAGACGGGCCATCTCTGGCCCTACAACAATGGCTACGGAGCATGGGCCAACATAGGGGCTACACTCTGGCACCGTCTCAATGCACAAATGGGCTATTGTGCGGGCCGCCAGTTTATCAGCACCTACGGATCTCCCCTATTCAGCACCTATGGTCTGCGCAGTGGCAGAGCCTTCTCGCGGCTGCACACAGGCTACTATGGAGTAAATTACACCCAGCCTTTTGGTCTGCAGATGTCCCTCTCCGCTAAGGTTGAAGGCTATCTCACCAGTCCCGAGCCTGGACTGACAGATCACTCGCTGAGCGTACTGCTCTGCTTCAGAGCCCGACTCGCCTTTTTGCTCTGCAGGATGGGGCGCAAGTCATGATAGGCCACATGAGCTACAAAGGCTAGCAGCACTCCCGTGTTGAGAGTCATCTGTAGCCATATATTACTAATATATAAGGGCACCACACTCATCACGGCAAAAAAGAGCACCGTAATGCCGACATACACACCCATGCTCACCAGCGGATAGGGTATGGGCATGTAGCGCTGCCCCACAAAGTAACTGAGCAGCGTGCACACACCATAGCCCACAACACCCGCCCAGGCACAGGCCTCATAGCCCATCACGGGAACGAGCAACCAGTTGGTCAAAATGAGCGAGGCACAGCCAGCCAGAGAGAACCAAGTGCCAAAGATGGTACGGTCGGTGAGTTTGTACCAGAAGGAGAGGTTGAAATACACTCCCATCAGTATCTCCGCTACCATGCAGATGGGCACGATGCGCAGTCCCTCCCTGTACTCACTCCCCACAAGATACTGCAGCACTGGCATATAGGCCACTACAGCCAAGAAGGCGAGGAGAGTAAAGATGAGGAAATACTTCATCACTCGAGCCAGCATCTCAGGGTTGTTCTTGTCCTTAACTCCACCAAAGACAAAGGGCTCATAAGCATAGCGAAAGGCCTGCGTGATCATAGCCATAATCATGGCCACCTTGAGACAGGCACCATATATACCCAAAGCCGTACGTCCCTCCTCCTGCGGCAGCAGTCGAGGGAGCATGAGCTGACCGGCCACCTGGTTGAGAATGCCAGCTACGCCCAGTATGAGCAAGGGCCAACTGTACTGAAGCATACGACGCCCCAGGGCTCTATCTACCAGAGCAGGCTGGACGAATCGCAGTTCCTTCCACAAGCAAACCATGATGGTGCTGGTGCACACCAGGTTGATGACAAAGGCATAACCCACCGTGATAGGCCAGCCCTCCACCCAGTGCGGCAGCAGGGCATAGGCCAGCAAGTTGAGCGTACAACTGAGGAGGATGAATCCCATCTTGAGCGAGGCAAACTTAATGGCCTTCTTTTGATAGCGCAGATGGGAGAAGAGAATGGCCTGCACTGCGTCCATCGCTACAATGATGCTCATCACAGCTATATACTCAGGATGTGAACCATAACCCAGTGCATCGCTTACCCACGGCAGACCGCCCAACACCAGCAGCAGAAAGGCAACGGCTACTCCCGCCACCATCGTCAGCGCAGTGCTGAACACGCGGCGAGGGTCCTCGTCATCGCGGTTGGCAAAGCGGAAGAAGGTGGTCTCCATGCCAAAGGTCAGGATGACCAGCAGGAGGGCCACCTGGGCATAGAGGTCGTTCATGATGCCATAGTCTGCACACGAGCTGAGCGTGTGGGTGTAGAGAGGCACCAGCATATAATTCAAAAAGCGACCTACGATGCTACTAAGCCCGTAAATCGCTGTGTCCTTTGCCAAAGATGCAAGTTTTGACATGTCGTCTTGCGTATTTTAGAGTTGTTGTCCCAGGCGGATTCGAACCACCACAAACAGAACCAAAACCTGTTGTGCTACCATTA
>JAKSLU010000068.1 GCA_024400995.1 Bacteroidaceae bacterium
CGGGGCTTCGTTTATAAAAAGAGGGTGTGCCAGCATTTTGACACACCCTCTTTTTCTCATTTGCTTGAACAGCCTTGCCTTAAACGCCTGCTCACAGCGCGACGTTGTTTATGTCGATGAGGTTGTTGACGATGGCGTAGATGGTCAGGCCTGCGGGAGAGTGTATCTGGAGCTTGCGGGCAATGTTGCGGCGGTGCGTCGTGACGGTGTGGATGCTGATGCAGAGCCTGTCGGCTATCTCCTTGTTAGTCATGCCCTGTACAAGGCAGACGATGACCTCACGCTCCCTATCGGAGAGGGAATCGGCAGTGTCGCTGGCCTGCGTGAGCATGTCAGTGAGGCGTGAGTTGGCAGTGCGGCTCTCTATGCTCTCCTCCAGTGCACGGATGGCGGGGGTGAAGATCTCGTCCTCCACGTTGGAGTGCAGCTGCAGCCACTCCTCGTTGTTGTAGAGATAGTAGAGTGTGGCGGTGAGCCGGTGGTTGGCCATGCCATTGGAGGGGAGATACTTGAGGATGATGTTCTTGAGCTCCGTGAGCATGGCGGTAGTATCGCTGTGGTGCTGGCTGAAGGTCTCAACGCTATAATCCGTGGGCTTGTGGCCTCGGAGCAGCGCCTCAACATAGGGAAAGAGGTTGCGCTCCTCATACTTCATGTGCTGCAGGACGGCGCGGGCATACTCGTCGTAGAGGCGCAGGATGAGACGGCGCATACTCTGGTCCTCCGCCAGGGCTTCGTCCAGTTCCTTGCGGATGCTGGGGAGCTGAAAGCCCAAAAAGTACTCATGCGAGGCCCTCAGGTAGCGCAGCAGGGTAGGGACGCTGATGTGCTCGTCGGGGCCCTGATGGCGATAGCCGTTGATGATGTAGTTCACGACCATCAGAAAGGTGTACGTATCCACGTTCTGTGCCTGGCAGACCTCGTGCACGGTCTTGTCGCCAAATCCGAGCTTAATACCAAAGGCACTCATGGCCTGCAGCACGTTATAGTTGTCGCGGATGAGGGTAATCATCTGGTCGCGCGACTCGTAGAGCTTCATCTTCTTCATGATGCGTCGTATAGATATTTGGGTGCAAAGATACAACCTTTCGCGCACACGTGCAATACCCAAATGTAGGTATTTTGCACAAAAACTGCCCTCCACCCTATGCTGAGTCAAAAATAAGTCGTAATTTTGCGTGTTCGAACGTTAACCTTAAACCATAAACCCTAAACCCTAATGTCCCTCCTCCTCGCCTTCGTAGCCGGCTTTGTGCTGGCCAGCATCGTAGCCATCTTTGTGCTGCGCAGTATGACATCCACCACCCAGGCCCACACCCAGTCTCTCATCGACTCCGAGCGTGCCCGTATGGACGCCACCATGGGTCGCATGATGGCGGAGATGAAGACCACCACCGACGGCCTTTTGCGCCAGCAGCAGGAGGAACTCCGCCAGCAGCAGGAGGAACTCAAGCGTACCAACCGCGAGAGCGTGGAGCAGCTCATCAGCCCCCTGAAGGGCCAGATGGAGAGCATGAACAAGCTCATGGACGACACCCGCTCTGCCAACGTCAAGAGCAATGCTGAGCTTGAGGGTGCTCTCCGTCAGATGGTGCTCCAGACCGAGACCGTCGGTCGCCAGGCCGACAAGCTCGCCGAGGCCATGAAGAACAAGGGCAAGGTGCACGGCGACTGGGGCGAGCAGGTGCTGGACGACATTCTGATAGGCAGCGGCCTGCGCGAGGGAGAGGAATATACCAAGCAGGAGGTCATACAGATCGGCACACGCGAGAGCTATCGCCCCGACTTTATCATCAACCTGCCGGGTGGAGGCCGCGTCATTGTCGATAGCAAGGTGTCCCTCACGGCCTATGCCGATGCCCTCGGAGGCACTGAGGAGGACTACGAGCAGGGCATGCGCAAGAACTACGATTCGGTCTGGGCGCACGTCATGGAGCTCCACCGCAAGCAGTACCCCAAGTACGTGACGAACGCCCTGGAGCACGTCCTCATGTTCATGCCCAACGAGGGTGCCTATGTCATGGCCATGAACCACAATCCCGCCCTAGCCCAGGAGGCCTATCGCAAGGGGGTCATTATCCTCAATCCCACCAACCTCATGCTCACCCTCCATCTTGTCCACCAGTCATGGAACGGCACGCGCCAGGAGGACAACTGCCGGCGCATCATCGAGGCCGCCAATGGCATGTACGACAAGATGGTCACCATCGTCGATACCTGCACGAGCCTCACCAAGCAGCTCGCCACCGTCACGGGCACCTGCAAGACCCTCAACGACCAGCTCAGCGAGGGCCGCGGCAACCTCTTCAAGCGCATGGAGGACCTCAAGCAGATGGGCATCACCAGCACCAAGCAACCCAAGGTCAAGAAGATTGTGGAGTAGGAGAGAGAAGCCCCACCCTCCGAAGCTGGCTACGCCACTTCGGTGTCCCTCCCCGAAGGGGAGGGCTATATAGCTGAGGCTGAGAGACGCTAGTACATGATATATACAATATGAAGGGCGGCATCCACACGTTGGATGCCGCCTCACTTATATAAATATGTCGTAGCACTTAACTACCCTCTCCTCCTACCCTCCTCCTCAGGTATCCCACCCTCCCCCCTCGGGGAGGGACACCGAGGTGGCGGAGCCAGCCTCGGAGGGTGGGGCTTCTTCTCTCAGCCTAAGGCGTCCCGCCCTCCCCCTTTGGGGAGGGACACCGAAGTGGCGTAGCCAGCTTCGGAGGGTGGCGCTGTAGGGTGGGGCTTGTATTCTATCCTATACACTAGTTTTTCCTACTCCCTACCCCAGTTTTTCCTATCCTATACACTACGACGCACCCCCGAAAATGCCATTTTATCGGAGTTTAGCCGCCCAAAAATGCCATTTTATCGGAGTTTAGCTCTCAAAAAACGCCATTTTATCGGAATTTCCCCAATAAATCTTGCTGAATTACAGTTTTTTAGTTAAATTTGCAGCCTCAAAGCAAAAATTACTATGTTCAGTGACAGGATAATACTACAAGTATTGGCAGAGCAACGGGACGAAATCAAGACCTATGCTTCCCATCGATGGGTGGGGCGTAGAGAGGAGAGTCTTTTTGAGTTTGATAGCAGTCTGGCACAGGTCGTCATCGGCGTGCGTCGCAGTGGAAAGTCAACTATTTGCCACAAGGTGCTGCAGGAGCACGGACTGCGATATGCCTATGTCAACTTTGACGACGATCGTCTGGCCCGCCTCCAGACGGAGGATCTCAACACCGTTCTGTCGTGCGTCTATCAGCTCTATGGGTCTGACGTGCCTTATATCTTTCTGGATGAGGTGCAGAATGTGGAGGGCTGGTACCTCTTTGTCAACCGTCTGCTGCGGACCAGTCTGCGCATCTTTGTCACAGGCAGCAATGCCAAGTTGCTGAGTGGCGAGTTAGCCACGCACCTCACAGGGCGTTACAATGAGATACGTCTCTACCCCTTCTCCTTTGCTGAGTATTGTGACTATCATCACATCGACACACATGGAGTCACCACCAAGTCGGAGGCAGAGCGCAAAACGGCCTTCATGCAGTATGTCAGTGATGGTGGTTTTCCGGAGATGCAGGCATTGCGCAACAAAAGAGGCTATGTGGAGAGTCTGATAGAGGCCATCATACTCAAGGACATTCAGCAGCGCTTTCGCGTGCGCCACGTTGAAGCCCTTCGCAAGATTGCACACCACCTCATCAACAATACCTGTCAGGAGGTGAACTATGGTGACCTGTCACGCATCCTGAACTTGTCCGACAAGACGATACAAAAGTATGTGTCCTATCTCCAGCAGGCCTTCCTCCTGAGTCTGGTCACCAAGTACTCCTACAAGAGTAGAGAACGTATGCGCAGTAACAAGGCCTACATCATCGACCCTGGCCTGCAGAACAACCGTGATCACTCTATGGCAGCCGAAAATATGGGATGGCGTCTGGAGAACGTGGTATATGTTGAGCTACTGCGCCGTTCCTCCAACGACTTTCTCGACGTGTACTACTATCGACCCACCTCAGGAGCCAAGGAGGTGGACTTTGTACTGTGTGACAAGGGCAAGGCCTTGCAACTCATTCAGGTTGCCTACGACATAGACTCTCCCAAGACCCTCAAGCGAGAGACCTCTGCACTCCTTGCAGCCTCTGGAGCACTCGGATGTGATGAACTGCTACTAATCGCCTTTACTGACTCGCGCGACATAGAGCTAGAGGGCAAGACCATACACATCCGTTCCGCTTTAGACTGGCTATTGGAGTAGAGGGCTGTTCTCTAACGATTCACCACCATGACACAACACTGCAAGTACTACAAGGGCGAGGCCGCGTGCCCCCTCCAGGATGAGACGCTCAGCATCTTTTGGCACATAGAGCGCGAGTGGGCCACCATCCCCGCCCGTCCCGGCCAGATTCCGCCCATCATCCAGCAGGCCATGCAGGCCTACTTCGATGCCGGTCTGGCCACCTACGAGATGGACGATCCCACCCCCATCAGCCTGCGCGCCTACATGTTCCTGCGCATCAAGGGAACCGAGGCTCCCATCACTCCCCTCATCGTCGAGCGCTACAAGCAGATCTACACGCGGTATCTGGGGCAAGTCTAGCCTAAAGAAAAACAGAAAACGGAGAAAAACCAGATCACCAGTAAAAGTCTGTGTGGCTCCTGTAGTGAAGATTGACAAGGTCGTAGATGAATATGCGGCTGAAGTTACGACGGAGGACAATACAAACTATGTGGGCACGGCCAACATTCGCTATGCAGATTGTGATCATGAGATGTGGCCATTCTATAGCTGTGAGTGGTTTATCAAGAAATATGGTAAGTATGCCAAGGCTTTTGATAGGTACTACGACTTACTGGAATATGCCAAAAACTTCGCCACGAGTGGTGTATATCCCAGGCATACGATCGTGAATAATCGTGAATACTACGCCAACTATCTCTGCCGCGGCTATGATGCTGAGCATACAGGTGGTAACGAGCTCTTCTATGCTAAAGATGTAGATACATTGATGACTACAATGAGGGTGCCAGGCGTCATGGTGCTGCTGCGCATTGCTTGTTAGCCGGTAAAAGCGAGGAACGCGATGCTTACTTTGATAAAATCTATGTGGGCTATTGGTCGGGAACTATCTATAGTGACCGCAGCCAAAAGCCAGAGTTAGACAGAGTCATTCCCGATAAGAAGTTCAGGGAAATCCACTTTGCGTTCAACCTTCGCCTCACAGAGCGCAAGACTGTGGCCCCGCCTGTTGATCCCAAGCAGAAATACAAGTTCTCCTTCCTCTCTAGCACAATCCCTAACGCGCGTGCGATATATATTATAAATGGTCAGCGCTACATCTGCTCCAAACTAACAACGACCTTCACCGCCGAAGCAGGAAGGTCGCAGTTAATCAA
>JAKSLU010000069.1 GCA_024400995.1 Bacteroidaceae bacterium
TGAGTGCAAGGCCATACCCGAATCATTGGAAGTATGACCATTATTTTGGAAAACTTGTATTTTGGTGTCAGGTGGTGCCAGTGCAATTCTAAAAAAGTGTAAAGGAATAGCCTCCAGCGCCTTCCAAATACTAAATAAGGCAAAAGCCGTGCATTTTCTTCGTTGGAGAATGCTCGGCTTTCGCAAAAAGATTGTACTTTTGCAGCATCAGTTATTCAGCATGATTATGTTACGCTCCCTCTCTCTCCTCCTCTCTGCTGCAGCCCTGCTCTGCGGGTGTGCCACGCAGTACGACATTGCCGGCAATAGCTCTATTGCGGAGGTGGATGGCCACATGCTTTATCTGCGAGTGATGGGAGATGGAGTGGAGCGTATGAGTTGTTCGATTGACTCGTGTGAGGTGGTGCATGGCCGCTTTAGCTTTGGTGGTGAGATGGATAGTGTAGTGATGGCGCAGGTGTATATGGGCAACGAGTTGATGATGCCCATTGTCTTGGAGAATGGCCAACTGCGTGTGAAACTTGATCCCGTTGGACAGACTGTGGAGGGAGGACTGCTGAACAAGCGCCTGTACAACTTTCTGCAAAAACGTGACCGCCTAGAAAACCAACTATGGCAGGCTGAGCAGGAGTGCATCCGTGCGCTGCGCTCTGGCAAGGGTAATATAGTTGAGCTCCATGAGACGCTCCGCCGACGTGCAGCCAAACTTAATAGACAGATAGAAGAAGCCGAGACCCGTTTTGTCGTGGATAACTATACCAACGCGCTGGGTCCCGGCTATTATATTATGCTCTGCAATCAGCAGATTTTTCCAGTCATGACGGAGCAGCTGCGGCATATTGCAGATGGGGCTCCCGATGATTTTCTCAACCATCCTTTTATAAACAACTACCTACGTATGGCAGGCTACGACTTTAGTCTGCGTCCTCACCGCAAGCCTTCAAAGCGATAGGCAGGCGGAAGGCGGTGTAGCCCTCCATTACGATGGCAACGGCCAGACAGAGTTTCCACTCGCCACTGCCCAGATGGTACATTCCCAACTCGTGCATCACAGCCAGGCAACCAGACGTAATGAGCAGTAGTGCGCCCAACATTTGCTGGCGGCGCAGACGCATGACTGTGCTGTCGTGACCCTCATAGCGCATCTGCAACTGCATCAGACCAAACATAACGGAGCCAATCTGTAGCAGGATGGCTCCTGCATACGTTATGCCGAATATAGGCAGGGCTGCACCTGCCACCATGATGAGACCACCAACCTGGAACAATAGGGTCTGCCAACGATTCAGTTTTTTCATCTCAATAAAAACTTACTCCCTCACTCAATAACATAAACATCCTCGTCCGCCGACTTCATAAAAAGGTGCACGCGGGCCACCTCTTCGAAGGCATGGGGTGAGCGGCTTAAACGATTCAGTTCGGACTGGGCCTCATTGTACTCCCTCTCGTACTCTGCTATCTCGTTGTGGAGTTGCCTGTTGTGCTGCCCCATCAGAAAGTAGCGATAGAGGCTGTTCTCATCGATAAATCCGGCGATGAGGACAAACAGCAAGATGGCCCACAGATACTTGTGCTGGCACAGTCTCTGCCAAATATTGTTTATGTTCTTGCTCATAGGTCGTGTTGTTGTAAGCGATAATTGGCCATCTCCGCATATTTGGTGCCTGGACGGCCATAGTTGGCATAGGGGTAAATGCTGATTCCACCACGGGGCGTGAAGATACCTGTCACCTCGATGTACTTGGGGTCCATCAACTTGATGAGATCCTTCATGATGGTGTTGACGCAGTCCTCATGGAAGTCGCCATGGTTGCGGAAGCTGAAGAGGTAGAGCTTGAGGCTCTTGCTCTCCACCATACGCTCGCCGGGGAGATAGCTGATGCGTATCTCCGCAAAGTCGGGCTGCCCTGTGATGGGGCACAGGGAGGTGAACTCAGGACAGTTGAATCGCACCCAGTAGTCGTTCTCGGGGTGCTTGTTCTGGAAGGTCTCCAACACCTCGGGAGCATAGTCGCTCTTGTATTCGGTCTTCTTGCCATTGCCCAAGAGGACAAGGCCTTCGTCTTCTCGCATTTTCTAATTCTTAATTCTCAATTCTCAATCTTCAATTCCCAAGGTACTCCTCCAGCCCCTGTCGGCGGAGCTTGCAGGCAGGGCACTCACCACAGCCATCGCCCACAATGCCGTTGTAGCAAGTGAGGGTTTCGTGGCGAATAACGTCGAGCACGCCGAGGTCGTCGGCCAGCTTCCAGGTCTCTGCCTTGTCAATCCACATGAGGGGCGTGTGGAGGATGAACTGCTCATCGATACCGATGTTCAGCGCCACGTTGAGCGCCTTGATGAAGGCATCGCGGCAGTCGGGATAGCCCGAGTAGTCAGTCTGGCTCACGCCTGTCACAATATGGCTGATGCCATGCTCGCGGGCATATACGGCGGCGATACTGAGGAAGAACAGGTTGCGTCCGGGTACGAACGTATTGGGGGGACCATCCTGAGGCTTCTCCTGGTCCATAGGAATGCTGGCGTCGGTCAGCGAATTGCTGCTGAGCTGTGCGATGAAGGGGATCTCCATCAGCTCCCAGTGGGCACCAGCCTTGCGGGCGAGGCGCTCTGCGAGTTGAGTTTCCAGCACGTGCTTCTGCCCGTAGGCGAAGGTGAGGGCGAAGACTTCCTTGAAGTGCTTCTTGGCCCAAAACAGGCACGTGCCAGAGTCCTGTCCACCGCTCAGCACCACCAGCACCTTGTCGTTGTTTACGGGGTTCATAGTGTTGTGAGTGGATGTTTTGGGGACAAAGTTACGCAAAAAATCCCACATAAGCGCCCTGTGTGGCAGTAAACTTCGATTCTTAACCTTGTTTGCACTCAATTGGCTGGCTCGCGGTGAGCCTTTTCGGTGCAAAATGCTAACTTTGCACCTACCAAACCTCTTCATACCGATGTCTCTACTGCATTCACGCACCTTCTGGCTCTCGGCCTCTCTCCTTTCGGCATCCGCCTGGGCAGCCGACCGTCCCAACATCATCCTCTTCATGGTGGACGACATGGGGTGGCAGGACACCTCCGTGCCGTTCTGGACACAGCCGACCCGCCTCAACGCCCGCTATCGTACGCCTAACATGGAGCGGCTGGCACGGCGCGGCATGAAGTTCACTCAGGCCTACGCCTCAGCCATTAGCTCGCCGAGTCGTTGCAGCTTGCTGACGGGTAGCAATGCGGCGCGCCACCGCGTGACGAACTGGACGCTGCGCCCGGGGCAGATGACCGATGACCGCGACTCGCTCATCACCCTCCCAGCCTGGAATGTCAATGGCATAAGCCCCGTGGCAGACATCCCGCAGACCTACTATGCCAAGTCCTACGTGCAGCTGCTCCGCGAGGCAGGCTACCACACTATTCATGTCGGCAAAGCCCACTGGGCAGCTCTGGGCACGCCGGGTGAGAATCCCGAAAACTGGGGCTTTGATGTCAACATCGGAGGGCATGCTGGCGGCGGCCCTGCCACCTATCTGAGTGAGCGCAACTATGGACATGACGATAGCGGAAAGCCTACGAGCCTCTTTGCCGTGCCCCACCTGCTGCAGTATTGGGGCTCTGGCAAGTTTCTGACCGAGGCCCTCACCGAGGCTGCTCTCTCCGAACTCGACCAGTACTGCTCGCTCCTCCCGATGAGAGGGCAGGGGAGGGCACCGTTCTTTCTCCACATGGCGCACTATGCCATCCACGTACCCATTGAGCGCGACATGCGCTACTACCCCGACTACATTGCCCGCGGCCTCTCTCCCAAGGAGGCGGCCTATGCCTCCCTCATTGAGGGTATGGACAAGAGTCTGGGCGACATACTCGACTGGCTCGATCGCACAGGCGAGGCCAGTAACACCATTATTATATTTATGAGCGACAACGGTGGCTATGCTACGGGTAGCTACTGGCGTGACCCTCCGCTCTACACCCAGAATGCTCCGCTACGCTGCGGCAAGGGTTCACTTTACGAAGGTGGTATTCGCGAGCCGATGATTGTGGCGTGGCCCGGCGTGACCCGCGAGGGATCTACCTGCAACGACTATCTACTCATAGAGGACTTCTTTCCCTCCATCCTTGAGATGGCGGGCATCCGCCGCTACACCGTGCCGCAGCAGGTGGACGGCCAGAGTTTCGTGCCCCTCCTCCGAGGGCGCAAGGGCAAGGGGAATCGTCCGCTCGTGTGGAACTTCCCCAATATCTGGGATAACTGCGGCCCTGGTATCAGCCTCAACTGTGCCATCCGTTCTGGCCGCTGGAAGCTCATCTATAACTACAAGACCTGCCAGCACGAACTCTACGATCTCTCCACCGACATCAGTGAGAGTTACGATCTCAGCGCCACTCATCCCACCATCGTCCGCCGCCTCTCCCGCACCCTAGGCCGTCAGCTCCGCCGTATGGGAGCCCAGCGTCCCTCCCGCACCCTCGACGGCACGCCCTGTCACTGGCCAGATGAGTACTGACAACTTGTAGAACAACAAAAAAGACCGTTGCAAGTGTTTGCAACGGTCTTTTTCGAAGGGTGACTAGTGGGATTCGAACCCACGACATTCAGAACCACAATCTGACGCTCTAACCAACTGAACTATAGTCACCATGTTGGCTCGCCTTTCGGTTTGCGGGTGCAAAAGTACGAAGAAATCCTGACGTGGCCAAATGTTTTTGTACTTTTTTGCCATAAACCCCGCATTTTTCAGACAAATGCAGAGATTCTCCTCTTCTGCCTGATGCAAATGTCTCCATCTAGCCACTTATGCTGGAGCTGTAGCAGCGGTATCAGGCCGAAGGCGATAAGCAGGACATCCCCCCCCCCAAGGTGCACCTCCTGGCTGCATTGTTCCGCTCCTAATGGAGTGTTACTAAGGGGAGGGGACTCTGTTTTCCTTTTCTCTCACACATGCTTCTGCTAGTGAGCCCATCTTTTGGCCTACGAATGCACCCGAAATCACCCGCATTTCCTCCCCCTTCGTGTTGCACAAAACTGCACAAAAATAGCCCATAATACGCGCGCGTGTGCGCACGCAATTTATATATAATGTGTAAACACCCATTTTGCTCATTTTTTGAAAAAAGTACATAGATATATTTGGCCATGTCGCCAGAAGTCCGTACTTTTGCACTCGCAAACGAAAGGGAGG
>JAKSLU010000007.1 GCA_024400995.1 Bacteroidaceae bacterium
CCTCTGTATTGGGGAGACTTGCGTCGTCGTTATCGGCGGGAAGACTTAGCGCAGAACCTTGACGCCGTTGTGGATGTAGAGACCACGAACAGCCTTGGCCTGACGACCCTGGAGGTCGTAGGTACGGCCCTGAGTGGCAGTGGTAGTGGCAGTGTGGATGCCTACGGTGGCACCATCGAGGCTATAGGAGGAAGTCTCCTTGACGCCAGGCTTGCCAAAGTAGGTCTGTATCTTACCGTATACCCACACATCCTTGCCGAGAAGCTCGGGGTGGCTAACGAGGTTGAGAGCAGCACGCACATCGCTTTCGGCAGGAAGAGCGACACCCATCCAGGCCTCGGCGGTGCCAAGGGCAATGTTGCTTACCTCGGGAGTCTCAGCGATGGCATTGTTCTTGAGAGAACCGCACACGGTACCCTTCACCCAAACAGCTTCAGTAGGCACCTTGCTTACACTGCTGAGGCCACGTACATCGTCGAGAGTGTAGGGATTAGCGAGACTTCCATCACCAGTAGGAGTATAGTCTTTGGGGGTGGAGTCGTCCTTAGAGGTGTCGATACCGCCGTCCTCTGAGGTGAGTACTACATCGTCGATGAGCACATCGCCCCACTTTATGTTCTTCTTGCTATCACTCTTCGTATTATAGATGAGTATGCAGACACGGGTAGTCTCCTCAAGAGTGAACTCGTGAGTCACCTCAGCCCAGTCCTCGATGTTGTCTGCAAAGTCGCCATAGTTATAACCGTTGCTATCGATGGTGTTGTCCTCAGCCACAATAGCATAGCCTGGGCGCACGGAGGCCTTCACTTCGCTAGCAGCCTTTGCCCAGAAGGTGAGAGTGTACTTACCAGGAAGGAGGTACATCTCCTTGTAGGCCAAACGCTTGTTCGAGGTTGTGTTCTTTATCATCACGCTATATTTGCCACCATGAGCCACGTCGCTCTGGCTCAGTGTTGCGCTACTAGCGGTGGAGGCACTCTTCCAGTAGGTCGGAAGGTTATTCTCCCATGCCTCAAAGTCACCATTTTCGAGGATGTTAGCCTGGGCACTCAGGCCGATGGCGGCTACGAAGGAGAGAAGAAGGAGTAGAGTTTTCTTCATAATACGTGTTGTTTAATAGTTAATTGTGAATTATTTTTGACGCTGCAAAGTTACTAATTAGCAAGCAGACTACCAAAGGCTTAGTGTTATTTTTTAGTGAAATGTGCTATTTGCTCTTCGATATAGTGCTCCAGTTCGGGCGAATCGAGCACTTGTATGTCGGCGGGCAGACCCATCACGAAGCGGCCTATGCCGAAGGGATGGCAGTAGCTCGTGTGCAGGAGATAGGCTCGGGCGGGACCTCCGGGTATGTCGCGCAGAGTCTCCACACTACCCTCCTCCACGTGGTACTCCTCCGTGAGGAGCTGGTAGGCCAGTGGCGTGAGACGTAGGGTGACGGGACGGGGCTCCGCACTGGTATAGCCCCACAGATCGGTGTGGGGCAGGGTGTGCTCCTCGGGGTGCTCCCACGTCTGCGGGAGTATCTCCACGACACTGGCACGACTGAGGCGGAAGGTCTTGCACATCCCGCTCTCGGGCTCATAGCAGCGCACGGCGTCGTTGTCCTCAAAGAGGTAGTAGGGTTCCACCCGTCGGTCGCGCACGGTCTGGGAGTTCTGGCTATGATAGCCCTGGAGGATGACCTGGTGGTGCTGCTCTATGGCCTCGCACATGTGCTGGAGGTTGTGCTCGTAGCGGGCATCGTAGGCATCGGCGTGGAGTATGTCGCCGCTGGCAGGACGCGACATGCGCTGCCGTAGTTCACGATAGAAGGGTGAGGAGGGCTTGAGCCTATACACGCCACCGTTGTTCTCAAACTCAAAGCCAGCGGCCACGAGGAGCTCCAGATAGCGGTATATCTGGCGGCGCCCCATCTGCATGTGGGCAGCCACCTGGCGTACGTCCATGGTGCGGTTGCCGGCCAGCAGGGTCAGCAGGCGGAGTTGGCGGTTGAAGGTTTTCAGGGGCATATATACTTGAGGTAGGGAGATAGAGGTATTCCTTAGCCTGCATTATTCACAGACAATAGAGTGTTTATGATTAAAACGTAAATTACCGCGAATTGAACGTAAATTATCGTAAATAAACTTATGGGGTGCGGAAAATTCTCTTTCGTCGCTTTTCGAGCTGGAGTCCTTTTGACGTGGTTCTTGCCTTGCGTCCCAGGAGATCGTAGGCGGAGATGGATGCCTCGGGGTGCTCAGCACGCTGAATGGGGGGGTAAAAGTAAGTGTACCACTTTCTTCCAGAATGGCATCCACGTGTACCTCTTCGCCCTGCGGCACAACGAGGGGCACACCTGCCTCGGCCACAAACTGCTCAGTTAGGCTCCCATGAGTGAAGGATTTTACACTCCATCCCGCAAGGGTGCTTCCACTCTCTGTCTGTGCGTCCAGACTGAGCGTACGGTTCTGGAAGAAGGTGCCGCTCCACTGGGACGAGGTCACCGACACGGCATTGACGGCCAGTGCGCCGATGCGTGCTAGGTCCTCCTCCGAAAGGCCAGCATTGATGCTCAGGCGGCAGGTATCGCCTAGGCTGTATTGCTCCTGAAGGTGGGCGGCAAAATGGCGACCACGATGGGTCAGCCACTCGCGGGCATCAGCCATTGCCACGTCGTATTCCTTCCACCACCAGCGGGAGAACCTGCGGTGGCGCGGTATTTCATACTGAATAGCCTCATACATGGGATCCCACACCCGTATCGTGCCCTGCTTGTTCATGAAGTCGCCCATGTAGATGAGGCAGCGGTCAATGAACGCAGCGCGAAACTGCTCATCATCCATCAGCTGGCGGAAAAGCAAAGTATGCTGCGGGTTGGTGGTCTCAGGATTGTAGAGGCGGGCTATGGTATTGATATCGGCAGGCGTGTTGTTGAGCCCCAGGCCAAAGTCAGCGTCCTTGGCAATCCAGCGCCAGCGGCCTCCCTCGGCGCGAGGGCGCCACAGCACGTAGTTGTTGTCGGGGAAGTCAATATTGGCATAGAAGAGGTGCATGGCCATCAGGTTCATGTATTCCTCGCAGTCCATCCACTCTGCGTATTCCGCCATAGTGTGCCCGTCCTCGCTGTAGAAGTTGCAGAAGGCCTCATAGTTGTCCCAACTGCCCTCCTTCAGTAGGCGCCCAGCCTCTATCATGTCGATATCCTCCAAGCCGTCATAGTTGGTGAAGATGTTGTCGGCACTGGAGCGCTCGCGGATATTGAGCATACCATTGTAGGCGCCATTGAGATACACTATGGCAGGGCGCCATGCCTGCCAGTCAAGGTCTGCGCCATGGGCGGTCATGCTGCGCTGGATGAGGGCATCGCGCAGATAGAGTTCCGTGAAGTCGTTGCCGGCATTGCGCAGGATGAGCGACTTGAAGGCAACTTGCTCCGGGCGCTGATCGGGGAAGAACTCATACTTCAGATGCTTCTTGCCGAAACGCTTGTTGGCATACACCACCAGCGACTTCACCGGCATGGAACGTGAGGAAAAGCCTTGCACGCGGGTCTCGCACAGCTGATTGAGCTGGCTCTCGCTACCCTCTCCCTCAAAGAACTCAAAGTTGACAGGGCGACGCCAATTGAAGCGGTAGTTGCGCTTGCCCGCCTCATAAGTGCCCTCAGCCAGTATGCCCAGCTTGTCGTCGTAGAGATAGGCACTATCGGTCACGAGGCTTATCACGGGCAGCGTGACGTCGGCACCGTGGAAGATGTAGGAATGAGTGGTGGAACGCTGGGAGAGCCAGCCCTCGCAGAAAAGTTTGGCACGCACCACGGTGTTCTGACTTATTCTAATCGGAGCGGCTGCCTGCGGGCTGTCCTCGGTGGGTTCACTCCCGTTGGTAGTATAGCGTACCATAGTGCCCTCGGGGCAGCCTTCGGGCACTGAGATCTGCAACTCCAGCGGCTGACGCACTGCAAACACGCCGCCAGCACGGCTGAACACGGGGTGACCCAACACGCCCTGACACTGCCTAGTGTCATTGGCCGCACCCGGCGTAGGAACACGCTGATAGCCCCATGCGGCAGAGCCATCGCCCTGGCGGCCAAAGGCCACATTGGGGGAAGGCTGTTTGGCCATGTCGTCAGGCAATTGGTCCATCACCTCGCCCTGGCAGAAGAGATAGAGCGTACATCCCTTGCCAGAGTCCAGGCGGAAATCAGTGTGCCAGCCAGTGCCTTCCTTGTCGGCATACACCAGGGCATGTCCGCCTGGCGCCAGCACATAACTGGGCAGAGGGAAGGCTGCGGAGGCATCGGCTGACAGGCCTAGCGCATACTGTTCTAGGTTGACGGGAGCCTCGCCTACATTACAGAGCTCTACCCAACTATCGGGAAACTCGTTCATATCGTCCATCAGGCAGTCGATATTGGACTGCATGACTTCATTGATAACCACTTGCCCCTGCAGGCGGCTGAGGCTGAAAAGAAGGAATAGAAGGAAGTTGCTGAGTCGCATGAGGGTAAGATTTGTAGTAGGGGAGGTCAGCTGCATATATAGCGTGATGTGTAGCCGCAGCCTGAGGAGGCCAGATCGGCGGGTGTGCCTGCGGCTACGAGCTGTCCGCCCTGGTCGCCGCCTTCGGGGCCGAGGTCGATGATCCAGTCGGCCTGGCGGATGACGTCGAGGTTGTGCTCAATGCAGAGCACACTGTGGCCGCGCTCTATCAGACCGCTGAAGGCATCGAGCAGCTTGCGGATGTCGTCAAAGTGCAAGCCCGTCGTGGGCTCATCGAACACAAAGAGGGTCCGACCGCCCTTGCTCTGCGGGGCCTCCTGGGAGAGGTAGTAGGCGAGCTTGACGCGCTGGCTCTCACCGCCCGAGAGGGTACTGCTGCTCTGGCCGAGGCGAATGTAGCCCAGACCGACCTGCTGGAGGGGAAGGAGGCGGCGCACTATCTTACGCTCGCCATGCTGCTGGAAGAAGTCTATGGCCTCATCCACGGTCATCTGCAGTATGTCATAGACGTTCTTGCCCTCATAGCGCACCTCGAGCACGTCGTGCTTGAAGCGTTGCCCATGGCAGGCCTCGCACTCCAGCACAAGGTCGGCCATGAACTGCATCTCTACCCTCACGGTGCCCTCGCCCTTGCACTCCTCGCAGCGGCCACCCTCTGCATTGAAGCTAAAGTGGGCGGGCGTCAGGTCGAGCTGCTCGGACAGAGGCTGACGAGCCATGAGCTGACGGATTTCGTCCCAAGCCTTGAGGTAGGTCACGGGGTTGGAGCGGGAGGAGCGGCCTATGGGGTTCTGATCCACAAACTCTACTCCTGCCAGCGCGTCGAGGTCTCCCTCCAGAGTGAGGTACTCACCCGGGCGGTCACTGGGCTCATCAAAGTGGCGCTTCAGGGCCCTATAGAGTATGTCGCGGATGAGGGTACTCTTGCCGGAGCCACTCACGCCGGTGACGCAGGTCATGACGTTGAGGGGGAACTCTACGTCGATGCCCTTGAGGTTGTTGGCACGGGCACCGCGCAGCAGGAGACTGCGGTTCCAGGGTCGGGGCTGGCGGTTGAGCGGCAACTCGGGCAGGGGCTCGGTGCGCACGCCGCTATAGGTCACCGTTCCTCCATGCTGGCCGGCTCCCGGACCTATCTCCACGATCCAGTCGGCCTGGGAGATGATCTGCGAGTCGTGCTCCACGACGATGACGGTGTTGCCCAGGTCGCGCAGTTCCTTGAGCACGTCGATGAGCTGCTGGGTGTCGCGTGGATGGAGACCTATGGAGGGCTCATCCAGTATGTAGAGCGACCCCACTAGGCTGGAGCCGAGGGAGGTGGCGAGGTTGATGCGCTGACTCTCGCCGCCGGAGAGGGAGTTGCTGAGGCGCGAGAGGGTGAGATAGCCCAGACCCACCTGCTGCAGAAAACGCAGTCGGCTCCTGATCTCCTTGAGCAGACGCTCGCTGGCCTTGTGTTCCTGCTCGCTAAAGTCGGCATCCACACTGCCAAACCACTCTGCCAGCTCATCGACGCTCTTGTCGCAGAGTTGGGCGATGTTCTGGCCGTTAATCCTGACGTAGAGGGCCTCTGGCCTGAGTCGTGCGCCACCACAGCGTGGACAGGTGGTGCGGCCACGGTAGCGGGCGAGCATGACGCGGTTCTGTATCTTGTACTGGTGGTCCTGCAGATCGCGGAAGAAGGCATCGATACACACCTCCATAGGCCGCCAGTCGGGATAGTCCACCTCGTTCCCTATGCCGTGCCACAGCCAGTCCTTCTGCTCCCGGGTGAGTTCACAGTAGGGGGTGAAGATGGGGAAGCCCTTGTCGGCCGTGCAGCGGATGAACTCGTCCTTCCACCACTGCATCTTCTCGCCGCGCCAGCACTGCACGCAACCGTCATACACGGAGAGCGTACTGTTGGGCACCACGAGCTGCTCGTCTATGCCCATCACGCGCCCAAAGCCCTCACACTCCGGACAGGCACCAGCTGGCGAGTTGAACGAAAAGAGCTGGTCGGTGGGTTCCTGAAAGGTGATGCCATCCAGCTCAAAGCGGGTGTTGTAGCATCGCTCCTCGCCATCTCTCATGTAGTGCACCATGCACTCTCCACGTCCCTCAAACAGGGCCGTCTCCACGCTGTCGGTGAGCATCTGGCGTCCTTCCTTGGAGGCATCCACCACGCAGCGCGCCACGAGGAGCTGGCAGGGCTGGCTCACATCGGCATCCGCCATGCCCACCACGCTATCATTCTGGAACACACGCGAGAAGCCCTGCTGCTGATACAAGTTCAGCTGCTCCTCCATCGTGCGCCCCTCGGGCAGAGTGATCGATGAGAGCACCACAAAGCGCTCCCCCGCCGCATGGTTTTCGTCGCCCAGGATATCCTCCACGATGCTATCGATCGTATGGCGCTGCACTTCCTCACCACTCACGGGGGAGTAGGTCCGTCCCACGCGAGCAAAGAGCATGCGCAGATAGTCGTATATCTCGGTGCTCGTGCCCACGGTGGAGCGGGGATTGCGCGTGCTCACCTTCTGCTCGATGGCGATGGCGGGCGGCAGTCCCTTGATGTAGTCGCACTCGGGCTTGTGCATACGCCCCAAGAACTGACGCGCATAGGCCGACAGACTCTCCACATAGCGGCGCTGACCCTCCGCATAGAGGGTGTCGAAGGCCAGTGACGACTTGCCCGAACCACTCACTCCCGTCACCACCACAAGCTGGTCGCGCGGGATGTCCAGGCTCACATCACGCAGGTTGTTCACGCGAGCGCGCTTTATGCTTATACTATTGTCCATAAGGTATGGTGCTGTTACTCCCAAAAGGATATTTCTGGGCAAAGTTACAACTTTTTTTGCTCCCTCCATGCACTTTTCCGACAAAAAATGATGGGCACTCCCATTTTCTTCGTAATTTTGCGCCACATTTTCAACATTCATGCCCTACCCCACGTGGTGGGCCTAACACCAAACAACAACTATGCTAAACAACTCCCAACTCCGCCGCCAGGCCCGCTTTGCCCTCGAAGGGCGCTGGGGCACCTTTGTTCTCGTCACGCTGCTCAGCAGCCTCATCCCCCTGCTGCTCATGGCTCCTGGCTATGGTCTGCAGATCGGCATGCCCCAGCTCGGTGACAGCGTCAGCAGCGGCTGGCAGCTCCTCGTCACCCTCGTTCTCCTGCCCATGACCTGGTCCATCAGCGTCATGTATCTCCGCTCACGTCGCGGCGAGCAGATGGAGATCAGCAACATGTTCGACGGATTCCGCCGCACCAACAGCATCATGATGACCGGCATCCTCTACTTTATCTACCTCGTCGTGTACCTCATCCCCGTCATCGTCGCCATAACGGGCACCATAGCCTTTGTCACACACGCTGAGACCAACCTCGGCACCGCCGCCATGATAGCCGGCGGCGTAGTGGGTGGTGCACTTACCCTGGCCGCCTTTGTGCTCTATGTTGTCAAGATGCTCGCTCTGGACATGTGGTACTACATCCTGCTCGACACCCCTCTCACTGGTCGTCAGGCCCTGCGTGAGAGCATGCGCATGATGCAGGGCCACAAGATGCGCCTCTTCATGCTCTATCTCTCCTTCCTGCCCTACCTCCTGCTCGTCATCCTCACCCTGGGCCTCGCCTCCCTCTTTGTGAGCCCCTACATGGAGGCCTCCAAGGCTGAGTTCTACGAGGATCTCCTCGCTCAGGCCACCGAGCCCGAACAGGAACAGAACGCCGCCCCCGAACAGGATCAGGCCCAGCCCAACACCACCAGCGAGCAGTCTGCTATCACCTCAGAGCAGACCGATGCCCCCTCGGACGCACCTACCTGCTAATCTGCTGACTACCACATACTTCCACCACATTTCCCCGCCGTTAACGGCGGGGATTTTTTATCTCCCTCTCCCTCAGCCCGTTACTATCCTATAGACTAGTGTGCACTACATTATAGACTAGTGTGCACTACCCCCTACTCTACGCACTACTACTCCCACCACACTCCCACCACGCTCCCACCACACTCCCACCCTTCAGGGGTATCACCCCCTCCCTAATAGGGGAGGGGTGGCGGAGTGCCGCAGGCAGCTCCGACGGGGAGAGGCTTTAGGATAGGCCCTAAATTTCTCCCATTTTATTTTCCAATGTCCCACTTTTTGGCTAACTTTGTCGCCAAATTTTCATAAGATGTTGACCAAAAAGGAAAACTCAGGTGCCGCTACCCCCATCAACGGCACCTACGATGTCATAGTCATCGGAGCCGGCCACGCCGGTTGCGAGGCAGCCCACGCGAGTGCCACCATGGGTGCCCGCACGCTCCTCATCACGATGGACATGAACAAGATCGCGCAGATGTCCTGCAACCCCGCCGTGGGTGGCATTGCCAAGGGCCAGATCGTGCGCGAAATCGATGCCCTGGGCGGCATGATGGCACAGGTAACGGACGCATCCACCCTACAATTTAGGATGCTCAATCGTTCCAAAGGCCCCGCCATGTGGTCGCCCCGTGCCCAGTGTGACAACCACCGCTACTCCCGCACCTGGCGCCATATCCTGGAGAACACCGACAACCTCCAGATCTGGCAGGATGAGGTGGTGGGGATCGAAAGACCCACCCCCGACCCCTCCCAGCCAGGGGTGGGTCTTTTGGTCCACACCCTTTGGGGCGCCACCTTTGAGGCAACCTCGGTTGTAGTCACGGCAGGCACCTTCCTCAACGGTCTGATGCATGTCGGTCGCACCATGGTGCCGGGCGGTCGTGTCGCCGAACCCGCTGCCACCAAACTCACCGATTCCATCGCGAGATTTGGCATCTCCTACGACCGTATGAAGACCGGCACGCCCGTCCGCATTGATGCCCGTTCCGTCCACTTTGAGGATATGGAGGAACAAAGGGGAGAGGTGGGGAGGTTTGCATACACAGGACCCACCCCCGACCCCTCCCATAGAGGGAGGGGAGTAGATACTCTGGTAGGGTCAGACAATGGTTGCATACAGAAGGAGGCCATGCTTATCAGACAAGAGTGCGACCCACGTAAAGCGTCCACTCCCCTCCCTTTATGGGAGGGGTCGGGGGAGGGTCTTTGCTGGCTCTGCTCCACCAACGCCTCTACTCACGCCATCCTCCGCTCAGGCCTGGACGACTCGCCGCTCTACAACGGCCAGATACAGTCCATCGGACCACGCTACTGCCCCAGTATCGAGACAAAGCTACACACCTTCCCCGACAAGGACACGCACCCGCTCTTCCTCGAGCCAGAGGGTGCGGACACAACGGAGATGTACCTGAACGGCTTTAGCAGCTCCCTACCCCTCGACGTACAACTCCAAGCGCTCAGGACCATTCCCTGCTTTCGCGACGTGCACTGTCTGCGCCCGGGCTATGCGATAGAGTATGACTTCTTCCCGCCCACACAGCTCCGCCACTCGCTGGAGTCAAAACTGGTGGAGGGACTCTACTTTGCCGGCCAGGTCAACGGTACGACGGGCTATGAGGAGGCCGCTGGTCAGGGCCTCATGGCGGGCATCAATGCCGCTCGCCGCTGCCAAGGCAAGGAACCCATCGTTCTACGCCGCGACGAGGCCTATATCGGCGTGCTCATCGACGATCTGGTGACCAAGGGCGTAGATGAGCCCTACCGCATGTTCACCTCCAGAGCCGAATACCGCATTCTGCTACGCCAGGACAACGCCGATGCACGCCTTACACCTATCGGCCATTCCATCGGACTAATCTCGGAGGACACGTACCGTCTTTTCTGCGACATGCAGGAGCACATCACTCAGCTCGTCGCACAGTGTCAAAAACAGCTGGTGAAGCCGGCCGAAATCAACGACCTACTCGAACGTCTAGGCAGCAAGCCGCTCGACCGCAGCCAGACCATCTTCACACTAACCGCACGACCCGAGCTCCATCTCATCGACATTCTCAACGCTATTGGTGATGATACGAACACGTATTCACCCGAGGAAATCGAAGAGGCAGAGATACTAATCAAGTACGATGGCTACATCGCTCGTGAGCGCACACAAGCCGAAAAGATGCATACCCTGGAGACAGTGAAAATCCGCGGTCGCTTCGACTACCCCACCCTACTCTCCCTTTCCACAGAGGCACGACAGAAGCTCGTTGCCATCGACCCCGAAACCCTCGGACAGGCCTCCCGCATTCCGGGTGTATCCCAGAGCGACGTGGCTGTCCTCATGGTGCTGGCGGCGCAGTCGTAGCGTTTCACGTGAAACAATCTAATCGAAACTATACTCTAAATCATACACTTATGAACACTAACTTACTACTCGCTAATCTGCGAAACGTACCCGATTTTCCCATTCCTAGTATTCAGTTTAAGGATGTAAGCACGCTCTACAAAAATGCTAACTGCATGCAAGAGATGTTGACCGAAATGGAGAACCTCTACCGCGACAAGGGTATCACAAAGGTTGTCGGCATTGAGAGCCGCGGCTTTGTGCTGGGTGCTGCGCTGGCCGCCCGTCTGGGTGCAGGCTTCGTGATGTGCCGCAAGCCTGGCAAGCTCCCTGCCGATACCATCAAGCAGTCGTACGGAAAGGAGTATGGCACGGACACCATCGAGATACATACCGATGCCATCACACCCGACGACGTTGTTCTCATCCACGATGACCTCCTCGCCACTGGCGGCAGCATGAAGGCTGCCTACGATCTCGTACAGCAGTTCTACCCCAAGGAGACCTACATCAACTTCATCATCGAACTCCGTATGGAGGGTCTCAAAGGCCGCGAGTTCCTGAACGACTGCTGCCCTATCAGTACACTGCTGACAATTAAGGAATAAAAGACCCCCTCTAAGCCGAAGAAAACCCCTCTATGTATCCATCCGAACACATAGAAAATATTGTGCGATGTTTACCGGATTCGCCAGGATGCTACCAGTATCTTGATGAGGAAGGGACTATTATATATGTAGGCAAGGCCAAGAACCTAAAGCGTCGCGTCAGTTCCTATTTCAGGCCGGATCAGCAGTCGGCTAAGACGCGCGTGCTCGTGAGTAAAATAAGGGATATAAAGTACGTTGTGGTGAACTCCGAGGAGGACGCTCTACTGCTCGAAAATAACCTCATCAAGCGCTACAAACCGCGCTACAACGTACTGCTCAAAGACGACAAGACCTACCCCTCCATAGCCATAACCAAGGAGTATCTGCCGCGTATCTTTTCGACACGCAACCGTACCAGCCGTGGGGCTACATACTATGGCCCGTACAGCCATGTACCGACCATGTATGCGCTGCTCGATCTCTGCAAGCGACTGTACCAGCCTCGCCCCTGCCGCACCGCCATGTCGGAGGAGGGCGTGAAGGGGGGCAAATACGACGTCTGCCTGAACTACCACATGCACCTCTGCAAGGCCCCCTGTTGCGGTCGGCAGACGCAGGAGGATTACCTCCGACAGATAGATCAGTGTCGCGAGATTCTGCGCGGAAATACCTCGGAGGTGGCCCGCCAACTGCGGGAGGAAATGCTCCAACTCTCTCAGGAGATGCGCTATGAGGAGGCACAGGACAGGAAGCTAAAACTGGACTTTATCCGCAACTTTCAGGCCAAGAGTGAGGTGGTGAGCGGGGTGCAGTACAACGTGGATGTCTTCAGCATTGAGAGTGAGGAGAAACTGGCGTATATCAACTACCTACACATAGTCAATGGATGTGTCAATCAGGCCTTTACCTTTGATTATCGCAAGCGCCTGGACGAGTCGGACGACGAGCTCCTGGCCCTGGGCATAGTAGAGATGCGCGAGAGGTATCAGAGTCGTAGCAGGGAGCTCGTTCTGCCCTTCCGCGTAGAGCTACCAGAGGGTTATGCTGAGCAGACTATTCCGGAGCGTGGCGACAAGCGCAAACTGCTCGAACTCTCTCTGCAGAACGTGCGCCAGTACCGCGTGGATCGACTCAAACAGGCCGAAAAACTCAACCCCGAACAGAAGCAGGTACGCCTCATGAAGGAGCTCCAGGAACTGCTCGGAATGGAGCATCTACCCATGCGTATTGAGCTCTTTGACAACTCCAATCTGCAGGGTTCCGACGCTGTGGCAGGCTGCGTGGTCTATGAGAAGATGAAGCCCGCCAAAAAGCTCTATCGCACCTATAACATAAAGACCGTCGTAGGCCCTGACGACTATGCCTCGATGAAGGAGGTAGTGCACCGCCGCTATGCCCGTATGCAAGCCGAGGAGACTCCCCTCCCCGACCTTATCATTGCTGATGGCGGAGTAGGCCAGATGGAGGTAATCCGGCAGGTTGTGGAGGACGAACTAGGCCTCCAGATACCCATTGCGGGCCTAGCTAAGGACGGCAGACACAGGACCCACGAACTGCTGTATGGGTTCCCCCCTCAGAGGGTAGCCATCAAGACGGACAGTGCCCTGTTCAAGGTACTCACACAGATGCAGGACGAGGTACACAGATTTGCCATCACCTTTCATCGCAAGAAGCGCTCCAAGCGACAGGTGGCCTCTGCCCTGGATGGCATAACGGGCGTTGGAGACAAGACTAAAGCGTTATTACTCAAACAGTTCAGCTCTGTCAAGCGTATCAAAGAAGCAAGTCAGGAAGATCTGCAGCAACTCCTAGGGCCGATTAAAGGCGAAAAAATATACCATGCGCTGCACCAATAATCAGAAATTATTCGTAACTTTGCACCCGCATGTGGTATATTCATACCACCTAGGCTCTGGAGAGTCCCACTCCCTAGCATGAGCACAGTGTCTCTCCCCCACCCTTCCATACCGTCAACGGCATGGAACGCACGTATGCAATAACCTATAGACCAACCATATAGCATCATGAACAATAAGTACGAACAGGCCTTTGCCAAGTTTGACTGCCAGCTTGATGACGCCAAGGTACAGAAAGCCGTGGCTGCCCTCATCAGCGACAACCGTGCCAAGTACGACACCCCCGAGACCCTCCGCTATCTCCTCACCACTGTGGAGCTCACTACCCTACTCTGCACTGACTCAGACCAGTCAGTCATGCAGATGACAGAGAGGGTCAACGACTTCTTTGACGAGCACGAGGACCTCAAGCCCATCGCCACCATCTGCGTTTATCCCCGCTTTGCCGCTGCCGTCAAGGCTACTCTGCAGACCGAGGGTGTACGCATTGCTTGCGTGAGTGGTGGATTCCCCGCCAGCCAGACCTTCCCCGAGGTCAAGACGATCGAGACCGCACTGGCCATCAAGGATGGTGCCGAGGAGATCGACATGGTACTGAGCGTAGGTGCCTTCCAGCAGGGCGACTACGAGACCTGTGCTGACGAGATCAGCGAGATCAAGGACACCTGCGGCGAGGCCCCCCTCAAGGTTATCCTGGAGACAGGCGAACTGCAGCACGCCAGCGACATAATGAAGGCCTCCGTACTGGCCATGTACAGTGGTGCAGACTACATCAAGACCTCTACTGGCAAGGTGGCTGTGGCCGCCACACCTGAGGCTGCCTACGTCATGTGTCAGGCCATCAAGCAGTATCACAAGGAGACGGGTCGCTGGGTAGGCTTCAAGGCCGCCGGTGGCATCAAGACTCCCGCCGAGGCTGTGGATTTCTACACCATTGTGCGCGAGGTACTCGGTCAGGAGTTCATCGACCTCGGTCTCTTCCGTATAGGCACCTCCTCACTGGCCAACAAGCTGGCTGGAGCCATCCTCCAGGAGGAGGGTAAGAAGTACTTCTAAGCCACAATATTCTCGTTCTAAAGCTTCTTCTTCTTAAACGTAAATTACCGCAAATGTGACGTCAATTTACGAAAATTCGCGTTTAATTAACGGTAATTCGTGTTTGAGATAAATGCATGTATAATGCCAGCTAAATGACTCAACTCACTGACATACGCAAGCCCGTGGAGGCTGAACTGGAGGCGTATCAAGCACTGTTTGATCGCTCGCTGAGCCACTCCGACGGCTTTCTCGATACTGCCTTGAGCTACATCCGTGGCCGCAAGGGCAAGATGATGCGCCCCATCCTCGTGCTCCTCGTGGCCAAGGAACAGGCCAGTCGTCAGGGCAAAGAGGTCGGGCAGTCCACACTCATGAGTGCCGTGACCCTCGAACTGCTCCACACCGCCTCACTCGTACACGACGACGTGGTGGATGAGAGCAATCAACGCCGTGGACAGGAGAGCGTCAATGCCGTATATGACAACAAGATTGCCGTCCTGCTGGGCGACTTTCTTCTGGCCCACTCTCTGCGCGCAGCAGCCCTCACAGGCCATCTCAGCATAGTGGAGACTATCGCCTCGCTGGGAGGAACGCTCTCCGAGGGCGAGATCTATCAGCTGGCCAATACACATAAGGACGAAATCACCGAAGATAGCTACTACAAGGTGATACGCCACAAGACAGCAGCCCTCTTCCCTGACTGTGCCCGACTAGGTGCTCTGAGCAGCGTCCCTCCCGACGAAAAGGACAAAGATGCTGCTGAGCGCTTCACTCAGAACTCCACCCGACTAGGCGCGATTAGTGTTATCATCCTCCAGATTAGGGATGAGATCTTTGACTACTTTGACGATGCCGATATCGGCAAGCCCCGCGGCAACGATATGGCGGAGGGCAAACTCACTCTGCCCGTCATCCATGCGCTCCTCTCCACTCAGGACGAGGAGATGCGACAAGTGGCCCTGAAGGTGCGAAATCTCGCGGCTTCATCGGACGAAATCCACTCTCTCATACAGTTCACCAAGCAACATGGCGGCATTGAGTACGCCGAGACTGAAATGCAGCGACTACGCTGCGAAGCCCTCCAGTTACTCTCGGAGTTCCACAATGAGGACATCCGCACTGCCCTGACCCAATACATCGACTTTGTTATTGCACGCTCAATATGACCCTCTACCTACTCGACGCCTACGCACTCATCTATAGAGCCTATTACGGCCTGATTAGTAGTCCCCTGATCAACACCAAGGGACAAAACGTGAGTGCTGCACACGGATTTGTGAGTACCCTGTGGGATATTATCCAGAAGGAACAGCCCGACTATCTCGGCGTAGCCTTCGATCCGCATGGTCCTACATTTCGCCACGAGGCCTATGCACCCTACAAGGCACAGCGCGAGGAGACACCCGAGGACATCCGCTGGGCAGTGCCCGTGGTCAAGGAAATCCTCCAGGCCATGAACATACCCGTGCTCGAAGTCCCGGGCTATGAGGCAGATGACGTGATTGGCACGCTGGCCCAGCAGGGTGCAGAGCAGGGCATGGAGGTCTATATGGTCACACCCGACAAGGACTATGGTCAGCTCGTCTCAGACCATATCACGATGTTGCGCCCAGGGTTCCGAGGTGGATTTGATCGTCTGGGGCCGACGGAGGTGTGCGACAAGTACGGCATCCCCCACCCCACTCAGGTGCTCGACCTCCTGGCACTGATGGGCGACTCGGCTGACAACTTCCCCGGCTGCCCAGGTGTGGGAGAGAAGACTGCCGTCAAACTCATCCAGCAGTTCGGTAGCATTGAGAATATGCTCGCGCACACGGAAGACATAAAAGGTGCCCTCCGCCGAAAAGTGGAGGAGCATGTCGAGGACATAGAGATGAGTCGCTTCCTCGCGACCATCAAGACCGACGTGCCCATCACTCTCGACCTCGATCTACTCCGACGCAAGGAGCCGGACACCCCTACCCTACTCCAGATTTTCGCCGAACACGAATTTGCTAAGTTGAGTCGCCGAATTTGCGGCATTGACACCAAAGCAGAGCCGCACAATCTGCCAGAAGCGGAAAATCAAACGATTCTCAGCGACGTTGCAGTACCGTCAGTTGATATTATCTATATTGATAATGTGAATGATACGGACGCATTAGTAGCAAATATCTTGACAATGGACAAGGTTGGTTTTGCCCTCAAAATAGACAAAACCGACCTACAAGAGGCAAAAATCACCTCTATCGGCCTCTCCGATGGCACCAAGGCCTGGGAACTCCGCCCTGCCGACTCCGAAGAGAGCGAAAGCGGGTTTGGTGGACTTTTTGCCCAGATTGAGGAAGAAGAGGACGGTATGTTAAACATAGTTAACCACCTCAAGCCCCTCTTCAACTCCCCTACCCTCACTCTCGTGGGCTACGATATGAAGCCCGCCATCGAGGTGCTGATGCGCATGGGCATCGATGTGCAGTGTCAGCTATGGGACACCCAACTAGCCTACTATGTGATTGACCCCGAGGCCAAGTATGGTCTGCGCGATCAGTCTGTTCAGTTCACATCGGCACAGATGGCCGCTGCCGCTCTGTCCCTCATGCCTGAACTTGAGGCTAAGATGGAGGAAACGGGCGTCGCCAGTGTGTTCCACGAAATCGAAATGCCCCTCCTACCCGTTCTGGCCCGCATGGAGAACAACGGCGTAAGGCTCGACTCACGAGCATTAGCCGAGACGGGACGCGCCTTTCAGGAGCGACTCAGCGAACTCGAAGGCGACATCTATGCACTGGCGGGCCACGAGTTCCTGCTCACGTCGCCCCGACAGGTGGGCGAGGTTCTCTTTGACGAACTCCACATCAGCGACAAGGCCAAAAAGACCAAGAGCGGCCAGTACTCTACCTCCGAGGAGATACTGGAGGCGCTCCGTCCACAACACGAAATTGTCGGCAAGATACTCCAGCACCGCGCACTGAAGAAGCTCCAGAGCACCTACGTCGATGCACTACCCAAGCTCATCAGCCCGCGCACTGGACGAATACATACATCGTTCAATCAGGCAGTTACAGCCACAGGTCGCCTGTCATCGAGCAACCCCAACCTGCAGAACATACCCGTCCGCCGTGAGGATGGCAAGGAGATACGCAAGTGTTTCGTCCCAGAGCCCGGTGAGGTATTTTTCAGTGCCGACTACTCCCAGATTGAGCTCCGTATCATGGCACATCTCAGCCAGGATGAGGGCATGATAGCCGACTTCAAGGCTGGTCACGACGTGCACCAAGCCACGGCGGCCCGCGTGTTTCATGTGGAACAAACGGAGGTTACCGCCGACATGCGTCGCAAGGCCAAGACGGCCAACTTTGGTATCATCTACGGCATCTCCGCCTTCGGTCTAGCCGAACGTATGGAGGTGAGTCGTGGAGAGGCCAAGGAGCTCATAGACAGCTACTTTGAGACCTACCCTGGCGTTCGTGGCTACATCGACAAGGCCGTGGCCGAGGCCCGCGACAAGGGTTATGCCCTCACCGCCTTTGGACGCCGCCGCTACCTGCGCGATATCAGTAGCAGGAACGGCACGGTGCGCGCCTTTGCCGAGCGCAATGCCGTCAATGCACCCATCCAGGGTACAGCTGCCGATATCATCAAGGTGGCCATGATACGCATTGACCGCCGCCTCCGTGAGGAGCACTTCAGGGCCAAGATGATCCTGCAGGTGCATGACGAACTCAACTTTAGTTGTCCCCAGGATGAGCTGCCCCGCCTGCAGGAGATGGTACTCCAGGAGATGGCCCTCTCCTACCCCATGAGCGTGCCCCTCATAGCCGACAGCGGAGTTGGTCAGAACTGGCTGGAGGCGCACTGATGAATTATGAGATAAGAATTAAGAAATAAGAAATAAGAAATAAAAAGTAAAAGAGATAATGGCTATCGGGCAGTCTCTTACACAGCAACAACAGCAGCGGCAGATACAGACTGCCACCATGCAACAGATGCAACTCTCGCACCTGCTGGAGTTGCCCGCTGATGCTGTGGAGGAGGAACTCCAAAAGGCTATGGACGACAATCCTGCCCTGGAGCGCGAGGCTGAACTCACCGATACCGACCTGTCGGATGCAGGCTACAGCAGTCTCTCGGACAGATACGATACTGGCCTTTCCAGCACCTACGATGAACGTCCTGGCGACCGCCGCGTGCGCCGCTCCGACGAGGAGAGCAACGAGGGCATGGAGACCTGGATGGCTGATACTGAGAGCGATGGCGATGTGCTGATGCGCCAAATCAGCGAACTCGACCTCACTGACACAGAGAGGCAGGTGATGGAGTATCTGGCCGGTAGTCTCAACGACGACGGCTATCTCGAAAAGGACGACTACACCCTGGCCGATGAGCTAGCCTTTGGTCTCTATCTAGACATCGAACCAGGAGAAATCCATCGCCTCGTAGAGCTCTTTCAGACGCTCGAACCCACCGGCATCGGTGCTCACTCACTGCAGGAGTGCCTACTGCTGCAACTGAGAAACAAGAGGGCCAATCTCAACCCTAACACTCCCGAGACAGTGAGTCTCCACAACGCCGAACGCATTGTGCATGAGTGCTTTGATGACTACGCTGCCCGCCTATGGACACGCATCGGTGAGACACTCTCCATCACGCCCGAGGCCCTACAGGCCGCCGACGCCGAGATACGCCGATGCAACCCCCGACCCGGCATGGCTCTCACCATAGCCACACAGGCCTCTGCACGCAGCATTACGCCCGACTTCAGGCTCAGCGTCGATGAAAACGGTCATATAGACATCGAACTCTCCTGGCAGCACGACATGCGACTCAAGGTCAGCCAGACCTTTGTCGATATCCTCAACGACTATGCCAGCCTCAAGGAGCCCACGCGCTCCCAGCAGGATAGCTATATCTACGCCAAGGACAGGGTGGATCGCGCCCGCTTCTACATAGACAACCTGCGCCGCCGCCGCGACACACTGCTCGGCACCATGCGCGAGATTGCCCGTCGGCAGCACGACTTCTTTGCCAACGAGGACGACGAGACACTCCTCCAACCCATGCGTCTGCAGGACGTGGCCGATAGGGTAGGGGTGGACATAAGCACCGTGTCGCGCGCCGCCAACAGCAAGTACGTTGAGACGCGCTATGGCATCTACCCCCTGCGCCAGTTCTTCAACGCCCAGACCATGGAGAAGGACGGCCAGCAGGTCAGCAGCACACAACTCAAGGTGGTACTGCGCGAGATCATAGAGGCTGAGGACACCACCGCACCCCTCTCCGACAGCCAACTCACACAGCTCATGGGCGAGCATGGCTACAAGATAGCGCGCCGCACCGTGGCCAAATACAGAGAGCAGATGGGCATACTGCCCCAACAACTCCGACGCAAATAGTCCCGACAGACGAACTCCTAGAACGCTCCTAAATGGACAAACTCAACAAATATCTCATACTGGCTGCACAGATCGTCAGCATTATCTTCACGCCGTGGTATCTGCCACTGCTGGGCTTTGTGCTGCTGCTCACGTTCAGCTACCTCAACGTGCTCCCATGGCAGTTCAAGCTGATGATGATCGGCCTGGTGTATCTCTTCACGGTACTCATGCCCTATTGGAGTGTATATGTCTATCGCCGCGTCAACGGCTGGACGCGCCATGAGATGAGCCAAAAGGAGCGCCGCATCGTGCCCTACGTGCTCAGCATCATGTGCTATGCGGCTCTGCTCTATATCATGCAGACGTTCCACATGCCCTCCTTCACCATTGCGGTGATAGCCGGTGCACTGGCCGTGCAGATAGCCTGTGCCCTGGTCAATCTGTGGATCAAGGTGAGCACCCACGCAGCAGCCATCGGCGGCATACTGGGTTCGCTCATGGCCTTCTCGCTGGTATTTGCCTTTGACCCCACCCGCTGGCTCTGCCTCACCATACTAGTGGCTGGTGTGGTGTGCACCTCCCGCATGATTCTGCGCCAGCACACCCTGACGGAACTCGGTCTCGGACTGCTCATCGGCGTGATGTGCGGATGGGGAGCAGTGGGATTCCTATAAGAAATAAGAAATAAGAAATAAGAAATAAGAAATAAGAAAGAGATATGAAAGCATTAGTAAGCATCATCATGGGTTCGACCTCAGATCTGCCCGTGATGGAGAAAGCCTGCAAGCAGTTGGACGAGATGCAGATACCCTTTGAGGTACTCGCACTGAGCGCCCACCGCACGCCGCAGGAGGTAGAACAGTTTGCCCGCGAGGCAGAGGGTAGGGGAGTGCGCGTCATCATCGCCGCCGCTGGTATGGCCGCTGCCCTGCCTGGCGTCATAGCCGCCCAGACCACCCTGCCCGTAATCGGTGTACCCATCAAGGGTATGCTCGACGGCCTGGATGCCCTGCTCTCCATCGTGCAGATGCCTCCTGGCATTCCCGTAGCCACTGTGGGCGTCAATGGTGCCCAGAACGCCGCCTTGCTCGCCATCCAGATGCTGGCCCTCAGCGACAGCGACATTGCCGCCCGCCTCAAGGCCCAGAAGGAAGGCCTGAAGCAAAAGATCGTGAAGGCCAACGCCGACCTGAGCGAGGTGAAGTATAGCTACAAGACCAACTAAGATAACCAGTATGGCAAGAAGAATCAGCAAGGAAGTCCGCATCGGCTCCCATCTGCGCATCGGCGGTCAGAACCGCGTGGCCGTGCAGTCCATGACCACCTGTTCCACGATGGACACCGAGGGCTGCGTGGAGCAGGCCATACGCATCATTGAGGCTGGCGCCGACCTCGTGCGCCTCACCACCCAGGGCACCCGCGAGGCCGAGAACCTGCGCCACATCCGCCAGGCCCTGAACGAGCGCGGCTACGCCCATATCCCCCTGTGTGCCGATGTCCACTTCAATCCCGCCGTGGCCGACATCGCCGCCACCATCGTGGAGAAGGTACGCATCAATCCCGGCAACTATGTGGATCCTGCCCGCACCTTCAAGCAGCTCGAATATACCGACGAGGAGTACGCCGCTGAGCTTCACCGCCTCGATGAGCGCTTCTGCCAGTTCCTGGCCATCTGCCGCGAGCACCACACCGCCATCCGCATCGGCGTGAACCATGGTAGCCTGTCCGACCGCATCATGTCGCGCTACGGCGACACGCCCGCTGGCATCGTAGAGTCCTGCATGGAGTTCCTGCGCATAGCAGAGCGCGAGCAGTTCAACGACGTAGTGGTGAGCATCAAGGCGAGCAACACCGTCATCATGACCCAGAGCGTCCGCCTGCTCGTGCAGGAGATGGAGCGCGAGGGCATGAACTTCCCGCTACATCTGGGTGTGACGGAGGCCGGCGAGGGCGAAGATGGTCGCCTCAAGAGCGCCATCGGCATCGGCTCCCTACTGCTGGACGGCATCGGCGACACCATCCGCGTGAGCCTGTCCGAGGAGCCCGAGGCGGAGATACCCGTGGCCCATGCCATACTGCAGGCGGCCCGCGTGCAGTTCTCCAAGCCCGAGTTTATCTCCTGCCCTGGCTGCGGTCGCACGCTCTACGACCTGCAGGACACCATCCGCCGCGTCAAGACAGCCATCCTCGAGCGCGCCAAGGAGGATCCCCGCTATCGCACCCTGAAGATTGGCATCATGGGCTGCATCGTCAACGGCCCCGGCGAGATGGCCGATGCCGACTTCGGCTACGTAGGCGCCGCCCGTGGCAAGATCAGCCTCTACAAGGGTAAGGAGTGCGTGGAGATGAACATCCCCGAAGAAGAAGCTGTCGAACACCTCATCAAACTAATAGATTCTACACTATGAGAAAGTATATCCTCCTTCTGCTCACTCTGCTGAGCATCCAACTGTATGGTGAAGTGCTTTTCAGCACCGCCCAGGCTGAGTTCCCCTATCGTATTCCCGCCATTGCCACGACCCGCACGGGCCGTCTGGTGGCCATCAGCGACTACCGTTACTGCGGTGGCGACATAGGCTTTGGCCGTGTCGATCTGCACGTGCGCACCTCCGACGACAACGGCGCTACCTGGAGCATAGAGAAGACCCTCGTCCAGGGCGACGGCATACAGGGCTCTACCAAGTGTGGCTATGGCGATGCTGCCCTCGTGGCCGACTGCAAGAGCGACACGCTCGTCCTCATGTGCGTCACTGGCAACACCGTCTATGGTTGGGCCTCCACGACCCGCCAGAACCCCAACCGCGTGGCCCGCATCTACAGTCCCGATGGCGGTCTGACGTGGAGTGAGCCCGAGGAGGTGACGGAGCAGGTGTACAGCCTCTTTGACGAGTCGGAGCTGGGTCCGGTGCAGAGCCTCTTCTTTGGTAGTGGTCGTATCTGCCAGAGCCAAAAGGTGAAGGTGGGCAAGCACTACCGCCTCTACGCTGCCCTCTGCGCCCGTCCTGGTGGCAACCGCGTGGTGTACTCGGACGACCTGGGTCGCACCTGGCACTCTCTGGGTACCATCCACGAGAGCCCTGCTCCCAAGGGCGATGAGCCCAAGTGCGAGGAACTCCCCGACGGTAGCGTCATCCTCAGCAGTCGCTCATGGGGTGGCCGCCAGTTCAACGTGTTCCGCTACGACAGCAAGCCCTCCCGCAAGTGTCCCGCCTCTGGCACCTGGACTGGTGTGGTCAACACGCAGGACTACGACGCCAGCATCGTGGCCAAGGACAACGCCTGCAACGGCGAGATACTCCTCCTGCCTGCCCGCCGCGCCCAGGATGGCCGCAAGGTCACCCTGGCCCTGCACAGTGTGCCTCTGGGTCCTGGTCGCACCAACGTGGGCATATACTATCGTGAGCTCCCCAAGCAGCTCTCCGATGCCAAGTCTCTGGCCCAGAACTGGACCCTCGGTCTGCAGGTCTCCCACAAGCAGAGTGCCTATAGCACCATGATCCAGCAGAAGGATGGCCGCATCGCCTTCTTCTGGGAGGAGGAGAGCACCAAGGGCGGAGGCTACGAGATGGAGTATAAGCCGCTCAGCCTATCTGAAATCACGAATAATCAATACAGCCCCACCCTCCGAAGATAACTCCGTTACTTCGGTATCCCTCCCCGAAAGGGAGGGGAGTAGATACCACTACTGATGGAAAATCCAGCTGAATATACACTCGAACAGGTCAGACAACTGATTCCCCAACGCGTGGCTGAAATAGAAAGCGGTAACTACTGCACTATGTCTGAACTTGAAGAAGCTACAAAACGATGGGCCTGACACAACTCATCTCCACAAGACATAACTAACCTCCAAAATACTCTCCCACTCTACCCCCAACCCGCATAAAGTATCTGACCCTCCCTTTCGGGGAGGGATACCGAAGTGCCGAAGGCAGCTTCGGAGGGTGGGGCTGATGGGTCTTTGCTATGCTAATCTATAACACCCTTACCCGCCAGAAGGAGCTCTTCAAGCCCCTGCACCCTGGCCGCGTGGGCATGTACGTCTGCGGTCCCACCGTCTATGGCGACGCCCACCTGGGACATGCCCGTCCCGCCATTACCTTCGACCTCCTCTTTCGCTACCTCCAGCACCAGGGCTACAAGGTGCGCTACGTCCGCAACATCACCGACGTAGGCCACCTGGAGCACGATGCCGATGAGGGCGAGGACAAGATTGCCAAGAAGGCCCGCCTCGAACAGCTCGAACCCATGGAGGTGGCGCAGTACTACACCCGCCGCTTCAACCAGGCCATGGATCAGCTCGGCGTGCTGCCTCCCTCTATTGAGCCCCACGCCACGGGCCACATCATCGAGCAGATAGAGCTCGTCAAGGAGATCATCGACAACGGCTATGGCTATGAGTCGAACGGCTCCGTCTATTTCGATGTAGAGAAGTACGACCAGGACCTCCGCCAGAAGGGAGGCCGCGGCTACGGCATCCTGTCCGGTCGCACGCTAGAGAACATCAAGGACGCCTCACGCGAACTCGATGGAGTAGGGGAGAAGCGCCGCCAGGCCGACTTTGCCCTCTGGAAGCACGCCCAGCCCGAGCACATCATGCGCTGGCCCTCACCCTGGGGTGACGGATTCCCCGGCTGGCACTGCGAGTGCACCGCCATGGGCCGCAAGTATCTGGGCGAGGAGTTCGACATACACGGCGGCGGCATGGACCTCATGTTCCCCCACCACGAGTGCGAGATTGCCCAGGCAGTAGCCGCACAGGGTCACCCCATGGTGCACTACTGGATGCACAACAACATGATCACCATCGAGGGCAAGAAGATGGGCAAGTCCTACAACAACTTCATCACGCTCTCCCAGTTCTTTGACGGTAGCCACGACAAGCTGGAGCGCCCGTACGCCCCCATGGTCATCCGCTTCTTCATCCTGCAGGCCCACTATCGCAGCACCGTTGACTTCAGCAACGAGGCTCTCCAGGCCTCCGAGAAGGGTCTGGAGCGTCTGCGCGAGGCCTGGAAGGCACTCTCCCGCCTCCAGGATGGTCAGAAGGTGAAGGGTCAGCCCCAAGTGGAGCAGGCATGGGTCGATGAACTCCAGCAGAAGTGCCAGGAAGCTATGGACGACGACCTCAACTCACCCATCGTCATCTCCCATCTCTTTGAGGCATGCAAGACTATTAACACCCTCCAGGATCGCAAGGCAAGCATCACTCCCGAAGTGGCTGACAGCCTCCTGCAGGTCTTCCGCACCTGGGCTGTCGATATTCTCGGCCTCCAGCTCGAGGCAGCCGCCGGCTCTCAGGAGCGCGAGCAGGCCTTTGGCGGTGCCGTTGATCTCCTGCTCCAGATGCGCGCCAAAGCCAAGGAAGCCAAGGACTGGGCTACCTCCGACCAGATCCGCGACCAGCTCGCCCAGCTCGGCTTTGAGGTCAAGGACACCAAGGACGGAGCTACCTGGAAGCTGTAACTCTCCCCCCACCTCAACACTTCCCACCGTTAACGGTGGCCCCAAAACACATATCACCAATAGTAAGTTGAGTAAATGAAAAACCTAATCTCCCTCCTCTTCTGCCTCCTGACCATGGTGGTCAGTGCGCAGGCAGAGATCCACACCGACTACAGCGAGCCCACGCTCGACGAGGTGCAGATCATCAACATGAAGCCCACACTCATGTTCAGCGCCCCCAAGTCGGGTGCCACCGTGTGGGACGCTAACATCTCCCATCCCGACGTGATGGCTCCCACCTCCACCGGCACACTCGAGCTGAGTGAGGGAGCCCCCACCTTCTACAACGGTGGCATGAACGGCCGCGAGCTCAACGAGCAGCCCTCCACCCAGAGCTACACCCTCAGCTCCCCCGCCGTCAGCCTCAAGGCCGGCTACACCTACAGCCTCCTCTACACCTGCGCTGGCTCCCGCAAGAACACCAACAAGCAGCTCAGCGTCGTCCTCTATCGTGGCCAGACCCCCGTGTGCACCATCGAGCAGCCCTACGAGCTCCAGCCCATGACCAGCGACTTCAGCTGGCACGACCACACCGTAGGCTTCAGCGTAGAGGAGACGGGCGATGACTACAAGCTCGTCTTCAACGTAGAGCACCTCAACGCCCAGATTCCCGCAGGCCTCATGCTGCGCTGCGTGAGCCTCTGCGAGGCCGTGCCCGAGGGTCGTGGTGAGCTCACTGGCTACAACCTCTACCTGAACAACGAGCTGGCCCACAGCTTCGACCTGAGCGCAGTGCAGCAGGGTCCCGCCCTCTGCACCTACGAGGCCGACGTCACGCTGGACTATAGCACCGAGTACAGCTTTGCTCTGCAGGCCGTCTATGAGGGTGGCGAGAGCCCCCTCTCCAATGCGGTGACCAAGACCACTGGCGCTGACCCCAACGGCGGCAGCATCAAGTTCCCCGTGGAGGGTCAGGCCTACCAGCTGCAGAACTACCAGGCCAAGTTCTGGGACAACCTCACGCTCTATCTCAACCTCCTCCAGACCGAAGAGCACCAGCGCGACGCCGTGCTGGGCGAGGAGCCCCAGGCCTTCTTCTTCGTACCCACCGAGGGTGGCTACCACGTGCGCACCGCTGAGGGCTACTACCTCGGCTCCCAGCTCAACAAGGAGAACACCTGGAACATCTCCGCCCTCATCCCCGAGGTGTGGACCGTGGTGAACTACAACGAGACCGACGGCACCCAGACCTACGTCCTCTCCTGCGCCAGCGGTGTGCTCGGCTGCCCCGAGGCCGCCGTCAAGGCCAGCTACACTGGCATGTACCTCACTCGCGACAACAAGGATCAGAGCTACAACGGCACCTGGGTCATCACCAAGACCGAGGGTACCTACGACCCCACCTACGAGTACACCGTGCCTGAGGCCGTTCAGAGCCTCAGCCTCTCTGGCACCACTGCCGCACCTGCCTACAACCTCCAGGGCCAGCGCATCCACTCCAACCAGCGCAGCATCATGATCCAGCAGGGCAAGAAGGTTATGCACTAAGACTATCTAGAACATCTAGACACCCAATAAAGGGCGGCATCCACACACACAGGGTGCCGCCCCCTTTTTTCGTTTGCACCCGCACTACTCTATACGATAGAGGCGATTTATTAGTCCATTTTGCCCCTGAACCACCGAAAATATAAACAAAACCTATCAAATCGACTTTATAAGTGTTAAGCCACTTTAAAATAAGCACTTATTTTCCTATCGCACAGATGAGAAATGCGTACTTTTGTAGCTTAACTCGATTGTATGTTGACCTATAAAACACATATTTAACCCTAAACCCTATTTTATTAACCTTTACACAACACAATTAATGAAGAAAGTACTTTACATCCTTTTTGCTTCCTTTGTTTGCACCCTCAGTACCGTAGCGACTGATGAGTTTACTGGCTGCAAGTGGGCCAAGGGCACCGCTCCCTGGGCCGGCACCTACCTCCTCGTGGCCGAGGAGACCGAGTCTTGCCTCAACGGTTCACTCTCTGGCGACCCCACCACTGGCGCACTCCAGACCAATGGCAACTACAAGGGCAGCTCCATCTTCGACGGTGAGATTGAGACCGACGACAAGGCCATGAGCTTCACCATCGAGGCCATGGATGGTGGCTATAGCATCAAGTCAGCCAGCGGCTGGTACATCGGCGGCGTTGCCGGCAAGAACGGCATCACCACCAGCCAGACTCCCCTCCTCAACACCATCGCCGACGACGGCACCATCACCTCCGAGGACCACATCCTCAGCCTCTCTCTGGGCAAGATCATGTATCGCGACGCTGCCACTGAGAAGGTAGTGCCCTACGTTCTCACTCTGGACACCACCACCGAGCCCGCAGACTACACCAAGGCTACCTACACCATCGCCATCGATCAGGCAGCCCAGACGGCTAGCGTAAGCTCCGACATGGAGGAGGCCCGCTTTGGCTACATCATCCTGACCGCCGAGGAGTACGACACCCACGTGACCAATGGTCGCACCACCGCCAACGAGATCTTCGACACCGAGAGCGCTCTGCTCCGTGGCACCCAGGTCAAGACCGCTCCCTACACCATCAACCTCTCTGAGCTCACCGAGGGTAGCTACTACATCGTTGTAGCAGGCGTAGAGGCAGAGGACCAGATCTTCCGCACCGTATATCATCGCATCAGCCAGGCCATCGGAATGGAGTATAGCAACGAGACCAGCGAGAATACGATCTTCACCGTGGTTGACAACGGCAACAACACCGTGACCATTACTCCCGACAACAATACTGAGTACTGGTATGCCACCTTCGTACCCGCTGGCGAGGTAGGCGAGTTTGATGAGGAGAGCATGGAGGCTAATCTTGCCGGCAAGCTTGCAAATGCTGTCATTAACATCTTCGAAGAGTCTGACATCTATGTTGGTGAGAAGATTCTTTCTACCGCAGACCTCGCTGAGGGCGACTACAAGCTCGTAGTTGGCTACATATTGCACATAGGTGGCATGTTCTTCCCTAATGATGAAACCCTTGAGTACTACGACATCACTGTAGGTGAGCCCACAGATCCTAGCGAGGATACGCTCTTCACTGTGGTTGACAACGGCAACAACACCGTGACCGTAACTCCCGACAACAATACTGACTACTGGTATGCCACCTTCGTTCCCGCTGGCGAGGTAGGCGAGTTTGATGAGGAGAGCATGATTGCCAATCTTGGTGGCAAGTTAGCAAATGCTGTTTTTAACCTCTTCGAAGAGTCTGACGCCTATGTTGGTGAGAAGATTCTTTCTACCGCAGAACTCGCTGAGGGCGACTACAAGCTCGTAGTTGGCTACATAGAGTACGATTTTATGTTCTACCCTGGTGAAACCTTTGAGTACTACGACATCACTGTAGGTAACACCACTGGCATCAGCACCGCTACCACTACCACCACCGACGCTATCTATAGCATCACCGGTCAGCGCATGAACAAGGCTCAGCGCGGCATCATGATCCAGAACGGCAAGAAGGTTCTGCGCTAAGATTACCTAGAGCATCTAGAACATCTAGACCCCCCAATAGAGGGCGGCATCCACACAGGGTGCCGCCTTTGTTATGTAATGAGGCTAGACACACTGCTCCTGGCTATATCTACGACAAATGAGACAATTATGCAAACTCCCATTAGCATTATTCCACAAAAGGGGCAAAAAATATACTCCTAAATTGCACATAAACGCACAAAGTGGGCAAAATATTCTGAGTTCTTGCTACTTTTGCCTACCATATTGCATTACGCACTTATTGTAAATCAAATACATAACAGCTCTAGTATAACCCAGCTCATATAATTAACAACACAAACTAATAAACTCACCCACACACTTATGAAGCACATCTACACTCTCCTCTGCACCGCTCTGGTCGCAGCAGGAACCAGTGCACAGTCACTCATCGAGCCTCCCGCCGGCATTCAGCTCGTGGAGGCCACGGCCAATGTCACCAGCAAAGACTGGGGATGGACCGAAGAGTACACCGTCTATGTAGGCCAGGAAGGCGACAACATCTACATCGGTGGCCTGTTCCGCGATGAGGGCATCGGCGACTCCTGGATTCAGGGCGAGCTGCAGGGCGACCACGTCGTCTTCGGCTCCGGTCAGTACCTCGGCCAGTTCGGCAACGACGGCTATAGCTACGACATGTATGCCACAGGTGTTGATATGGCCACCAACGCCAGCTGCGACTACGTCATGTACCGCGATGGCGATACGGGCAATCTCTACTCCACATCCGAGGTGCAGCTCGCCTCTACGATGGAGTTCGAGGGTTCATACTACAACCTCGACCAGTACACCAAGATTACCATCACACTCACCGACAACGTCGTGCGCCAGGCCGTGGAGGTGCCCGCCTCTGCCACCCACTATGGCTACAAGGTGCAGGCCTTTGAGACTCTGAACAGCCAGCCAGTGGAGTATGAGGCCGAACTGGCCTTTGACGGCGAGGACGTATATCTGGGCTACTTCAGTATGATCTCCCAGACCTATCAGGCCTACATCAAGGGCCGCGTGGAGGGAGGCCGACTCATCTTCAGTCCTGACCAGTATCTGGGCACGGATCCCAGCGAGGAGGGTCCATTCCACTTCTATATGTACGGCTCCGACTACGATGGCAACATCAACCTGCACGACCTCGTCTTTGACTACAACGCCGAGGAGGACCGCTACACAGCCCAGTCCGACATGCTCATCACCGTGGGTCAGGTTACCACCTCCACCATCTCATTTATCGAGAACCTGACCGACCTCGTCCTGCAGGGCGACTTCAGCTACAACCCCGCCGTGGGCGTACGCAACATCCGCACCGAGGCTCCCGCCAGCGTGGTCTATGACCTCCAGGGTCGCCGCGTGTACAACACCGCCAAGCGTCTGCACAAGTCTCCCTCTCTCGTGCTCTAACCTGCCCCCCAAAAAAAGCAAACTAAAACACAATTATCTATACTTATTCTAAACATTATTTACTCTTTACACCTAAATTAATGAAGAAAATCTTATTCCTTCTCCTTGTCACCATCACCTGCTCACTCAGCATCAGTGCCCAGAACGACGCCACCGCCTTTGAGGCTCAGCTCCAGTACAACCAGGAGGACAACACCGTTACCATCACCGTGAACGATGAGAGTGTTAAGTACTTTGCCTTTGTTGACATGAAGTTCAACTACGACTGGAGCTACAAGACCGACCGCGAGGCTGTAGATGACTTCTGCCAGTTCACCTCCCGCATCATGACTGGTAGCCAGACCATCAGTGCCAACCGTATCTACAAAGACTCCTACTTACAGAGTATGCAGGATGATCTGGACTACTACTTCGTCATGACACCCTGCACCGTGGATATGGACGGCTATCCCGTGCCCATGGCTGACGCTCCTATCTTCAAGATTGAATTCCACTATAACATGCCCGAGACTACACCCCTCACCTTCAGCTTTGAGCAGAACCAGGATGGTACTATCACCGTCACTCCCTCCAACAACGATGACTACTACTTCCTGCATGTGACCAGCAACGAGATTCTCGCCTACGATAGCACCACCAGTGATATCGAAAACTTCAGCTTGAACCTTGCTTACGTCATACTCTATAACGATGTGCACAAGGGTGAGACAATCTTCAGTCCCGCTGAGTGGCTTGACTACTGGTACTATGGCGACCTCAGCCTCACTGATGGCACCTACCATCTGCTGGCCTCCAAGGTTAGCATCGATGAGCCAAGATTTGAAGGTGCTCAGCTATCTGCTACAATGGATGGCGCTATTACCACCTACGAGTTCACCGTAGGCCAGACCACTGGCGTAGGCACCGTACTCAGTCCCGAGGCCACCAAGTCCATCTACAACCTCCAGGGTCAGCGCATCCAGCGTCAGCAGCGCGGCATCAACCTCGTTGGCGGACACAAAAAGCTCTCTCTCTAAACCCCAATATTGTGCGCACTACTCTATAGGATAGTACTAACTACTCCCTAGAATAGTGCGCACTACTCTATACTATAGGAAATACTCCGCTATACTCCACCACTGCGCTATGGCCAAACTCTACGCACTCATAGCCCTGCTGCTCCTCTCCCTGTCTGTCATGGCGCAGACGGAGAGAGGTGCAGACGGAGGCATCATGAGCCAGAACGAGGACTACGTTCGCGCCTCGTTCGTGGTGGCCGAACCTGGGCAGAGCATCTACTCCGCCCTGGGCCACGCCTCTCTGCGACTAGAGTGCCCGGAGCATGGACTGGACTACATCTTTAGCTACGAGGGTGAGAACGTGGACGACAACGTGGCGCGCTTCTTCATGGGACGTCTGCAGATGGCCGTCATGGCCATCCCCACGCAGGAGTTTCTGAGCCAGTACCACGAGGAGGGTAGGGGAGTGCGCCAGTATCCCCTGCAGCTCCCCCTGCACGTCAAGCAGCGCCTCTGGCAGCAGATGGACGAACGCGTGCAGCAGCAGCCCGTGCCCTACGACTACATGAACCGTGGCTGCGCCGTCAGCGTGCTCCAGTGGATCGAGGCAGCCTGCGATGCTGACTCGTTGCAGTACGCAGCGTGGCCCGACTTTGTCCAGGAGCAGTCGCGCAAGGAGATAGGCGGCGACAGTATCAGCAACCAGTGGCAGCACACCATACTCTACACCATCGCAGGCGGTGAGGCAGAGGACACCCAGATGGACCCCTCGCTCAAGGCCGTCGTGCCTAGCCTCCTCGTCCGTCTGCTGCACGATGCCCAGGCCTATGGTCGTCCGCTCCTGGCTCCTGGGGAGCAGATCCTGCCCTCCCGGCAACAGGTGGAGCAGTCCTGGTTCACGCCCACTATGCTCGGCCTCATCCTCCTCGCCATGTCTCTCCTCAACCTGCGTCTGCGCCAAGGCTGGCTCGCCATAGCCTGCATGGCACTGCCCATGGCCCTAGGTCTGTTCGTGTGCTATCTCGTCCTGCTCTCCGAGCTACCCTGCACGCAGTGGAACTGGCTCCTCCTGCCCCTCAATCCCCTGCCCCTCCTCCTGTGGCGCTGGCGTCGGCAGTGGGCTCTGCCCTACGCTGCCCTATGCCTCGTGTGGATCGTTGCCATGCTGATAATCCCCCAGCAGCTAGTGGATCCCCTCCACCTCCTGCTCGCCGCCACCATGGCCGTCAGCGTGCTCACATTTTCCCGCCGTTAACGGCGAGGTCAACCACTACTAGAACACATATACACATTATTAACACTAACTCACACAAACATGAAGAAAACAACCGCAATCATCAAATCCCTCTGCCTGATACTGGCTCTCGCAGCCCTCAGCAGCATGGAGAGCCTGGCAGCAAACTACTACTCTCAGGTTACTGCCTATGCATATATGCACGGCGAGGTGCTTGTAACATCTACCGCAGATGCCAAGGGCATCTACAATGACAACAGCACCTGCAGCCAAGTGTCCACCAAGACGAAACATACCTACTACCTCAAGGCTCGTAAGTACGATGGTTATCTCTTTGATGGCTGGTACTCCGACGAAGCCTGCACCCAGCTCATCGCCACTACCCCCAACTACACCTACACCGTGACCTCCAGCTCACAGGACGAGAGCAATCCCACCGAAGCTGAGGTGTATGCCCTCTTCTGTGAGGACAACGGATATCAGGTGCGCAACGGCGGTTTTGAGCGCTGGTTTGGCAACGAGCCTGCCCCCGGCTGGGACTCCTTCCCCCCTGCCGTAGGCACTGTGGCCGATTTAGGCAAGCGTATGTCTCCCAACCCCGAGAAGGTAGAAGGCCGCAATGGCGGCAGTGCCGTGCGCCTGTTCTCCAAGTTTGCAGGTATAGGCGGTGCCGGTGCCAATGCTAACGGCAACCTCACCACTGGTCGCGTGAACATGGGCTCCATGACTCCCACTGATAAGAGCAACCACAACTTCAGCGACCTCGCCAACGAGGGTTACTTCCTCACCATTGCCGGTCAGCCCGATGGCGTAGAGTTCTACTCCAAGTACAAGATGGGTGACGGCGAGGAGCACCAGGGCCACGCCCAGTTCATCATCCACGATGCCGTGAACTACGTTGACCCCCAGCGCGAGGACCAGAAGGAGCACCGCATCGGTCAGGCCGAGACCTTCATTGCTGAAAGCAAGGACTGGGAGCGTCAGACTGCTGAGTTCCACTATGACTGGGACAAGGACAAGGCCGCTGCTACCCTGAAGTATCTGCTCATCAACTTCACCACCAACAACACCCCCGGTGGCAGTAAGGGTGATGAGCTCATCCTGGACGACGTGCGTCTCATCTACAACTCTGAGCTCACCGGTGCCAAGTACAACGGCCAGAACATCACCTTCATTGAGGGTCAGGCCACCGTCAACGCTAACTACGACGCCACCCTGCTCACCGATCTCACCAGCAATGGTCGCGGTGCCTCTATCGAGACCAGCTACAACAACGAGACCAGCGTGCTCACCATCACCGTCATGGGTGAGGACTACAACTTTAACATCTACAACAAGCATGAGTACACCGTGCAGTTCGGCAGCGAAAATGAGAACGAGACTGAGCTCTTTGAGATAGTTGACAACGGCAACGGCACCGTGACCGTGACTCCCGCCGACCTTAACATGACCTACTACTACACGGTGACCAGCGACGAACTCAATGCAGCCTTCGACAAGGACAACGACGATGAGTTCTTTGCCAACGCCATTGACAACATCCTGTTCCCCGACCTTGAGGTACACACGGACGTTCAAACCGTTGTTCTGCAGGACCTCTGGAATGAGGTGACCTGGGGTGCGATTGATTATACTGCTGGCGAGTATCGCTTTATCGTAGGTGAGGTGAAGGAGCAGGATGGACTCTACGTTCAGGTAGGTCAGCCCACCGTCTATACCTACAGCGTAGGACAGACCACCGGCATAGGCACCGTGCTCCGTCCTGAGGCCACCAAGGCCATCTACAACCTCCAGGGTCAGCGCCTCCAGCGTCAGCAGCGCGGCATTAACCTCGTAGGTAGCAAGAAGGTCGTGCGCTAATACTAGGATTAGCAACTCCAATTGATAATTTCCGCATCGAGAGGGCGGCATCCACACCAGGGTGCCGCCCTTTTTTGGCCACTGGCTTGGTCAATTGCCTGCTTTTGCATACCTTTGCAGCGCACATAGTGTGCACCTATCTAATTAATTAACACAACTAATTAATGAAAAACCTCTTTTCACTACTCTCGCTGACGGCTCTCTTATGCCTGCTCAGCACCGCGCCATGTATGGCTGGCGGCAGCGGAAGTTGGACTCACTACTCCCGCATGACCACCATCGCCACAGGCAAGGGTCTCGTCTATTCCAGCACCGATCCTACACCCAACCCCGCGTACACGGAGTCACGCAGTGTGGCCAGTACAGGAACCGACAGTAGCGATGACTACGTCACACACATCTACCACATCTACGCCCAGCCAAAGGAGGGCTCCTACTTCAGAGGATGGTACAAGGATGCCAACTGCACCCAGTATCTGTCCGACGAACTGTACTACAAGTTTATCGTCAACACTAGCAGCCGCGACAAGAACTCACCCTCAGAGGGTTTTGCCTTCGCCAAGTTTGAGGAGATCACCAATATTTACTACTCCCAGCTCCATGCCTCCTGTATAGGCGTCGGAAGCGTGGCCGTGAGTGCCACCAAGACCACCTCACCCGACTATAAGAGTGAGTCGCAGGCAGAGGCCCAGAGCGGCAAGCCCGACTACACCTACTATCTCCATGCCCGCCCTGGCTACAAGAACAAGTTCGACGGCTGGTACAGCGACGCTGAGTGCACCAAGCTCATCTCCAAAAACACTGTCTGCTCCTACTCCGTACTCTCCCTCTCCACCAATGAGAGCTATCCCATGAAGAGTAAGGTCTATGCCCGCTTCATCCCCCTGAGTCAGGAGGAACAGTTCTATGAGCTGGGCAACAGCGGATTTGAGCAGTGGGAGAGCGTCTCCGGCGGCCAGGAACCCAAGCAGTGGAGCTCCTTCCTCACCGCTACCGGCTCCATGGCTGGTATGGTCAAGGCCGAGCAGCTCAAGCGCTCCACCGACGCTCACTCAGGTCAGTACAGCGCCCAGATCAACGCCCGCAGCGTCATGTTCGGCATCATCGCCCAGGGCAACCTCACCACGGGCTGCATCAACGGCGGTTCCACTAGCGCCACCGACGCCTCCGGCAACTACAACTACACTAATGAGGGAACAGGTCAGGCCATGCGCTTCACTGGTCGTCCCGATGCCATGAAGGTGTGGATCAAGAGCCAGTGCTCCGGCACCATCAAGATAGCCGCCATGCTCCACGCCAAGGGCTACTACCAGGATCCCAACACCGCCAACACCGGCCAGCTGGTTCGCCTCGTAGGTCAGGCAGCCGCCTCGCCCGCGAGCAACGGTGGTCAATGGAGGGAGTACACCGTACCCTTCAGCTACACGAGCAACGACACCAACGACCGCCCCTACTACGCTCTGGTGAGCTTTGCCACCAACTCTACTCCCGGCAAGGGCTCAGCCTCCGACGTCATGTACGTAGATGACATCAAGATGGTCTATAACTCCGAGCTCGCAAGCGTGAGCATGAATGGCAAGAACATCAAGATCACCAACGGCAAGGGCAGTTACGCTGGCAAGTACGATGCCTCCAAGCTCGCCTGCACCCTCACCGGCGCTGGTGCCAGCTACACCGCAGAGTACAACGAGGAGAGCTCCACGCTGCTCATCACCGTCTATGGTGACAACTACATGGATGACCCCACCAACATGCACGAGTACAGCATCCACTTTGGAGGTGCTGAGGACACCATGGAGGAGTATCCCATCAACTTTGATTCCGACGCGGAGAACACGAGGACCGATCGCACACTGGAGACCATCACTCTGCAGGAGGAGGGCGCTGAGGAGCTCACCCTGTCGATCAACCCCAGCCTCCACTACAACGACCTGACCGACGTCATCTACTCCGTGAGCGACGAGGGCAAGCCCCTCAAGGTGAACATTGCCTACAAAGGCTCCTGGATGCACTCCTACGCCTACATCGATCTCGACAAGAATGGCTACTTTGACACTCAGGTCAACACTGCCAACCACACCGTAGAGGGCGAGCTGATGGCTTACTCCTTCTACTCCTTTGGTGATAACCCGAAGGAGGGCTACAACTCCCTGGGAGAGTATATCTCCGACGATGCACGCGACGTGATCGCCCTGCCTAGCTTCAATCTGCCCACCGATCCCGGCCAGTATCGTATGCGCCTCAAGGTGGACTGGAACAGCATTGACCCCGCTGGCAGCCTTGGCAACGAAAACAGCGTTACGGGCAAAAACGGCATCCTGAAGAACGCCGGCTACATCGTGGACTTCATGCTCGAGGTAGTGAACTCCGATCCCACAGGAGTGCGTGTGAACCTTAACGAAAACGAAAACGATAACTGCATCTATGATCTGCAGGGACGCCGCATCAGCGCACACCAGCGCTCACTCCAGCGCGGCATGAACCTCCAGGCTGGCAAGAAGGTTATCAGATAAGTAGATACGCTAGAACTGTCTAGGGTTCCTATATGACCTAGAACACTCTAACCCCATAACCAGGGCGGCATCCATCACAAGTGGGTGCCGCCTTTGTTGTATGTGGGTGCCACCTTTGTTGTATGTGGGTGCCACCCTTTTTGTCCCCTTAACTTCACATTCGCAAAGGCAAATATTGCACAAAAGTGACTTTTCTGTGCTTTTTTGGAGTTCAGTAAGTACTTTTTTACTAATTTTGCCGCGCAATTATAGCGAATATATGAAGCATTACAGCTTATTGTCTCTTGCAGCGCTTGCTGCTGTGAGTGGTGTGACGTCATGCATTAGTGACGAACCGCTCAATATGGAGTGTGACATCGAGCAGGCCGAGTTGCTGCTCGGCGATGCCTCCACACTATTTTATCACGACTATGATGCACACGTCAGTGTGCCCTCCACCTCCGACTCCATCTGCTTTGTGGCCAAGCCTCACGCCAGTGTAGGCCAGATTCCACTACAGCTCACTCTGACCCCCGGTGCACGCGCCTATAGAGTGGGTGAGAGCAGTCTCTGGGAGACCGGCACGGCGGTGGCCTCCAGCCACGGCCAGGAGCAGCGCTTCCGTGTGGTGCGCGAGGACGGCGAGGGGGAACGCCAGTACCGCATCATGGTGCGCAACGAGAAGGCCACCACCACACAGACCCTCCACTTCAGTTTTGACGACTACACCCTGAACTCTGCCGGCAAGTACTACGAGTGGCAGGCTGAGGGCGAGGCCGCCAACATCTGGCTGGACGGCAAGTGGAAGAACGGCAACCCCGGCTACAACCTCTCCCGCTCCTCGGCGCAACCTATGGAGTACCCCAGTGTACCCGTCCCCGGCGGCGGTCCCGATGGCAGCGACTGTGTCAAGCTGGAGACCTGCGACACGGGCTCCTTTGGTGCGATGGTCAACATGCGCATAGCCAGCGGCTCGATGTTCAATGGCATCTTCGACCTCTCCTACGCTCTCAAGGACGCTCTCGTGGCCACCCGCTTTGGATCCCCCTTCAAGCACAGGCCTGTGCGTGTCAGCTGCTGGCTCAAGTTTGAGCCCGGTGCGCGCTTTCAGGACAAGAGGGCACAGACCGTGGAGGGTGTAGTAGATGAGCCCGACTTCTATGCCGGCATCTATCGCAACACCGACAGTGAGGGTAACGCCTATATGCTCAACGGCTACGATGTGATTACCTCTCCGCAGATTGTGGGCTTTGCACGCATTCCGCACCACTACACCGCCGAGGGCGCCGACCAGCTCACCGATGAGCCCATCCATGGCATTACGGGTGAGTGGCAGAAGGTGACACTCGAACTCCAGTACAACGAGGAGCTCGACCCCGTGCTCCTGGAGAACAACGGCTACTCCCTCTACATCGGCTTCAGCTCCTCATGGCAGGGTGCCTACTTCCAGGGTGCCGTGGGCAGCAAGCTGTGGATAGACGAGATAGAGGTGGAGTGTGAGTAATTAATATAACATAGTATGAAGAACATTATCACTATACTTTGCCTCGCCTGCCTGAGCCTCACTGCCCAGGCGGCTGACAACGACAAGTTCGCTCAGTGGGGCTCCAACCACCCCAACAACATACAGGTGCGCTTCAACATGGGCTATGCCATCGGTGGCACTACCCCGCTGCCTCTGCCAGCACAGATACGCCAGATCGACAAGTTTATGCCCTGGGGCGGTGGCAACGTGGGCGTGACGGCCACCAAGATGTTCTCCCATCGCTGGGGTATGGCGGGTGGCGTGCACGGCTTTATCCACGGTATGAAGACGGGCGCCCACGTCAAGGGCTACCAGATGGGCATCCGTATGGGTGAGGACGAGATGTCGGGCTACTTCACTGGCACGGACGAGACCAACGTCCGCATTTTGGGTGTCACCCTGCCCCTCTTGGGCGTGGTGCGCGTGAGCCCCCGCTGGACGGTAGAGGCTGGCCCATTCCTGCAGATCTTCAAGAGTGAGGAGTTCGAGGGCAGCGTCTATGATGGCTACCTGCGCGTGGATACTCCCACGGGCGAGAAGATAGATATCTCTGGCGATGCCTCGGCTACGTACGACTTCAGCAAGGACCTGCGTCCCACCAACTGGGGCCTGGCTGTCAACTTTGACTGGAAAGCCACGCGTCATCTCTCCCTCTATGGTGCCCTGGACTGGGGCATGAGTGGCATCTTCCGCCACGACTTTGAGACGATCGACTTCAAGATGTACTCCATCTATGCCAACGTCGGCATAGCGTATAGTATATATTAACAAACCGACCAGCAGCCCCACCCTCCGAAGCTGGCTACGCCACTTCGGTGTCCCTCCCCGAGGGGGAGGGCTATATACACTTACATTCGGTGCAACTTACTTAAGAACTTATATACTTAAACACTAAATAACTCTATTAAACTTAACAAAGACCTCCCACCCTTCAGAGGTATATCCCCCTCCCTAATAGGGGAGGGGTGGCAGAGTGCCGCAAGGCAGCTCTGACGGGGAGAGGCAACTAACTAACAAAACTATGAAAAAAATCTACTCCTTCCTTGCCCTGGCTCTCGTGAGCGTGATGGCCATGGCACAGACAATCCAGCTCCCCGGCAAGCTCTCCGTTAGCGTTAACGAAGTTGAGAGCAACATGCAGGCTAACGTCTTCCTGACCTTCAGCGAGGACGGCAGCGCTATCGACTTCAGCCTGCCCAACTTTGTTCTCGTTGACGAAGAGAACACCATGGGTGTAGGCAACATCCTCATCGAGAATATTGCACTCAAGCCCGTGGCTGACGATACGTTTGGCTTTGAGTACAACGGCAATATCAACATCACAGAGGGCACCCTTCCCGGCATTGATATGTGGATGGGCCCCATGCTCGGCGAGGTACCTCTCGCGCTGAAGGGTACCTTTGACCTGGCTGTGGGTGCTCTCGTGGTGGATATCGACATCGATATGATGGAGAACCTGGGTCAGGTGATCAAGGTGAACTTCACTTCCGAGGCAGGTATTGTAGCCTTTACGGACCAGCTCAGTGTAACCGTCAATGGCGAGAGTAGCTCTCAGGAGGCTACCGTCTATTTCAAGGATGATGAGGAGACGGAGACCAACACCTTCGTCCTGCCAAACTTCGTACTGTCTGATGGTACCAACACCATCCCCGTGGGCAATATCGTCATCCCCGGCATTGAGGTTGAGGGGCTCGGTCTCGCAGAGATAGGTACATTCAGCTTTGAGGGTAACATCAACATTGCTGAGGGCGATGACAGCCAGACCTTTTGGATGGGTCCCATGCTCGGTGAGGTGCCTGTCAAGCTGCAGGGCTATATTGACTATGAGGCCATGAAGCTCTATGTCTATATCACCATCTCCATGCAGGTAGGTGAGGAGCATCAGGACATCATCGTTACCTTTGGCAACAGTGAGCTTATCTCTGGCGTACACAGCGCTACTCTCGCTCCCGCTAGCCAGCTCAGCTACGACCTCCAGGGCCGTGTCAACAAGGGCCTGAGCAAGGGCATCGTGATTGAGAACGGCAAGAAGGTTGTACGATAAAAACAAGCCACCTCAAACCCTACCAAGTCCCACAAAGCCCCACCCTCCGAAGCTGGCTACGCCACTTCGGTGTCCCTCCCCGAGGGGGAGGGCGATATACCCTTGAGGGATGGGAGAGGGTAGGGTGGCAATAAGATACATATTTATAATATAGGGCGGCATCCGATGTGGGTGCCGCCCTATTTGTATAGGAGTCCTAGATAAACTAGATGTTCTAGATGTTCTAGATATTCTAGGTATTCTAGATAAACTAGATGTTCTAGATATTCTAGACAATCCTAGTCATCCTCCACCCGCTCCCACCCACCAAGAGTATCTAACCCTCCCCCTCGGGGAGGGACACCGAAGTGCCGTAGGCAGCTTCGGAGGGTGGGGCTGTAGGGTGGGGCTTGGTGGGGCCTTTACAAATGCTGCTTGATGACTCTCACCTGTCTCCTGGTAAGTCGTCTGGAGCGTGGTTTGTATCCATAGAGCTGGAGGAGGCAACTGAGCTCAGGATCGGTGGCAATCCATCGATTGAGGCGTTTGACGGCCATCTGGGGTGACAGGCCTGGAAAACACTCTTGTGCTATGTCGCGACGGAGGGGCTGACCCCATCCGCGCAGGGTTTCGATTCTTTGCATATTATAATATATGAACCTACGAACCCCCTCCGCCCCTACGGGGCACCTCCCCCTCTTAAGGGGAGGAATACCCTTGCTCGCTCAAATGGCGGAGGAGAGGTATTTATTAAGGTTTGTTTTTAGTTTACTTACTTACAATGTTTACGACCCTACCTGAGTATCCCTCCCCGCTCCATAGAGCGGACTCTCGCCCCTATCGGGGAGAGATGGCGAAGCCAGAGAGAGGCCGAGGGGGGAGGTGGCGCAAAGCGCCGGAGGGGGGTCTGTAGGTCATCTCATTCAAATCAGCCCAAACTTTCCGCACAGATCCATCAAGTACGTCACATCAGGTCTGAGGCCGGTCTCTATGCGCGCCATGGCGACGATGAGCTCCAGCATCTCGATGGAGAGCTCCTCGATGATGTCGTTCTGGTCCAGTCCGGAGTAGGCACAGATGGCAGCGAGATAGAGGTGCGTCTTGTTCTCCGTAGGAGGCGCCCAGCGATAGATGATGGCAGCGGGCGTGAGGAGGTTGTAGTGGCGCATGTAGCGCAGCATGAGTACGAGGGCGGCACGGTAGCCGTGGTCGAGGTCCTGGAAGCGGCAGAAGCCCTTTTCCTGCGGTTTGCGGGGGCAGAGGCCGAGCCACTGGTTGCGTTCGCTGTAGCGAATGTTGAGGGGGTTGTTGAGCTTGACGCCCAGGGGTGTGCTGTTTCGTCTTGACATGGTGTAGATAAGGTGTTAGAAAGATTAGTACTCGGGGAGTTTCACAACTCCGGTTAAATGTTGCGCGGATAGGGATCGGTGTTTTTCTGGGTGCAAAATTACAACATGAGAGTGTCAGAGTAGGACACTCGCCCATATATTTTCGAAAAAAGTGATGTAGCCTCCGCCACACATTATATATATAGGCGACTTTGCATCACATAAGGTTTTCCACAATCCACTGCCTGGAAAATATATATTATATCTCTCTTTTTAATAATAAAACTTATGACTAGTTTTATAATATAGATAATACTCAAGTAGTATAATTATGTCGGTGGACAATGTGGATAACCTCCTCACAGCATCTCTATATCACTCACTATATGAGGTAGTTGCACGCACCATCTAACCCTATCGAAAGTGGTGGACGCAGTTGCGGATAACCTCCTCTCAGTCGTGCATAACCCTGGTGAAATGGTGGATAAAGGATTTCCTCTCCTATAGACTACGACGCCCTAGACTAGGGTGTAGTTATCCCTACTCTATACACTAGTTTTGCACGGAGTTATCCACAGGTTTTTGGTGGGGTGGGGTGTTTTTCCCTGCCGTTAACGGCGGGTAGTTGGCGAAAAAGTAGTATCTTTGCAGCCATGTTCCAGAAGTATCGGCTCTATCTGCAGTTGGAGAAGGGTCTCTCGGCCAATAGCCGCGAGGCCTACCTGCACGATGTGGAGCGCTATCTGGACTGGTGCCGCGACAACGACATCGATGCGCAGAGCGTCACACTCCAGCAACTCAACGACTACACCTGGCAGCTCTACCAGCTCGACGTGACGGCCCGCACCATAGCGCGCAACCTGTCGAGCCTCCGTTCGTTCTATGGCTTTCTGGTTCTGGACGGCTATGTGCGCCAGGACCCCACCGAACTGCTGGAGAGCCCCAAGATTCCCAAGCATCTGCCCCCTGTCCTCACCCTGGAGGAGGTGGAGCGGCTGCTCTCCGTGATGGACCTCTCCCTGCCCCAGGAACGACGGGACCACTGCATGGTGGAGATGCTCTACTCCTGCGGCCTCAGGGTGAGCGAGCTGTGTGGCCTGCGGGTGAGTGACCTGTACCTGGAGGAGAACTTTCTGCGCGTAGAGGGC
>JAKSLU010000070.1 GCA_024400995.1 Bacteroidaceae bacterium
AGGGCGGCTTGGGGACTTGCACCCGTTAGAATATGCCCATGCTGGGCGAACCCAAACAGCCCCCGAACCTGTGTGAGTGGTTCGGGGGCTGTTCGTTATAGATGTGGGGCGCGCGGAAGCCCTAGTTCTTAGTGACCTTCGCGGTCTTGTCTGTCTTGTCAGACTTGTCAGACTTGCTATCCTTATCCGCCTTGGGGTCCTCGAGTTCGACGAGGTAGAGCTTCTTTATGCCACTTTTGGTGATGGCACGTATCTCCAGCACACGGTCAGTAGAGAGGTTGGCAGCTTTGACTGCGGCATTGAAGTCCTCGATGGTGCGCATCTCCTTGCCGTTCACCTTCTGCAGGATGATGTCCTTTTCGATACCAGCAGCCTTCATCTTGCCCTGGGTGATGGTACGTACCACGAGACCATACTGAAGGGCGAGTTCCTTCTTCTCCTGGTCAGTGAGTGGACGGAGTGAGGCTCCGAGACCCTCCTCGTCGATAATCTCGAGTTTGGAGGCCTTGCCCTGCTCGTTCAGGAGCGTGATGGTGGTGGTGTGGCGCTTCTTGTTGCGGAGATAGGTCACGACAATCTTGTCGCCGGGGCTCTTCTCTGCAAGCAGCTCCTGCAGCTCGCCGCTCTTGGTGATCTCCTTGTCGTCAATCTTGATGATGACATCGCCCTTTTCCAGACCTGCATCCTCTGCGGCTCCATCGGCTACGACCTCCTCAATATAGGCACCGGTCACAGTTCCGAGGTCAACCTCCTTGTCCTTGTTGTGCTGCTCATCGATATAGGCGCTCACATCGCGATAGCTCACACCGAGGCGAGCGCGCTGCACCATACCGAACTCCTTGAGGTCTGCCACCACCTTGTTCATCATCGTGGTGGGAATGGCAAAGCCGTAGCCTGTGAAGGAACCTGTTTGGCTATAGAGCATGGCGTTGATACCAACGAGTTCGCCCTCAGCATTGACCAGTGCGCCGCCAGAGTTACCGGGATTGATGGCTGCATCGGTCTGGATAAAGCTCTCTATGCTACCCTGACGGGCACCGAGGGAGCGCGCCTTGGCACTAACGATACCTGCCGTCACGGTGGCGGTGAGTCCATAGGGGTTGCCGATAGCCAGTACCCACTCGCCCACCTTGAGGGCATTGCTGTCAGCCACTCGGATGGCGGGGAGGTCACTCTCCTCAACCTTGATGAGGGCCAGATCGGTGCTCTTGTCTGTGCCGATGATACGGGCCGCAAACTCACGGTTGTCGTTCATCTTGACCTGAATCTCGTCGGCACCCTCGACCACATGGTTGTTGGTAACGATATAGCCGTCGGCACTGAGTATGACGCCAGAGCCACTGCCCTGCTTCTTGGGGGTTTCGATTTGGCGCTGACGCTTGCCGTTGCCTTGTCCCTGTCCGCGACCAAAGAAGTCGCCAAAGGGATTGCTGAAGAAATCCTCAAAGGGGTCGTAATAATCTACAGTCTGCGTCTTACTGTTGACGGTCACCTTGATGTACACCACGGAGTTGAGTGCCTTGTCGGCGGCATAGGTCAGATCTACTCGGTCAACAGCCATCGTTGCGAGCGATGCGCAGAGAACGGCGAGTGTAAGTATAAGTCTGTTCTTCATATTATATATTAATAATGTATTGGTTTTGCGTTTTCGTTAAGCGACTGCGAAATTACAAAAACCTACGCATACACGCACTATAGCACAAGCAAAAACTCCGCTTTCTTTATCTTTTTTAACCGATACAGCCGCAAAAACATATCATTTTGACGCATTATGCTCTAAAACATAGTGCACAATGTCGTTTGTCTCGCCAGAAATCAGTAATTTTGGCGACGAAAACGATAACCTACTTATCGCTGAAACCTTAAACTAAAACATAAGTGCCATGAAAAACTACAGTGCACACGACATCAAGAACATTGCCCTTCTTGGCAATGATGGGTCAGGCAAGACAACCCTGACCGAGTCCCTCCTCTTCCATGCTGGCCAGATACAGCGCCGTGGTCGCATCACGCAGAAGAATACCGTCAGTGACTACTTCCCCGTGGAGCAGGACTACGGCTACAGCGTTTTCTCAACCCCATTCCATGTGGAGTGGAAGGGCAAGAAGCTCAATATCATCGACTGCCCGGGTAGTGACGACTTTGTGGGCGCGGCCATGAGTTCACTGGCCGTGACCGACACCGCCCTGCTGCTCATCAACGGCAACTTTGGCCCCGAAGTTGGTACGCAGAACCACTTCCGCTATACGGAGAAGCTCCGCAAGCCCGTCATATTCCTTGTCAACCAGCTCGACTCCGATCAGTGCGACTACGACCAGGTGCTGGAGCAGTTGCAGATGGTCTATGGCTCCAAGGCTGTTCCCGTGCAGTATCCCGTCAAGACAGGTGCCGACTTCCACGAACTCATCGACGTTATCCTCATGAAGAAGCTCGTATGGAGCCCCGAGGGTGGTGACTACACCATGGAGGAGATTCCCGCAGAGGAGCGTGAGCGCGCCGAGGAGATGCACAAGGCTCTCGTGGAGGCTGCTGCCGAGAACGACGAGGGTCTGATGGAGAAGTTCTTTGAGACCGAGCAACTCACCGAGGACGAGATGCGCGAAGGTATCCGCAAGGGTATGGTGACGCGCAGCATCTTCCCCGTATTCTGCGTATGCGCCGGCAAGAACATGGGTGTTGGCCGCCTCATGGAGTTCCTGGGCAATGTGGTTCCCTTCGTGGACGAGATGCCCGCCGAGCACAACACCCGTGGCGAGGAGGTTGCCCTCGATCCCGCAGGTCCCACATCCATCTATTTCTTTAAGACAGGCGTGGAACCTCATATCGGTGAGGTGCAATACTTTAAGGTGATGAGCGGCACCGTCCATGAGGGCGACGACCTCACCAACGCTGACCGTGGTTCCAAGGAGCGTCTGGGCCAGATATTTGTCTGCGCCGGCTCACAACGCGAGAAGGTTGAGCAGCTCGAAGCTGGTGACGTAGGCTGCACCGTGAAGCTGAAGGACGTTCGCACGGGCAACACGCTCAACGCCAAGGACTGCGACCACAAGTTCAACTTTATCAAGTATCCCAACCACAAATATACCCGCGCCATCCGTGCCGTCAACGAGGCCGAGACCGAAAAGATGATGTCTGCCCTGACCCGCATGCGTCAGGAGGATCCCACATGGGTCGTTGAGCAGAGCAAGGAGCTCCGCCAGATACTGGTACACGGTCAGGGTGAGTTCCACCTGCGTACCCTCAAGTGGCGTCTGGAAAATCTCGACAAGATCCAGGTACAGTTTGAGGAACAGCGCATCCCCTACCGTGAGACCATCACCAAGGCTGCCCGTGCCGACTATCGCCACAAGAAGCAGTCTGGCGGTGCCGGCCAGTTTGGCGAGGTACACCTGATCGTGGAGCCCTACTACGATGGCATGGAGGATCCCACCGTCTATAACTTTGGCGGTCAGGAAATCCGCGTGAACATCAAGGGCAAGGAAGAGGTCAACCTCGAGTGGGGCGGCAAGCTCGTCTTCATCAACAGCGTAGTGGGCGGTGCCATCGATGCCCGCTTTATGCCTGCCATCCTCAAGGGCGTTATGAGCCGCCTGGAGCAGGGTCCGCTGACTGGTAGCTACGCTCGCGACGTACGCGTCGTGGTCTATGACGGCAAGATGCACCCCGTTGACTCTAACGAACTCTCCTTCATGCTTGCAGGCCGTAACGCTTTCAGCCAGGCCTTCCGCGAGGCTGGCCCCAAGGTGCTCGAGCCTATCTACGATGTAGAGGTATTCGTACCCTCCGACAAGATGGGCGACGTAATGTCTGACCTTCAGGGCCGCCGTGGCATGGTTGTTGGTATGAGCAGTGAGAATGGTTACGAAAAGCTACAGGCCAAGGTACCTCTCAAGGAGCTCTCCTCCTACAGCACCACGCTCAGCAGCCTCACTGGTGGTCGCGCCAGCTTCATCATGAAGTTTGCCTCCTATGAGCTCGTGCCCTCCGATCTGCAGCAGAAGCTCATCGCCGAGAACCAACAGAAGGACGAGGAGTAACCATACTCCTACTAACACACATACACACAAGACGCGGAGTCCGCCTGGGCTTCGCGTCTTGCAGCAAATCTGACTATTATGCCCCTCTCCCCTATTGAGTTACACTACAACAAGCATCCGGAGGACTTACGCCTCCAGCGCCGCCACGGCATCGTGGAGTTTGAGACCACCATGCATCATCTGCACCGTCATCTGCAGCCCAATGATCTCATCCTCGACATTGGTGCTGGCACAGGTCGCTACACATCCGCCCTCATGGCAGAGGGATGGCAGGTCAAGGCCGTGGAACTCGTTCGCCGCAACATCGAGGTGTTTCTCCAGCGTGAGCCTACAGCCGATGTCGTGCAGGGCGATGCCCGCCACATGCCTTTCCTACCCGATGGTTTGGCCGACGTCACCCTCCTGCTCGGCCCCCTCTACCATCTCATCAGCGAGGAGGACAAGGTGCAGGCTCTGCGGGAGGCGCGCCGTGTCACCCGACCTGGAGGACTCATCTTTGTGGCTTACCTCATGAACGAGTATAGCATCCTGTCCTATTGTTTTGACGAGGAGCGCATCGGCGATCTGCTCGCCCGAGGCGTTGTAGATGCAGACTTCCACATCCGTGCCCACCAGGACGAACTCTACGACTACGTCCGTCTGGAAGACATTGACCGCCTCAACCGCCAGGCAGGTCTGGAGCGCGTCACCATCTTCAGCCCCGATGGCGCCGCGGACTACATGCGTACCCGTCTCAACCGCATGAGCGAGGAGACCTTCGCCCACTTTGTTGAGTACCAAAAGTGCATCTCCGAGCGTCCAGACCTCATCGGTGCCGGTAGCCACGTGGTCGATGTGGTCAGGTGTCCCTGAGCTATAAGTCCGACACCACAAATGGGAGGACACATAGTTGACCTCATTGGCCGCCGCATATATGGAGGCGAGATTATCGTAGAGAACAGCTGACGGACAAGGGGCTCTTTGACAGCCAGAACTTCAGGTTTGTATAGGGGGCCTTCTCTCTCCGTACACGCCATATAATTTGAGGGTGTGTCAAAATGCTGGCACATCCTCTTTTCTTTCATGTTATTCCAACA
>JAKSLU010000071.1 GCA_024400995.1 Bacteroidaceae bacterium
TGTAAGTGCAACAGCGAAGAAGAGTAAGATTTTCTTCATAATGTTTGTTGTTTAGTTATTAAAATGAGTGAATATTTGAGTTGGCAGTTTGGTGTATTTCTTCGTTTTCTGGTGGCAAATATAGATAAAAGTTTATAATCTACCAAACTTTTGTTAAGATTTCGCGCATTTTAGGTTAATATTCCCTTAAGGGGGGGGGTAAACTATGTTCTTTAGCATAGTTTTTTGAGAGAAAGCAGGCATAGTTCGTCTCCGGCCATCCTATCGGAGATTGCAAAAAGAGTAGGCTTATTTCGTTACCAGGTTCCTCTCCGGCTTCGTCATCTCTCCTAGGCTCCTTTCAGGGCGTGCCATCCGTGGTGGGGAACTCTACCCAGGGTGCCGCTACGCTTACCCTGGGCTACGAACTCATTGGGCTTTCAGCCCGACATATACTGGACACAAATATTGACCTATACCGCGAATCAATCTTTGAAGATTTACATTTGGTTCATGCTAATTCGCGTTTGCCGAAGGCTCTAAAGCTTTTGCGCAGGACACAGGGACAAGGGCTGCTGTCTAGAGGGTGTTTTTTTGTTTGCAAGCAAAAATAGAAGTTTTTATTTTGTTATGTGCCTGCTTATTTGTAACTTTGCCGCCGAATAAATACTAATTTTCTATGCGCCGTCCCGAGATTATAGATAAGATACATGCTGCGAGCCTCAGGCAGCCAGCAGGTGTACATGTGTGGTTGTATGGGAGCGAGGCGCGAGGAGAAGCTCGCTTGGACAGTGATATAGATTTGCTCATCCTGGTTGATGCAGACAAGCTTACGCTGCGCGAGGAGATGGCCATAAATGAGCCCTTTTTCGATATAGAGCTTGATACGGGAGTCCAGATAAACACACACATAGAGACTTCAGCAAACTGGGCGTCGCATACCACGCTTTTTTCAGAGAATGTTAATCGTGATAGAGTAGTCGTATGATGGAAGAAAAGGATAGACACGCCCTGATATTGGCAAAGATAGATGATGCAGAGGAGATGCTCAAGGTAGCTGAGATGAACTACCAGTACGAGTTTTACAATTCAGCTGTCAATCGTTTGTATTATGCTTGTTTCCACATAGCCAGTGCCGCGCTCCTGTCCATTGGGATTGAGGGCATTCATAGGCATGAGGGTGTGAGGAGCATGTTTAGTCTCCATTTTATTAAGGAGGGCAGAATAGGTTCGGAGTGGAAGTCATTTTATGCAACAATGGTGAGCTATCGTTCTACCGCTGACTATGACAATTTGAAGCGATATTCGCGTGAGCAGGTAGAGGAGCTCATTCCGCTTGTCTCCAGGTTCATTGCTGAACTCAAGAACTTTATTCTGTCAGCATCCACTTCGGTGCGTTTGTAGTATTGGGGAGGGCCACTACGCTTTTCGCTTCGCGTTACGCGAAGCGAAACAAATCATCGTAGCGTAGTACCCCTGGCTGGCGGTTTCGGTTTGTGTACACCGTCCTACTCTGCTACGCGGGTGAGGGCTTTGCGGGGCAACCACAGCTGGCGGGTGTCGGGGAGTTGTACCTCGAGCCAGTCCTTGCCGTAAGTGTCGGTGATGGTAACGAGGGTGCCAGAGTGGAGGGTGCAGACGGCTTTGCCGCGGGCCACGGGGGAGTTGTAGCAGCTGACGGCATCGGGCATGATGACGGCCTGCTGGCAGTGGGTGTGATCGTAGTGCTGCATGGCGGCAAAGGTGTTGGTACCGATGAACAACAACAACATCACGACTCCAAGATAGAAGGACAGACGCTGCACTATGCGCTGAGGCGCATGGCGGAAGATGAGTATGCACGCCAGGAGCAGACAGAAGAACAGTATGCTCCAGCAGAGCCAGGTGGAGGTGCTATGGGCCGTGCGCAGAGTACGCGTCCAGGTCGTGAAGAACATCTCTTGTGGCACAGAGAACTGATCCTCCAGACGGGTCTGTACGAGAGAGAGATTGTAGCGTGCATCGTCGTGGTCGGCATCGAGCCAGAGGGCACGGCTATAGCAGAGCACAGCCTGACCATACTCCTTGAGGCGATAAGCTTCGTTGCCTGCATTATAGACGCTATCAGCGAGGGAGAGCGATGCGGCCTGGGCGGTGGTATCGGGTTGAGTTGTCTCTGCAGCTATCATGCTCGTGCAGGGCAGCAGGAGGAAGAGTAGGAGGGGCAGAAGTCGGCGTGCGGCATCCATGGTCTGTTGGAGTTGGGAGGGTTCGGAGGCATCGGGGGCATAGCGGCGTGAGAGAATGTCCTGCGCAGCATTGGGCTCCACGCTGGCGGCGGTAAAGGCCTGCTCGAGTGCCGCATAGAGAGCGTGGGCATCCCCCTGTGAGAGGGCCTGCTCTGCGGCGGCGAGGTGCTTGCCTGACTGGCGGCTACCGGTGCGCCAACTGTTGCGCAGACGAGCGGTAATAGCTGTGCCCATCATACGGTCGGCTGCGATAGCGAGGAGCAGCAGGAGCAGCAGAGCGCAGGCATAAGCTATCCAGCTGACATGCAGAGAAGAGTCTGGCGCATAGTGGTCGGGGCGGATGTTGCTCTGGCGCAGCGCTAGCTCACGCTCCACATCCTCGCGGGAGCGTGCTCCCTTCTTGACGTGCAGGGGAGTGGCGGGGAGATGGATGGTGCGGTAGCTCTGAGACTGTATGTCGAAATAGACAAAGTCCGTGGCAGGCAGCTCAAAGTCGCCCTCCTCGCGGGGCACAAATGTATAGTCAAAGGTAATCTTGCCTGCAATACCCTCAAAGGTAATGCGGGTCTCGTCCGTCGTCTTGGGGTCGTAGGAATCAAAACTCTTGGGCAGCGTCAGCTTAGGGGCCTGGATGAGGCGCATGTTGCCCTGACCGCTGATGGTGATGCGGTAGGTGGCTATGTCGTTGGTGGCGGGCTGCGAGGTGAGCAGCTTGCCTTCGGCCAGGAGCGTGCCTACGCCGCCGCTGAAGTGGGTGGGGCGGGGAGAGGGCAACGGCTTGACGCTAAGCTGAATAGCCTCCGACTGACGCTGAAGCTGGGTGGTGAGGCTGCCTCCGCCGTTGAAGAAGGCCTCCAGAGCGTCTATATTAGGGGCGCGCTGCACAACGCTGCACTCCGTCTGCAGGGGAGGCAGGGTGAGCGTGCCGCTCTGCTGGGGGAAGGCCACATACTGCATGAAGGTGAACACTCTGTAGGTGCTGCCGCCGATGCGCTCATAGGAGGGCTTGAGGTTGCTGGGGAGTTCCACCTCCTGCGTCCAGAAGCCTTTCATCTCGGGCTTGCGGCGCGGTACAATATTTGTCAGGCCCACACCTGCACGGGCATAGACCTTGTAGGTCAGGACGACGGGCTCCTGCTCATAGAGAGAGTTCTTGCTGCTGGTGCAGCGCACAAAGAGGTCGGACTTAGTGACGGCCTTGGCGGAGCGTAGATCATACTGCGTGTCGTCATCGTCGGCCGTGCGGGGTGTCTGGTAGCCAGAGGACTGGCCACTGTTGCCAGAGCCTGCAGTCACGTTGATGGACAGGGCTGTGGCCTGGAGGGTATGGCCGTCCACCTTGACGATGGGACGGGGTAGGGCAAGCTTGCCCGTGCGGCGTGCGCGAAGAATGTAGGTGTAGGTGATGCTACTGGAGGAAGAGCGTTTGCCGTTGACAATCTGAAAGCTGGAGTAGGTGCTCGTGGAGGGGCCTCCGAGTATCTCAAAGTTGGCGTTGCTGGGGCAGTGGAAGTCCTCGCCCTCACTGGTGGAGAGGACATACTGCACGCGGAAGGTCTCGTCCTGTGCTACGCTCGTGGGTGCCTGTGTCTTGAAAGTCTGCGCCGCTGCAGAGAGCAGGCTGCAAAGAGTCAGAACTATGAGGAAAGTACGCTTCATGCTCGCCTATTTCTTATTTGTTATTTGTTATTTCTTATTTGTCACCTCTCCTCCCTACCAGTTTTTGGGCAGAGACTTCTTGCGGGGTTGTTGCTGCTGGAGCTTCTTGCGGGTCTGGTTCTCAGACTGGCGGGAGAGCTGCAGGAGCTGATCCACACTCTCCTGCGACATTTGGTCGGGCTGCTCAGGCTGGTTGGGGTCCTCCTCCTGGTTGTGGCGGTCCTGGTCCTGCCGGGACTGCTCCTGGTTCTGCTGTTGGGGCTGCTGTTGGTTTTGCTGCTGATCCTTCTTTTGCTTTTGGCAGAGAGCCAGATTGTAGCGGGTGTCCTCGTCGTGGGGATTGTTGCGCAGCGCCTCCTTGTAGTAGTTGATGGCTTTGTCGTACTGCTTTTGGCGGTGGTGGATGTAGCCCATGTTGTGATAGGCCATGGCCTTGATGGTCTTGTTGGGTTCCGCCTTGGCTGCCTCGGCCAGATGCTTGAGCGCCTCGGGGTTGTTGTTCTCGGCCATGTAGGTGTCTGCCAGATTGAAGCGGATGCGGGCATTGCGCGGAGACTCCTGTAGAGCCTTGAGGTAGCACTTTTCTGCCTCCTTGTAGTCCTGACGATCAAAGGCACGGTTGCCGTGCTTGACCATCCTGTAGGCTGTGGTTTGGGCTATGGCCGTGGTGGGTGAAATCGTGCAGGCTGTGGTGAGCAGGAGGAGAATGACTATGGGACGGCGGAAGAGGTTGACGCGGCGGAAGAGGGGGTTGTGCACCTCCATGATGAAGAACTCCATGAGCAACAGGATGAGGGCAATAAGGGCAATGGCCTGGAACTGCTCATCGGCGGCATCGTCGCTGGCCACGATGCTCTCCTTCTGCTTGAGTTGGCGTAAGGCTCCCTGGAGTTGATCCTGAGCCAGATTGGTGTTATCTACAGGAATATACATGCCGCCTCCAGCCTCGGCCACTTGCTGGCCCAGTTCGGCGTTGACGCGGGTTATGACCACCTCGCCCTGCTGGTCGCAGAGGGGTCCATTGGCTGTGGGAATCGTGCCACCCTGACTACTGCCTACGCCGAGTACGAAGACACGGTGTCCTTTCTTGGTTGCGCTCTT
>JAKSLU010000072.1 GCA_024400995.1 Bacteroidaceae bacterium
CGAGCTGGCGGAAGATGTCCTTGATGGGCGTGTGGCGGAACCAGGAGCGCGTAATGCTGCGATAGGCCGCCTCGCCTCCTGCCAGTTCACGCACCATCTGGCTCTCTGTACGGGCATGAGAGAGTATGTCGATAAAATTGACCACGAGTACGTGCAGGGGCTCGCCGTGCATCTGGTTGCTCCACTGCGAGAGCAGACGGTCGGCGGCGACGGAGTCGTTGAGCTTGTGATAGGTGAAGGTCTCACGCCTCCTGTAGCGCTCCAACTGCAGGCGAATGAGTTCCTGCTCATTGAGGTTCTTGCTCTCATCCTCCTCTTCCTCCACCCAAAGGTGTGGATACATCTCCTTGATTTGGCGCGGCATGAGACCGGCAAAGATAGCATTGCGGGCATACTGTGTGGCGGTGGGCAGGATACTACAGTAGAGGTCCTCCTCTATATCGAAGTCGTCCGCCAGATCCTCAGAGAGCACACGCCACTGGTCAAAGCGGAAGTTGTCCAAGACGAGGAGGAACACCTTCTTACCCTGAGAGAGGCGGGGGAATATCTGCGTCTTGAAGAGATCGGGCGAGAGTATGGGACGCTCCTCACTGGGCTGGAGCCAGGCCTCGTAGCTGCGACGGATGTACTTGGCCCAAGCCTGATTGGCCTCTTCCTTCTGCATACGCAACATGTCGGCCATGAGACCTCCCTCGCCATCGCTCTCGGTGAGCTCTATCTCCCAGCGCACGAGTCGCTTGTAGAGTTCCTTCCACTCCTCAAAGGAGAGGCCGTCGCTGATGCGCGAGCTGATGTTCATGAAGTCCTGACGGTAAGCCTCTGCGGTCTTCTCCTGGCGTATCTCTCGTTCGTGTATATTCTTCTTGAGCGACATGAGTACCTGGAGGGGGTTGACGGGCTTGAGGAGATAGTCGGCTATCTGGGCACCGATGGCCTGCTCCATGAGGTCCTCGGCCTCGTTCTTAGTGACCATGACGACGGGCAGGGAGGGGCGGATGTCCTTGATACGGTCCAACGTCTCCAGGCCAGAGAGACCCGGCATGTTCTCATCGAGCAGGATGAGGTCAAGGTCCGTCTGGCGCACAATGTCGAGTGCATCAGGGCCGTTGCTGGCCGTGAGCACCTCGTAGTCGCGTTTTTCAAGAAAGAGAATGTGGGCACGGAGCATGTCGATCTCGTCGTCCACCCATAGGAGCCTGGCTGTCATTCTATGCCGATGTTAGTGATACCTGATAGGAGTTCGGTGGCCATGATATGGCGCACCCGTATGGGGCCGTTGATGGGGCGTAGCAGGGGGGCGCTGGAGTGCTGCAAGCGGGGGCCCAGAGGAGCAGCGATGGGCAGCACGAGCGTGTCGCAGAGCGTGTCGTAGCGCAGCTCAAGGGCCAGTGTGGTGTAGGGGTAGGCCGCAGAGGAACGCACGTGGAGGGTCGTCCAGGCCTGACTATCGACAGGAGCCTCAAAGGTCAGTTCCCGCCCCAACTCCCACGCCTCGGCATCTACGTCATGATAGATGGCCGTGTGGCGCTGGGTGCAGGCCATGAGCGCAAAGCTTAGCGTCAGCAGAGGCAATAGTCTGTTCACTCCGCGCTGCCTTTCTTGTCGTTACGATGCTGTTGGGGGCGCTGCTGCGACTGCGGCTTACGTTTCTTCTTGCGCTTCTTGGCACGGTCAAAGCGGGTGAGATCCTCCTGCTCCGCCAGGTCAACGGGACGGGCGGGTGCCTCGTGCTCCACGTCGTCGAGCAACTCGGGATGCTGACCTGCCTTGTTCATCTCCATGATTTCCTGCGCACGGTCGGCGCTGATGGTGGTGAGGTTCTTGGCCATGCGACGGTCGAGGCTATAGGTTACAAGGCCTGAGAGGATGTCCGCCTTGAAGTAGTACCACGTACCCTCCTCCGTCTCCAGATGAAAGTCGCGGGGCGGTATCTTGCGACCAGCCTCCATGTAGGTGTCCACCTCATAGTTGAGGCAGCACTTGAGTTTGGCACACTGGCCGGCGAGCTTCTGGGGATTGGGGGAGATGTCCTGATAGCGGGCTGCGCCAGTGCCAACGCTGTGGAAGTTCTTCATCCACGTGGCGCAGCACAGCTCACGACCACAGGGACCAATACCACCAATGCGGCCAGCCTCCTGACGAGCACCAATCTGACGCATCTCTATGCGGACATGAAAGGTGTCGGCCAGCACACGAATGAGCTTGCGGAAGTCCACGCGCCCGTCCGCGATATAATAGAAGATAGCCTTCTGGCCATCGCCCTGATACTCCACGTCGCCTATCTTCATCTCCAGTTCGAGCTCCTTGGCGATCTGGCGACTCTGTATCATAGTGTCCTGCTCCAGAGCCTGGCTCTCGTGCCATTTCTCGATGTCCATGGGGCGGGCCTTGCGGTAGATACGGCGTATCTCCGTACCAGGCTTGAGCTGAGCCTTCTCCATCTGCAGGGGAACGAGGGAACCCGTGAGGGTCACCACGCCGATGTCATGGCCAGGCATAGCCTCAACGGCCACAATGTCACCCTTTTGCAGTGGCAGATGGTTATCGTTATGGTAGTAGCCCTTACGTGTATTCTTGAACTGCACCTCCACCAGATCCGTGGTATCCTGATTGCCCGGCACGTCGGCCAGGTAGTCAAAGGTGTTGAGCTGGTGGTCGGAGCGTCCGCAGCCAGCAGCACAGAGGCCGCGGAGGCTGGGGTCAGTGGTATATTCGTGATTCATTGTCGTATGAGTAGCGTGATTTGTAGCGCAAGGTCGAAGAAGACCATGCGGGGGTTGGTGTTCTGCGCAATGTCGCGCTGCGCCATGCTCACCTGCTCCTGCAGGGGAATGATGTTGCGCTCATTGATAAAGCGGGCAAACCTGACGGCAAACTCCGCCTCGTGCTCCTTCATGTAACACAGTTCGGGGCGGCGAAAGTTGTAGGCAAAGTTCTCTCGCAGGGCAGTCTGGAAGTACTGCAACAGGTTGCGCTGCTCTGCCCTACTCCACTGCGCCACCTGTTCGGTCCAGCGATAGAGGTCGCGCACCTGCCGCTGATAGGCCAGACGCATGACGAGGACGAACATGTCGAAGTAGAGACGCTGCTGGTCGTTCGTCTGCAAGGACTGCAGGGCCTGGGTGAGATTGCCTCCACTCACGTGGGCTGCCTGGCGGGCATCCTCCTCCGTCAGGCCACGCTGCTGTATGAGCGCCTCCATGACCTGCTGCTCCGTCAGGGGCTTGAAGTCTATGCGCTGCGTACGGCTGGTGATGGTCTCCAGCAGCTGTTCGCTCTGGTCGCTGATGAGCACAAAGAGGGTCTGCGGTGTGGGCTCCTCCAGTATCTTGAGCAGCTTATTGGCCGCCTCAGTGCTCATGAGTTCGGCCAGATAGATGATCATCACCTTCCAGCCGCCCTGCGAACTGACGAGGGAGAGTTTGCGCAGTATCTGGTCGCTCTCGCCCACGCCTATCTGGAACTTCTGACCCTCCAGACCTATGCGGTCGGCCCACTGCTGGCGGTCAAAGTAGAGCGTATCCTGCAACTGCTCGCGCCACTGCTGCGTATAGTCGTCGCTCACAGCTTTGCGATCAGCCGTCCAGCCCTTGGGCTTGAAGACGGGATAGACGTAGTGCAGGTCGGGATGCAACAGGCGGTCTGTGCCCAGCACACGCTGCGCCAGAGCCACGGCCATAGCCAGCTTGCCCGTGCCCTGAGGTCCACAAAAGAGGAGGGCATGGGGCAGGCGACCAGCCTCAAGGAGTGACGCGAGCTGGGTTTTCACCTCGTCCTGTCCGACGACATTATTAAACACATCTGTCATATCTGCACAGCGAAATTGGCATATCGGGTACAAAATTACACCTTTTTTGCCACATAATCGCAAAAAAGTGGCGAAAAAGTTTGCAGTTTCAAAAAAAAGCCGTACTTTTGCACTCGCAATTCGGCAATAACCTCTCCGCGAGGTCTGGCCGGAGAGTCCAAGACGGGGTGTAGCTCAGTAGGTTTAGAGTACGCGTCTGGGGGGCGTGAGGTCGCTGGTTCGAGCCCAGTCACCCCGACTTGAAGAGAAGTAGCAGTAATCCAAAAGGTTACTGCTCTTTTTTTGTTTATCCGTCAACCTCCTCTTTCGTGATGTCCGGGCCAAAATCCGTCACCTAAAACGTCAACCGGATTTCAACTATGGACATCAGTATCTCCGTAATCTGCTACAAAAGCAAAGTTTTGGCTGACGGAAAGTCGCCTGTAATGTTAAAATTTACAAAAAATGGCCGTCGTACATTAAAAAGTTTAGGAATATCAGTCAATCCTAAGCATTGGGATTTCCGCAAGAACTGTCTGAAAAGTACCTGTCCCAACTACACAGAACTTAGTGCCATTATCTCACAAGCCCTGGCGCACTACCAACAAAAACTGCTAGAAGGAAAAGCTTTGGGGAAGAGTTGTTCGCTCAACCGATTTGTCGAGGACGAAGACAATGCACCGCGCCATTGTACCATCGGTGATTTTCTCACAGGGCTTATCGAAAGACTCCGCAATGAAGAAAAGATAGGGAACAGCTATGCCTATCTCAACCTAAAGACGATGCTCAGTAATTTCCTGACTTCGTCAATGCGTCACCCAAATTAAGATTCGCAGTCAGACAGGTC
>JAKSLU010000073.1 GCA_024400995.1 Bacteroidaceae bacterium
GGCGAGGCCAGAGAGGGGCCGGGAGGGGCCGGGGGGAGGGTCTTTTGGGGGGTCTTCTTCTGTGCCCCGAGCCGGGATCGAACCGGCACATCTTTCGATATGGGTGTTTGAGACCCACGCGTCTGCCAATTCCGCCATCGGGGCTGGGGGAGGGGACGCACATCATAGTGCTTTCTGGGTGCAAAAGTACGCAAAAATGCTTAAATGGCAAAAAAAGTCCGAGGAAAAGTAGCCTATTTTCAAGAATTATTCCTAATTTAGCACCGCAAAACCCACTTCTGCCCCCACGCAGAAGCGCATATACCTAAAATCTAATCCACATGCACAACTACTGTATCATACTTGCTGGAGGCACAGGTCGCCGTCTCTGGCCCTGCAGCACCCAGGAGCGCCCCAAGCAGTTTATGGACTTCTTTGGCTCGGGTCGCAGCCTGTTGCAGATGACCTACGACCGCTTTTGCCGCCTGCTCCCCTCCGACCATATCATCATCAGCACCCACGAGGACTATGTCAGCCTCGTCCGTGAGCAACTTCCTGACGTGCCGCCCACCCATATTGTGGCAGAGACCACACGCCTCTCCACAGCCCCCGCGGCCGTGCAGGCCTCGCGCCTCGTGCGCCAGTTGGACGAGGAGGCTTGCGTTGTAGTCACCCCCTCCGATCAGCATATCGTGGGTGAGGAGGCCTTTTGTCATGAGGTGGAGGAGGCCTTCGGGCGCTTGCAGGTAACGGCTGCCGACCGCTTTGTGGCCCTAGCCGTGCAGGCCACTCACCCCTACACCTCCTATGGCTATATCCAGAAGGGCGAACAGGTCGGCACAGGGCTCTATAGGGTCAAGACCTTCACGGAGAAGCCCGACCGCGACTTTGCTGAGATGTTCGTCCAGAGCGATGAGTTCCTCTGGAACACGGGTCTCTTCCTTTGGCACACCGCCACCATGGAACGCCTCTCCGCCGAGGTGCTGGAGGAGGTCATGGTGCGTCAGCTCGATGGTCTGCTGCTCGACAAGCACCGCGAGGAGGTCATGGTACAGGAGTGCCGCTTTGGGTGGACCGACGTGGGTTGCTGGCCCCGTATGCACGAGGTGAGCTCCAAGGACTGTGATGGCAATGCCCGCCTTGGCTCCCAGCGCATCATCCTCGAGGGCTGCAGCCAGACCACCATTGCCCTGGAGCCTGGCACGGAGGCTATCATCAAGGGGCTCACAGGCTATCTCGTGGCCTATCACGAGGGTCGTCTCGTCATCATGCCCAACGAGAGCGACTCTGAGGTCAAGCACCTGCAGACCCGTTTGGAGAGTCTCTGATATAGAGGTCGTTACGCGTGGTCTGATACATCCTCTCCGTAGTGTATAGACTAGTAAAAGCTATCGTATAAACAAAGAAAAACTAGTGTAGGGTTTAGGAACTCCTAGACCCTACACTAGTTTTTTTTGTGCGCCTCAGCGCGTGAGTCGGAATTTAGTCTGCCCGGTTATCCCAGATGGATGTGCCAGAGTGTTGCTGGCGGGTTTTGGCGTCATTGTCTGCGTTCTCGTCGGGATTAACCTCTATATGTGATGCTACCCTGCATCAGCTCGGCCTCCTACCATGCGGGGAGAGCATTGCCCGTGCGGGCGTACTGCAGGAGCTGGAGGTCAAAGACGAGGGTGGAGTAGGAGCGTACCTTGCCCTGGCTCTGCCGGCCATAGCCGAGCTGCTGGGGAATATAGACGCGCCACTGGTCGCCGATGTGCATGTGTTGCAGGGCGGTGGTGAAGCCCTCCACTGTGTTGCTCACCAGGAAGTTGGTGGGACGACAAAAGTCGGCTGAGAAGATGCTCGCCGAGTCGTTGTAAAACCCTGAATGGTCAAAAGTCTCACCGTTGATGAGCATACCTCTGTAGTTGATGCGAGCGGAGTCAGTGTACATGGGACATCCACTGCCAGTGCCCTCGTGGGCTATGTGGACCACGATGCTGTTCCGCTCGGATGGGGCGAGGGTGGTGGCATAGTTCTTGATGATGCGCCACTCGGATGAGCCTGCCTCTATCTGCTGCTGGGCATGTGTGTAGATGGCATGGAAGGCGGAGTCGTTGCGCGCCTGCCAGCGGTCGTACGTGTGGTCCACCTCGCCCGTGGTCTCCTCGCACGCAGTAAGAACCACAAGACCGACCATGGCCAGTAGTATGGGGATGAGCCTCTGCGGCCCGTCTGCTATTCTTCTCATTTGCTAAATGCTAATTCGCCAATTCACTAATTTGCTCCTACCCGCTTCCACCCTCCAGGGGTATCCAGCCCTCCCTCGCTCATCAGAGCGAACTCTCGCCCCTTGGGGAGAGATGGGGGGACTCCAGAGAGGGGCTTGGGAGGGACACCGAAGTGGCATAGCCAGCTTCGGAGGGTGGGGCTTCTGGGGATTACTTCAACCCCTTGAGCAGTGAGGGTATGCTGACCTTGTCCTCGATGAGAGAGCGGAGATCCTCAATCTTGACGCGCTGCTGCTGCATGGTGTCGCGGTCGCGGAGGGTGACGCAGCCATCCTGGAGTGTGTCGTGATCCACGGTAACGCAATAAGGGGTACCGATGGCGTCCTGACGGCGGTAGCGCTTGCCGATCTGGTCCTTCTCCTCGTAGATGCAGTTGAAGTGGAACTTGAGTTCATCCACAATCTCGCGAGCCTTCTCGGGCAGTCCGTCCTTCTTGGTGAGGGGGAATACGGCGAGCTTGATGGGGGCGAGGGCTGCGGGCAGGTGGAGCACGGTGCGGGTGTCGCCACCCTCCAGCTGCTGCTCCTCGTAGGCATGGCAGATGACGCTGAGGAACATGCGGTCCACACCGATGGAGGTCTCGATGACGTAGGGAGTATAGTGCTCGTTGGTCTCGGGGTCGAAGTACTCAATCTTCTTGCCAGAGAACTTGGCATGCTGCGAAAGGTCGAAGTTGGTGCGGGAGTGGATACCCTCTACCTCCTTGAAGCCGAAGGGCATGTGGAACTCCACGTCGGTGGCAGCGTTGGCATAGTGGGCCAGCTTGTCGTGGTCGTGGAAGCGGTAGTTCTCACTGCCGAAGCCGAGAGCCTGATGCCATGCCATGCGGCGCTCCTTCCAGGTCTGGAACCAGTCGAGTTCTGTGCCGGGCTTCACGAAGAACTGCATCTCCATCTGCTCGAACTCACGCATACGGAAGATGAACTGGCGAGCTACGATCTCATTGCGGAAGGCCTTGCCGATCTGGGCGATACCGAAGGGGAGCTTCATGCGGCCAGTCTTCTGCACGTTGAGGTAGTTTACAAAGATGCCCTGTGCGGTCTCGGGACGCAGATAGATGGTGCTGGCACCCTCGGCGGCAGCGCCAATCTCGGTCTTGAACATGAGGTTGAACTGGCGTACGTCAGTCCAGTTGCGGGTGCCGCTGATGGGGCAGACGATCTCCTCGTCGAGGATAATCTGCTTGAGCTCCTCGAGGTCGATACTGCCCTCAGCGTTCATTGCGTCCTGAAAACGCTGGTGGAGGGCATCGCGCTTCTGGGCGTTCTCCAGGCAGCGGGGGTTAGTGGCACGGAACTGCTCCTCGTCAAAGCTGTCGCCGAAGCGCTTGCGGCCCTTGGCTACCTCCTTGTCGATCTTCTCGTCGTACTTGGCCATCTGGTCCTCAATGAGGACGTCGGCACGGTAGCGCTTCTTGGAGTCGCGGTTGTCGATGAGGGGATCGTTGAAGGCATCCACGTGACCTGAGGCCTTCCAGATAGTGGGGTGCATGAAGATGGCAGAGTCGATACCCACGATATTCTCGTGGAGCAAGACCATGTACTGCCACCAGTACTGCTTGATATTGTTCTTGAGCTCAACGCCGTTCTGACCATAGTCATACACGGCACCGAGGCCATCGTAAATGTCGCTTGAGGGGAACACGAAGCCATACTCCTTGCAGTGGGAGATGATCTTCTTGAATACGTCTTCTTGTGCTGCCATAATGTGGGTTATAATTAATTATTTGGCTGCAAAGTTACGACTTTCTTTTGGATTGGGCAAACTTTTTGTGTGATTTACTTGGCCGTGTGCGGATTTCTTCGTACTTTTGCACCCGCATTGTGGCTGCTGCGGCATCCCATTGTCTGTCCTATGGTGTAATGGTAGCACAACAGGTTTTGGTTCTGTTTGTGGTGGTTCG
>JAKSLU010000074.1 GCA_024400995.1 Bacteroidaceae bacterium
ACCTGTCTGACTGCGAATCTTAATTTGGGTGACGCATTGACGAAGTCAGGAGGTGGCCGCCCAGACGAGTGAGGAGACCATCACCAAAACCATGCGCCATCTTGATACCGCTTCGCCCGAACGACTGAAGACCACCCTCGATATGCTCCAGAAGCAACTGCAGCAGATGCGCGTGGGGCAGTACGGCATGGGATGCGCAGACTCGGAAAATCAATCAGGTGAAGGCCGCCCTGGATCGTGCCAAGGTGGCTATGCAGATGAATGGCGAGGAGGTGCAGCGCGTGCTCCGCAATCTGAGTGCCGCCAGTCCCAAGGAACTGGAGCGAACCCTTCAGGCTCTGACCCAACAGATGGAACAACTGCGCCGGGGCAGCCAGGCATGGGAGGCGCATGTGCAGAAGATTAAGCGTGTGAAGGCCGAGCTTGCCAGCCTTCGCGCTGAGACCAGCAACCAAATGAGCCTCTGGGAGCGCTTCAACAAGAAACTCAATGACTGGCAGATGAGCATCATGGGCTTCATCGCTACCTTCTCGGGACTTATCTTTGCGGGCCGCAGAGCCGTAAATAGCTATGCCGCCATGGAAGAGGAAATGGCCAACACCCGCAAATACAGGCTCTACAGATTCCTTACAGAGTTGCTCCCCAGCAGAGCTCTGTTACGCTTCAAACCGCAATGTAAAGTTAGTGATTTGCGCTTATAAGGCAATGGGATAACGAAGAAATCTAATCCTGCAATTTGACCTATATGCCACTAATGGCACAACATAAATACACCAATATGGTTGGTCTCCTGTGGGTGCAGGGGGGTGGGTACTACCTCCTCATCTGGCGCAGTTGGTACGTGTTCCAGAGGTTGTGCCAGATGCTGTAGAATCCACCTGCGAGAGAGGAGAGAGGATCGAGAAAGGTGTAGCTGGCCCAGATGGCAAAGACTGTGGCCTTCTGTCCCAGAGCCTGGCTGCTGCTGATGCGGCATCCGTAGTGCTCACCAATTCTGCGACCTGCCCAAAACTGAAAGACACAGGAGAGCAAGCTACCTATGGCCAACCCCAGTATAGGCAGGAGACTGCCCTCGGCGTGCATGGCGCTCTTGGTGCTCACGGCGATGGCAAGACCTAGGGATATGGCCCACATGTAGAATGCCAGGTTGCGGGTAGCTATGACGCGTGCATGAAGATGGGGGAACGCATACCGCACCATGATGGCTGCAAAGAACGGGCAGATCAGCATAGGGAAAACACGTCCCATGATGAGCCAGAAACTGTTGATGAAATCGTGTCCTGGCTGCGGATGTACCATCGGCACAATAGCCGGAATGAGGAGGGCTGCCAGCAGGTTGATGAGTAGGGTGTAGGTGACTAGCCCCTCGATATCACCTCCGAGCTTCTGTGTGATGACTGCAGAGGCGGTGGCTGTGGGACAGATCATGCAGATCATCAGTCCCTCGATGCTGATGCGCAGCGCCGAGCTATGGACGGCATAGAGCAACAGGGCCAGCAGAACAAAACTCACGCCCTGAATGCAGAGATGGATGAGATGCCAGCGACGGGGACGCAGGCGGGTAGGGTCAACCTTGCAGAACGACACAAAGAGCATGCAGAACAGCAACAGGGGCTGAACGATGGATATGAGGGTGAGGGTCTGCGACTTGTAGGGAGCCAACGGGGGGATGCTGACGTAAAGAAAATAGGACACTACTCCAGCCAACATGGCGATGGGTAGTGTCCACTGTCGTACGAAAGAAAGTAGAGCGGAGCTTTTCACTTGTCCTTCTTTTATATTTGTTGTTTGTTATTTCTTACTTGTTATTTCTTCTTTCTCTACAAGCGCCACGGCATAAGCGGAGATACCCTCCTGACGACCCGTAAAGCCTAACTTCTCGGTCGTAGTGGCCTTGATGCTGACATCATCTACATCTACATCCATAAGGGGGGCAAGGGTGGCCTTCATCTCCTCAATGTGAGGGTTGAGTTTGGGACGCTCAGCGCAGACGGTGGCATCGATGTTGCCGATGCGATAGCCCTTCTGGTGGAGGAGGTCGGTGGTGTGGCGGAGCAGAATCTTGGAGTCGATGCCTGCAAACTCGTCAGCTGTGTCGGGGAACTGATAACCTATGTCGCGCAGGTTGGCTGCACCCAGCAGGGCATCACAGATAGCATGGATGAGCACATCGGCATCGCTATGTCCGAGCAGTCCTTGGGTGTGCTCCAAACGTATGCCGCCCAGCCACAGCTCGCGGTCGTCAACTAACTTGTGGACATCAAATCCAAATCCTATACGCATGGTGTTTTCGTCTTCGTTTTCGTCTTCGTTTTCGTAGCGTCTTCGTTACCGTCCTTTCTTGCGGCCTACGAGATCGCGGATGCCATCAAAGTCAAAGGCCAGGCTGACGCGAATGGTCTTGTCAAGAGGATTGGCTGCTGTCGTGGCCCAGGTGTAGCCAGCATCGATGGAGAGCGTGCTCATCTTGAAGCCCGCACCAAAGGTGGCGTACTTGCGACCACCCTCCCAGCTGCTCTCATGGTGGTAGCCAGCACGGAGGAAGAACTTGTCATTGTAGCAATACTCAAAGCCACCACCGAAGAGAATCTCACTCATCTCGCCCTTGAAGCCGCGAGGACTATCGCCAAAGGACTTGAAGATGCCGCTGATGGAGGAGATATTGTAGTAGTCGGTCATGAGGCGGTCGTTATAGTCCACATCGGTCTCACCATCCATCTGCAGAGGCTTGGAAGGCACGAGGAGCTTGCTGGCCTCTACATTAAAGGCCAGACGGTTGTACTCATTGAGAGGGAGGGTAAGGTTCAGTCCCAAGCGCATACGAGTGGGAATGAAATAGGAGTAGTCGTCGCCAAAGTTAATCTTGGAGCCGATGTCGCTGATGTTCAGACCCAGACCGAACTGACACTCGCGCTGACCCATCATGAAGTAGCGGTTCCAGTAGATACCCAAGTCAGCAGCAAAGGCATTGCCAGGAGTCATGTCGTCAAAGGCATGACCACTCATATCGGAGTACATGTAGCGCAAGCCCACAGCTGCAGAAAAGGACTCTGAGAGCATACGGGAGTAGGCCAGATCGAACGACATCTCATAGGGACGTACGGTCATGCTCTCATCCTCGGTGGTCACATCGCCTACCGTAAAGTAGTCGAGAGAGGCAGAGAGAGCCTGATAGTCGCCCAGACGGACATAACCCGTAGCGTTGAGCAGGGCAATGCCATCAACGATGCTCTTGAGCCAGGGGGTGTAGTTTACGGCCAAGCCTGCACGAGAGATCGTGAAGGGATACTTAGCTGGGTTCCAGTACTGCGAATACACGTCAGGTGTTGTCGCTGCACCTATATCACCCATAGCAGCACCAATGGCATCGGGAGCTATGTTGCGGGAGGTTACGGCTGTTGAGATAGGATTGTACAGATCCTCCTGAGTCTGACTCTGGGCAGAGCCTGCGAGGGACACCGCCGTGAGAGATAGTATGAGTATAATCTTGCGCATAACAAGAATATAACGCAATATCGTACGGTTTATTGCCTGATGAGGATTATTTTTTATCTCCTTACGATGATTTTCTTGGCCTTGGTGTGTTTGCCGTTGAACTCAGCACGCATGTGTTTCTTTCAATGATACACCGACCCCCCTGATCTACTCCCTTTCCCCCCGCGATGCTCGGCGCCTGTTGCCGGTACGGGAGCAGTATGTCAGTGCTTGGCGCACCTTGGAGCGTCTTCTTCCGCAGACGGGAGCGACGGTACTGTCCTATCTGCCCCTACTGCGTTCTTTGAGTATATATATCGGGAATACGGAACCG
>JAKSLU010000075.1 GCA_024400995.1 Bacteroidaceae bacterium
GCGAAAGGCCTGCCATCTTGAAGTGTTGCTTGCCCCAGGGTATGCCGATGATGGTAATGCAGAGGAGGAGGCCGAAGAAGATGTGCATGAGCCATGCCCACAATCCGCCGCAAATGAGCCAGAGAAGGTTGAGAGGGATGCGGATGCAACCCGTGGGACTCTTGGTGCTTCGGACCGTTGAACCGAAGGGCCACAGGCAGAGCAATCCTATCTTGAAGGTCTGCAATGCCCAGGGGATTCCGATGATGGTGATGGCTAGTGCAAGGCTGCCAGTGAAATATCCGAAGGCGGCTTCCAAGCCACCGAATATCCACCAAATGATGTTGCCGAGTATTTTCATAGTCGTATTTGTAGAATAGTTTCTTTAAGTTCTTCCTCCAATAGCTTGCGCTTCTTTTCTATCATCTCGCCCTCACGTTCGCCATGGAAGCTACCAAGGGTGCCATCGGAGCGGATAACTCTGTGGCAAGGCACCTCGGGAGCAAAGGGATTGCGCCTAAGTGCTTGTCCGATGGCTTGGGAGCTACGGCATCCTATCCTGTCGCCCAGTTGCTGATAGGAAATGGTGGTGCCGCACGGCACGTCCAGCAGCGCCAGATACACTCGTCGCTGGAACTCCGTGATGTGCGGGTCGCTTGCCACTCGGGTGCGGATGTCGATGATGGGCATGGGAGGCAGGCTTCTTAGTGGACTGGGGTGGCGAACATCTGGTCGAGTTCTGCCTGTGTGAACGGGCAGGGTTCCTGACGGAGCTTGGCGAGCTGGAACTGTCGGCAGGCGTTTGCTACGGATGTAGGCTCAAAGCACTTGAAGAGCATCGCCTTGAGTTCGTCCAGGCGCTGGGCATCCTCCGTGCTGAACTTGCCACACGCCTGATAGCTCACCTCGGGCTCCGGCATGGTGTCGTGGTAGTAGTATGACCATACGAGGAATCGCATGCATACGTCGGGGGTCATGAGTATTTCTTGCATATAGTTACTTGCCAAAATGGTGGAACAGGAAGAGGATGAGGCGGTCAAACCAGCGGTCGGGCAGCAGCGTGTGGAGAATGCGCATGGAGGCGTTGCCGATGCCAAAGGCATAGCGCGTGCTGGGGCGGCTCACAGTGGCGGCACGGCAGACGTGCTTGGCTGCCCTTTGGGCGGAGGTCATGAGGTTGTAGGGATTGCGGCCGTACATCATTTCGAAGACGTTGGCCATGCGACCGGCGCGCTCCTCATAAACGGTGGAGTCGGAGGCTTTGCGCAGCTGCTCTGAGGCTATTCTGCCCCAGTTGCTATACACTCCGCCGGGCTCCACAATGACCACATCGATGCCATAGGGGCGCACCTCCATGCGCGTGGCATCGCTCAGTGCCTCGACGGCATACTTGCTGGCATTGTACCAACCCGCATAGCAGAAGGTGATGTGACCGGCAATGGAGGCTACGTTGACGATGCGTCCGCTGTGCTGTGCTCGCATGTGTGATAGCACAAGTTGGGTCATACGAGCCAATCCCATGACATTGACGTCTATCTGCCGCTGGGCATCCTCCAGGTTTGTCGTCTCCATAGGTCCTAGTTCGCCATAGCCAGCGTTGTTGATGAGGACGTCTATCCTGCCTTCCTTCTGCAGGATCATATCGACGGCTTCGCGTGCTGAGTCGTGGGAGGTGACATCGAGCGAAATGGGTGTCACGCCATACTGACGCAGCGACTCCATACGCTCCGTGCGACGAGCGGCGCCATACACACAGTGGCCTTTGTCAGCAAGCATTCGGGCGGCTTCGTAGCCGATGCCACTGCTTGCTCCTGTGATGAGAATTACGAGCTTGTTCATTAGGAAAATTGAGTTTTCAACTGCATATGCTCTGCGATGACCCATTGGCAGAACTCTTCGATGACGTCCTTATGGGAGAGGTCGCTCACATAGTGGTTGCCCTCTTGCTTGTCGATCACGCAGACGAGTGCACCTTCCTTCCGAAATTCCTCAACAATGCAACGACCGATGCCCTGAGCACCGCCCGTGACGATGATGACTTTATCTTTGAACTGCATACTGTTATCTGATAAAGTGCATGGGCGTCCAGAGCTCACGTTCGGGCGCGTCGGTGGTGGGGATGCCGTGCATCTTCTTGAGCGTCCACGCCATGTTGTTGGCAAGGGTGCGCATGGTTTGCATACCCTCGATGTCCTCGGCTGCCTGACCCTCCTCGCGGCCGTAGGCAATGTTCCAGTACTGCGAACCGATGAGGGGCATGTTGCACATCTGGAAGGGCATCTGCAACGTCTGGAAGGCTGCCGATGCGCCACCACGGCGGCAGATGGTCACTGCGGCTGCGGGCTTTCCCTGGAAGCGGCTACCTCCAGCATAGAGCATCCTCTGCTGCAGGCAGAGCAGTTGGCCAGAGGGCTGCCCCCAATAGACGGGAGAGCCGAGGATGATGGCATCGGATTCGCCCATCTTGGCGATGACCTCGTTCGTTAGGTCTTGGTCGCCAAAGACGCAGCGGTTATCGGCATTCTCCTTGCATTTGCCGCAGGCGATGCAGCCGCGTACGGCCTTGTTGCCAATCCATACAATCTCGCTCTCCACTCCCTGCAGCTCCAGTTGCTGTGCCACCTGGCAGAGTGCGGTGTAGGTATTGCCCTGCTTGCGCGGGCTTCCGTTGATGAGTAGTACTTTCATGATTGTTGTTTATGTCGTTTGTGATGTTTCTTGCTCGAAAATCTGCTCCACGAGCGAGCGGATACCTTGGCGATCCTTGATGAGCTGCTGGAGGGAGCGAAGACGCTCGGCGTTGGGCGACTCGGGAATCCAGAGTCTGAGGTAGCTTCCCTCTGCGTATTTCTCATCCAGGTGATATAGGGCGCGCTGGATGTGCGCCTCGCGGTCGAGGGTGGGGTAGTGCCTGAGCCCGAACTGTATGGTGCGGCGCACGATGGTGTCGGTATCTATGAGGCGGTCGGCTTCGGCTACAATCTTGCCGTAGATGCTGCGTGGCTCGTGGTCGGACGAGGCGCGGTGATCCTCCACGGCTTGTGCCATTGTCTCTATCTCCTGCTCGCTGAACCACTGGCGCAGGCGCATGTCCTCTCTGACGATGTGCCCCGATACGAGGTGGTGCGTCTTGCGGTCTTCCTGTAAGCCCATATCGTGGTAGGCAGCGATGGCATACACCATGTCGTGATTGACATCGTAGTAGGGTGCGAGCGCCATGCTCTGCTCTATGACCGAGCGGGCGTGATCCTCCTGGTGCGCCTTGTCGAAGGTAGCGTACTGTGGAATAATCTCCCGCTCAATAAATTGCTGAAGTTCTGTGTTTAACATAAGTGTGCTAAAGTGATTCGCAATTTGAAGGTTTCCTTAGCTCTCCTGCGATGACCTCGCCGCAATGTTGCTCGCTAAATTCTCTGTTAATATCAGCGAGTTCTTTGAGCCCGTAAATATAGTCGTCGTACATATCAGTAAGGTCAATGCCTTCGCATTCGCCGTCTGCACCAAGGGCTTCACGAACAATTTGAGCACGCTCTGACACGGTTGTTTCTTTGATGAGTAGTGATTTCATTATTCTTAAAACCTACAATCTAAGTTCAATTATTCATTTTATTCGGCAGACTCGCTAAAATCTTGACCATAGATGTCGTTCCATAAGAAACCCTCATTGAAATCATGCAAAATGGTTTCCAAGTGACTATCCTCAACACCATAGATGTAACGTGAAAGATATTCTTTCAAATAGTCTTCCTTTATCTGCTTGAAACTAGGCCCGAACAGATTTTGCTCCCATACCTTCTTGGAGAATTCAG
>JAKSLU010000076.1 GCA_024400995.1 Bacteroidaceae bacterium
GGCTCGGGGAAGCGCAGAGGCTCCAGCTCACGGACGGTCTCAATCTTGAGCGTAGTGATGCGGGTGCCGCGCAAAGCATCGTAGGGCTTGGTCTGCGTTTCTGCCTCAGCATCGAACTCCAACGGCGCACGATCGCCGCCAGGGAAGGTAATCTCCAGACGGGGAAAGGCCGTGTCGGTGAGCAGGAGCAGCTGGGAGTTGTCCAGATCGCCACCCATAAAGTGCTTGCCACGCGTAGCCAAGGCCGCCTCCAGCGTGAAGCGCTTGCAGTACAGGTTCATGTCGTAGCGTGCATCGAGCAGGGCTGCTGTCCACACCTTGCGAGGATTGAACTTCTCCACACGGAGCAGCTCGGCAGCAGGCTCATAGTGGTTGTTGGGATCGAAGTTGGTGGTGTAGAAGCGACCATTCTTCAAGATTACCAGCACGAGGTCCTCAGCGTGGAACTCGCCCAGATACATGCCGTGCTCGTCGTAGTTAAGGCGCTGCACGTCCCAGTCAAACCACACCTTGCGACCACCCAGCGTACTGCCACCATGGCTCTTGAGCTGAATGCGCAGGATGTCGTCCTTGCTCAGCAGATTGCCACGGGAGGCACGGCCCTTGACGGCCAGCTCCGAGAAGTCCTTGTCAAAGATCAGGCGCATCTTGCGCTTGCTGGGATTGGGCTTGAGATTGATCTTGATAACCTCGGCCTCGCCGTTGGGGTTGGCCGTGAAGTAGTTCACGCGGCTCCCAGGTTCGCCGGTCGTCATATCATACTCGCGATCGTAGGTGATGCTGGTCACATTGAAGCGCTTGTAGTAGTACGGTCCATGGCGGCCATCGCGATATACTACATTATATATGGTGCGCTTGTCGTTCTTCTTGAAGATGGCTATGTGGATAATCTCCGCCTTGCGCTTCTCCGCCTTCGACTTTTCGGTCTCACCGATGAACACCTTCTCCTGTATGCGGGTCACCTTGTAGGTACCATCGCGATAGAAAATGATGACATCGTCAATGCTGGAACAGTTCTCCACGAACTCGTCCTTCTTCAGGCCGTAGCCCATGAAGCCCTCCTCGCGGTTGATATAGAGCTTCTCGTTGGCCTCGATAACCTTGGTCGCCACGATGGTGTCGAAGGAGCGTATCTCCGTACGACGTGGATACTGGGCGGCGTACTTGTCATAAATACCCTGGAACCACTTGACCGTCACCTCGGTCATGCGCTTCAGGTCGCGGTCAATCTTGGCGATCTCCTCCTGGAGCTTGGCGATGAGTTCGACGGCCTTGTCCTTGTTGAACTTGAGGATGCGGGCCATCTTGATCTCCATCAGGCGGAGGATGTCCTCGCGGGTCACCTCGCGCACCATCTGGGGGTACCAGGGCTGCAGACGCTTGTCGATATGCGCCACGGCGGCATCCATGTCGGGAGCCTGCTCGAACTCCTTGTCCTTGTATATGCGCTCCTCGATAAAGATGCGCTCCAGCGAGCAGAAGTGCAGTTGCTCCAGCAGTTCGCCACGACGGATGAGGAGTTCCTGACGCAGAAGCTGCTTGGTGTAGTCGGCGGAGTGGCGCAACACATCACTCACGGTCACAAAGCGCGGCGTCTTGTCGTCGATCACGCAACAGTTAGGAGAGATGCTCACCTCGCAGTCCGTAAAGGCATAGAGCGCGTCGATGGTCTTGTCGCTGGAGGTGCCAGGGCGCAGGTGCACCAGGATCTCGGCCTGGGCTGCGGTGTTGTCATCGACCTTCATTATCTTGATCTTACCCTTCTCGTTGGCCTTGAGGATGGAGTCGATGACGGATGAGGTGGTCTTGGAGTAGGGAATCTCGGTGATGGCCAGCGTCTTGGGGTCACGTTTCTCTATCTTGGCGCGCACCTTGACGGCACCACCGCGCATACCATCGTTGTACTTGCTCACATCTATACTACCTCCAGTGGGGAAGTCGGGGTACAGATGGAACTCCTCTCCCCTGAGATAGCTGATAGCGGCCTGACAGAGTTCGCCAAAGTTGTGGGGCAGGATCTTGGCACTCAGACCTACGGCAATACCCTCTGCGCCCTGAGCCAGGAGGAGGGGAAACTTGACGGGCAGGCAGACCGGCTCCTTGTTGCGACCATCGTAGGAGAGTTTCCACTCCGTGGTCTTGGGGTTGAAGACGATGTCCAGAGCGAGCTTGGAGAGGCGGGCCTCAATGTATCGGGCGGCAGCGGCATCATCACCTGTGAGGATGTTGCCCCAGTTACCCTGACAGTCTATGAGCAGATCCTTCTGACCGAGTTGCACGAGGGCGTCCTTGATAGAGGCATCGCCATGGGGATGGAACTTCATGGCCTCACCCACGATGTTGGCCACCTTGTTATAGCGTCCGTCGTCCATGCGCTTCATGGTGTGCAGAATGCGTCGCTGCACAGGCTTGAGGCCATCCCCCAGATGGGGAACGGCGCGCTCCAGGATGACGTACGAGGCATAGTCGAGGAACCAGTTCTGATACATGTTGGGCAACAGTGGTGCAGACTGCTCAGTCTGCGGCTGCTGCATGTCCTTTTCTTCTTCGCTCATGGGTGGGAAAATATATTTTGCCGCAAATTTACGAATTTTCTGCGAAATTATTGCCCCTATTTGCAGAAAAAGTTGTACTTTTGCATCCGAAATGTGGCACTCCGCCCCTTTCATGCGCCTGTGGCGGAATTGGTAGACGCGCCAGACTTAGGATCTGGTATCTCGCGATGTGCAGGTTCGAGTCCTGTTAGGCGCACATCCGAAGAGGGTGTGTCAAAATGCTGGCACACCCTCTTTTTATAAACGAAGCCCCGA
>JAKSLU010000077.1 GCA_024400995.1 Bacteroidaceae bacterium
AACCAACGACCTTCATCCTTCGACATTCTACTCCCCTCCCTTTATGGGAGGGGTCAGGGGTGAGTCTCAACTTCTATGTGGAACTACCAGACAGCGTATTCGTACGACTATGAATTGCTCAAAGAAAATGCCCGTAAGAACCGCCGACAAATGACGCTTGCAGAGAGCGTCCTATGGCAGGAACTACGAGGCAATGGTCTGGGAGTCAAGTTCCTGCGGCAGCATATCATAGGCAACTATATCGTTGACTTTGTCTGCAAGCAAAATGGCCTCGTGGTGGAGGTGGATGGCGAATACCACAATACTCCCGAGCAGCAGGCGCTTGACGAACAACGCTCCGATTACCTTATGCAACAAGGCTTCCACGTAGTACGTTTCACCAACGACGAGGTGCTCTATGACACCGAGCGAGTGCTAGACGAGATTATCGCCCAGCTCGACTAAAAAATACCTAATTTATAAAGACATACAATGAACGACCAACAGACCAACGGCTCTCAGCCTTCGTCATTATACTCCCCTCCCTCTATGGGAGGGGTGGGGGGTGGGTCTCCCATTCCCTGGAAAGAGCGTCCTGAGGGTTGTCAGGACATCATGTGGCGCGAAGACGCCAACCCCATCATCGACCGCTACGCCATCCCTTCGAGCAACAGTGTGTTCAACTCAGCCGTAGTGCCCTTCGGTGACGGCTTTGCTGGCGTGTTCCGCTGCGACAACAAGCGTGTGCAGATGAACATCTTTGCTGGTTTCAGCAAGGACGGTGTACACTGGGAGATAGAGCACGAGCCCATCCACTTTGAGTGCGGCAACACCGATATGATCGAGAGTACCTACAAGTACGACCCCCGCTGCTGCTGGATAGAGGACCGCTACTGGATCACCTGGTGCAACGGCTATGAGGGCCAGCCCACCATCGGCATTGGTTATACCTTCGACTTCAAGACCTTCTATCAGTGTGAGAACGCCTTCCTGCCCTTCAACCGCAATGGCGTCCTCTTCCCCGAGAAGATAAACGGACGCTATGCCATGCTCTCCCGTCCTTCCGATAGTGGCCACACCCCCTTTGGCGACATCTACCTGAGCTACTCGCCCGACATGAAGTACTGGGGTGAGCACCGCCTCGTCATGCGTCCCACCCCCTTTGAGGACAGCGCATGGCAGTGTCTCAAGATAGGCGCAGGTCCCATTCCCGTCAAGACCTCCGAGGGCTGGCTCATGTTCTATCATGGTGTGATACGCACCTGCAACGGCTACCGCTACAGCATGGGTGCCGCCCTGCTCGACCTCAACGACCCCCACAAGGTGCTCCACCGTTCCATGGAGTATCTCCTGGCCCCTGCCACCCCCTACGAGCTGGCAGGCGATGTGCCCTGCGTTGTATTTCCCTGCGCTGCCCTGACCGAGGGCGACAAGTGTACCATCTACTACGGTGCCGCCGACACCTGCGTGGGTATGGCCTACTGCCGCATCAGCGAGGTCATCGACTGGCTCAAAAAGCAGTAGAACAACGTGGCTCACATCACCGAAATAACACGACTGGACGACCCCGGTGTGGAGGCCTATGCCTCCCTCACCGAGGCCCAGTTGCGCAATCGCCTGGATCCCTCACGCGGACAGTTTATCGCAGAGAGTCCCAAGGTGATACGCGTAGCTATGGATGCAGGTTATCAGCCCCTGTCGCTGCTCTGTGAGCGACGCCATATAGAGGGCGATGCTGCCGATATTGTGGCACGTTTCCCCGAGGATATGCCCGTCTATACCGGTGAGCCCCAGTTACTGGAACAGCTCACGGGCTACCGCCTCACCCGTGGAGTGCTCTGCGCCATGCACCGTCCCCAGCCACGTCCTCTGGAGAAGGTCGTGGAGGGAGCCCGCCGCATAGTCATCATCGAGGGAGTGGTCGATGCCACCAACATCGGCGCCATCTTCCGTTCCGCTGCAGCGTTGGGTGTCGATGCTGTAGTGCTGACCCACAACTCCTGCGACCCGCTCAACCGCCGTGCCGTACGTGTGAGCATGGGCAGCGTGTTCCTCGTGCCCTGGACCATGTGGCCCGACACCGAGGCTACCCTCTACGATAGCCTCCATCGTCTCGGTTTCCGCACCGCCGCCATGGCCCTGACCGACAAGTCCGTCAGCCTCGACGATCCCTCCCTCATGGCTGAGCCCCGCCTAGCCATCATTATGGGCACCGAGGGCGATGGCCTGCCGCAGAACTCCATCACCAGTGCTGACTACGTCGTCCGCATACCCATGGCCCACGGAGTCGATTCGCTCAACGTTGCCGCCGCCTCTGCTGTTGCCTTCTGGCAGCTCTGCCACTAGTCGGATGAACCAGATATTTGGGGACAGCCGTCTCAGTACTTAGTGTACGCACCTTTAGGGGCGATAAGCAGGAGGCGGTGGTGCTTGTAGTCCTTGTCTGCAAAAGGGCTGTGCGAGATTGGATCCAAACAGAATAGTGTACCTTTAGTGCAGAGAGTGTAGATCAGTGTAGAGCTATACACTATGCAAGATTCTATGACACAACGTATAAGTGTGTAGTGTACAGAAAGGCCGCAAAAACTATTCTGAGACCTACTCCCTATGTCAGTCCGCACTATCCCCTATGACAGTTCGCACTACTCCCTAGGATAGTTCGCACTACCCCCCTAGGATATGGTCAAAATTTTACAGGATAGTAATTATTTCCTGACTTCGTCAATGCGTCACCCAAATTAAGATTCGCAGTCAGACAGGTC
>JAKSLU010000078.1 GCA_024400995.1 Bacteroidaceae bacterium
TGGATGTGCTCGACAGCGCCCTGCTCCGTGCGGGTCGCTTTGACCGTCAGATACACGTTGACCTGCCCGACCTCTCGGAGCGCGTAGCCATCTTCAACGTCCACCTCAAGCCCATCAAGCTGGAGGAAGGTCTGGACATCGAACTTCTGGCCCGCCAGACCCCAGGCTTCTCTGGTGCCGACATCGCCAACGTGTGCAACGAGGCGGCCCTTATCGCCGCCCGCCACGACCGCAAGGCTGTGGGCAAGAAGGACTTCCTCGATGCCGTTGACCGCATCATTGGCGGTCTGGAGAAGAAGACTAAGGTCATGACCGAGCACGAGAAGCACAGCATTGCCATCCACGAGGCAGGCCATGCCTCCGTCAGCTGGCTGCTGGAGTATGCCAATCCGCTCGTCAAGGTAACCATCGTGCCCCGTGGTCAGGCTCTGGGTGCCGCCTGGTATCTACCCGAGGAGCGCAACATTACCACCCGCGAGCAGATGCTCGACGAGATTTGCGCCACCCTGGGTGGACGTGCCGCCGAGGAGCTCTTCACGGGTCATATCAGCAGCGGCGCACTCAATGACCTGGAGACCGTCACCAAGCGTGCCTATGGCATGGTGGCCTATCTCGGCATGAGCGACAAGCTCCCCAACCTCTGCTACTACGGTCAGGACAACGGCTATGGTCTGCAAAAGCCCTACTCCGATGCCACCGCAGAGCGCATTGACGCAGAGGTGCAGCGCCTCGTCAACGAGCAGTACGACCGCGCCAAGCAGATACTCTCCGAGCACAAGGCTGAGCACAATGCCCTGGCCGACCTGCTACACAGCGAGGAGGTCATCTTTGCAGCCGACGTAGAGCGCATCTTTGGTCCCCGCCCCTGGCAGAGCCGTCAAGACGTGCTCATGCAGGAGGAGAAGGAGCGCGTGGAACGCCTCGCCGAGGAACGCGCTCGCGAAAAGGCAGAAGAGGAGAGTGGAGGTGAAAAAATGAAGAATGAAAAATGAAGAATTAAGATGAAGAACTTCATTACACGCACACTCACAGCTATTGTCTATGTTGTGCTCCTGGTGGGCTGCACAGTACTGAGTCCGCTGTCTGCCTTTATTTTCTTTGCCCTCATCGCCGCTCTCTGTGTAGGAGAGTTCTGCAAGGTGCTCAACCGCCACTATTGTGCGGAGATTAATACCCCCATCGTCACCCTGACGGCTTTTCTACTAGTCTCCGTGGCCTGGGAGTCGCGTGTAGGTTTAGGTAACATGCAGGAGGGGCAGCTCATTTTTCTGATGGGAACCTCCATGCTCTTCCTGATTATCAGTGAGCTCTACCGCCAGAGCACCAATCCCCTGCGCAACTGGTCACTGGCCTTTGCCGGGCTAATGTACACAGCCCTACCCTTTGCACTCCTGCCCTCCATCGCCATCCACTACGACGTCTATAACAACGCCCCCATCTACGAGTGGATCTATCCCCTCGCCCTATTCATCTTCTTGTGGGCCAACGACACTGGCGCCTATCTCGTAGGTTCGATGCTGGGCCGCTATGTGCCCTACAAGCTCTTTCCCCGCATCAGTCCCAACAAGAGTTGGGTGGGCAGCATCGGTGGTGGCCTGCTCACACTTGCAGCAGCAGCAGTCATCTACACGCTGCGTCCTGCTGAACTCAACCTCCTGCAGTGGCTCGGCTTTGGTCTGACCGTTGTGTTCTTCGGCACCTGGGGCGATCTGGTGGAGAGCATGCTCAAGCGCCAACTCGGCATCAAGGACAGCGGCCACATACTCCCCGGCCACGGTGGTATGCTCGACCGCTTTGACTCCGCCCTGCTGGCTATTCCCGCAGCAGCTATTTATTTCTATTACATCCTCGGATAAGAAAAGTGGACGCAGAATTTGGCTACCTTGAAAATTCTTTGTAATTTTGTGGCCGAAATACCAGTGCGCACGAGCATCACACCCGTACGACAACAAACACTAAAAACATATAAACCCATGAACAAAAGTGCACTTCAGGTAGCCCGCGCTGCCTATCAGCCCAAGCTCCCCAAGGCCCTCCAGGGTCCCGTGGTAGCAGTCGAAGGCGCTCCCACCCAGAGCGTCGGCAATCAGGAGGAGATCAAGGCTCTCTTCCCCAACACCTACGGTATGCCCGTAGTAGAGTTCCAGGCCGGTGAGGCTCAGCAGCTCCCCGCCATCAACGTAGGTATCATCCTCTCTGGTGGTCAGGCTCCTGGCGGTCACAACGT
>JAKSLU010000008.1 GCA_024400995.1 Bacteroidaceae bacterium
ACCGCGACACGACTATCATGATGCGAGACCAAAAGATCAAGGAACTCGATGCACAGTTGGCTGAAAAGGACGGACAACTGGCTGAAAAGGACGGACAACTGGCTGAGAAACAAAAAGCATTGCTAACATCAGCCAAGGCACTCAGAGATGCAGGCATTTCTGTGGAACAGATTGCTGCAATAACATCCTTGTCTTGTGATGCCATAGAGAATCTATAACATCTATAGGGGTGTTCTAGACTATACACTACGAAAGACACATAGGCCGAGAAGCACATGGGAGTGCCCTCGGCCTATGTTCACATTAGTATGAAGAAAAACTATCTTAGCGCAGTACTTTCTTGCCGTTCATTATGTTGAGGCCACGCTGAAGCTTGTTGAGCTTGCGACCCTGCAGGTCATAAACAGCTGACTGCTGATTGCCAATGGTAAGACCTGCGATGCTTGTGACATGTTCCTCGTCGTCAGGATTTGCTTCAACCAGCACTGCGCGAACTGAGAAGCATCTGCCGCTGACGTTGTGGTTGGACACACTCTCCTCGACCGAATCAAAGGACAAGCAATACGCAGTCATGAAAGTATCACCACCATAAATAGGCATAACCTCAGGCGTAGAAGACCAGTAGTAGCCATTGTCGCCACGCTCGTCGTCATAGTGCCAAACGGGGCTGCCCGCAGCAGGAAGGAACATGCTGTTGGATGCGTAATCACCCTTTCCTGTGAACTTTGTTCCGTTCACGCCATAGATTCTTACCTTCTCAACATCGCAGTTACCAAAAAGAGCCCAAAATTCCTTCTCTGTCGGCATGCGCCAGTTGCTGCCCCAGAGCTTGGTGGCAGTATCAGTATCGCTGGTGAGAACGTCGGTGCCCGTGTTGTGATCATCAACCTGGTCCTCACTTCCACCCCATGCATAATGGCCACCAGACCCGGTTACGTGGATTGCACCTACGTTGCACTCGGCAAATTTGGGACCATCCTCCCAAAGCTGTACCCATTTTACCTCAACGTCACCATTCCTCATGGCTGTGCCGGTTGTTGCAGAGGTGGGCTCGGATGACTCCTCATCGGTCTCCTCGACCGTTACGGTAGCACCAAGTGCGCGCAGGGCTTCGGCCAGAGCATCGGCTTTCTCTTTAGTAGCATTATCGAGCACTATGCTGGGAGCCGCGTCGGCAAGATCCTTAGCATCTCTCAAGCCTATGCCAAGAGCTTTCTTGAGAGCATTTATTACTTGTGTCTTCTTATCACCGCAACTCTCCAATATCACCTGAAAAGTGCCCGTAGCCTCCACGATGTTTTTAAAGTTCTTCCAGACCTCTGCTTCGGAGTATGCAGCCCGGCTATTCTTGGGCACATACAAGGTCGCCTGACTATAGACCACAGACTCGGAGTCAAAAGCTTCTTCGTGACAAGCAGGAGGAGTCGCACTATGGAAGATAATCTCCTCGATATTCGGGCATCCACTAAAGACCTTTGTACCTATATCTATGCTACGTCCAAGATCAACTTTTCTTAGATTCTCGCAATTTTGAAACGTGAAGTAAAGTGACGTCTTTTCTACACAATCTGCAATTTTTACAGATTCAAGATTGGAACAAGCGTAGAATGTACTAGAAGATAATGACACACCACCAGGAATGTCGAGGGTAGTTAAGCCGCATCCACTGAAGGCGGACATACCTATGCGCGTCATGCTTTCAGGAATATCGATATTCGTCAGCTCTGGGTTATAGTGAAAGGCATAAGCCCCAAGGGATGTCACACCATAAGGAATATTGATTGAGGTCAGCCCCATATATGAAAAGGCATTTTCTCCTATGCTTGTCACACTATTAGGAATAATCGTCGTCTTGCATCCAATGACAAGCGCGTTGCTTGATGTATGAATAATCGCATTGCAATTTTCACGGCTATCATAGGTGGTATTTTCGGCTCCCACAGTGATGGAGGTAATATTGGGGTTGTCCTCGAGTGCTCTGGGGTCTATATACGTCAAACTATTGGGAAGCGTGATGGAGGTAAGGTCTTTACAACCATTAAAGCATAATGATCCTATGCTTGTTACTCCTTCGGGGATGGTGACGGAGGTAATGGTATTATAGGCAAAGGTCCATTCTCCGATGCTGGTCACGTTGTATGTTTTACCATTATGAGTGACCGTTGCCGGAATCACCACATCGCCAGTGTATGTCTTTTCGTATTTACCTGCTTTGTAAGTCACGGTGGCATCGCTGCCCGATACTTTGTAATAAATGCCATCCACCTCAAAATCATAATCGGCGGAAGCAAACTGCGGCAGCATCATGCCGAGGGTAGTGAGAATGAGAAAAAGTAGATTTCCTTTCTTCATAAAATAGCTGTTAAGTTAATAATGTGATAGTTGTTTGGAGTTAATAATTGAGTATGTATAGGTTCTTGTATCTCTATGTCTCGACCGTGAACTTTTGTCCTGTTTTCGGAGTGCAAAATTACGCATTTCTGCACCAAATCACTTCGCAAAATCATTCAAAGTACTTCGCAGAATCTTGCATTTTGAGGGTTTACCCCCCCCCATTTACTACATCCAGATTGCAACGATGCAACAATCTAACAAAATTGTAAGATTGTCGCATAAAACTCGGCGCATCCGTCGCATCACCCACTATTGAGCTCAAATCGCTCCAAATATACACTAGCTTTTCCTTGTCTATACTCTAATTTTTCTTTGTCTATACACTAGTTTTTTCTAGACTATACGCTAGTCACATAGACCGAGATGCGCACGGGAGTGCCCTCGGCCTAACCTATGAATAAGGTCGGCTGCTACGCGGAATGTGCGTAGCAGCCGACCTGGTATGTTGTCCTTAACTCGGGGGCGAGGCTATCAGCTGCGCCAGAAGCGGGAGGTCTGGTCGATGAGCTGTCCCTCGCTGATGCTATAGTAGCGCTGGTTGGTCGATGGGGAGGTGAGGGGGCCTGCCTCCGCACGCCAGGGACCGAGCTTGATGTAGTCAAAGTGGTGGAGGGGGAATCCTCCAGGGAAGAGTTCCTCGGGCAGGGTCTCCCGTCCTGAGTACCACCCCACCCTGAGCCCTGGGTTCGCTCTGCGCAGAAGGGCCGCGAACTCAACGAGAGCCTGGGGGTCGTTATCCCCACCCTGAAATCCGACACAGGTGATGGCTCCATGGTAGTGTGCGACGAGACTTATCAACCGCTCCTGAGTGAGTTCCTCGCCCACGTCCTGACCGAGATAGGAGCTATGACAGCCGGGACAGTGATGGGGACAGAGGGAGAGGTTAATGGCCAGTGTGACCTCGTCGGGGTACTCCTGAAAGACGATGTCGTAGTTGACGTACTTGATCATAGCCTTATACCTCCAGGGCGGCCTCTATCTGCTGGGGCTTGATGGCCCCGTAGTGGCGGCGCTCGGCCTCACGCTGACGATCGAGACTGAAGTTGCTGACACGCTTGAGATAGCCAATGATACGGGTGAGGTAATCGACATTGGTAGAGTGGCAGTGGGGGCACTCCTTGAGGTAGCGCTTGTCGATGGTGCCGCACTCGTTGCAGAGCGTGTTGGGGATGTTGAAGGTGAAGTAGTTGGTACCCTCCTTGGCTGCCACGCGCAGAAGCTGACGATACTGACCCTGGGAGAGGTGCTCATCGAGATTGCAGTGGAGGGCGGAGCCACCAGTGAGGTGCTCTACATAGCGACGACCGTGGAGGCGGAACTTTTCGATCACATCGGTGTTGGTGTCCTCAACGACATAGAAGTAGGAGTTGTAGCAGTCGCGGGGCACAAAGTAGCCTGCCTCGCGGTCCCACTTGGCGTGCTTGACACCTACGTTTTCAGCAGGAATCATCTCGCAGTTGAAGAGGACATCCTTGGTGCGATACTGCTTGTTGTACTTCTCGACGATGCCCAGGACGTTCTGCACGAACTCGCAGTACTCCTCGTTGTTGCTGATAGTCATACCGAGGCTCTCGGCAGCCTCCACGAGACCATTGACGCCGATGGTGAGGTACTGGCGGTTGATGGTGATATAGCCGGCATCGAAGAGGGGAAGCATGCCCTTGTCCTTGAGCCACATGAGGTTGGCGTTGTAGGCGAGCTGCACCTTGTGGCAGAGATCAACGACATCGTTGAGATAATCGATATAGGAGCGACCCTCGCGAGTGGCCTGCTGGATGCAGCGGTTGAGGTTGACGGTGAGCACGGACTTGGAGCCTGTGCTGACACCACCTGCACCGAGGGTGTAGCTGAAGCCGTTGTCCTGAATCTCGTTGCGCAGACGGCAGCAGGAGGCCAGGGAGTCGGCGTTGTCGCTCATGTAGGTGAAGAAGGAGTGACCCTCGGAGTACATCTTGGCTGTCAGGTCGCCATACTCTGCATCCTTGCACTCGCCGTTCTCCACAAGCAGAGCCATAGTCTCTACGGGGAAGGTGAGGACGGTCTTGGTGCGCTCCTTGTTGAACCAGGTCATAAAGCGCTTCTGCAACCATGAGACGGCCTCCCAGTGGGGCTGAGTGCCATCGGGGAAGTAGAAGTTGCCAAAGATCGACTCAAAGTAGTACTTGTCGTAGTAGCTGATGTTCCAGAACACGCTCTGGAAGTTGCGGGCACCCGTGGGCTGGTTGATGCTATAGACAATCTGCTCGAAGCAGTCGGTGATGACCTTGTCGATGGTGCGACGCTTGAGGGTGCAGTCGGCCTGCATGTCGGCGTGCTTGTAGTAGTCCTCGCCGTACTCAAGCTCAAGGAAGTGGCTCATGTACATGAGGAACTCGGGAGTGGCACAGGCACCTGAGAGCATGGAGCTGACGATGAACACCATGTTGACGAAACCACCGCAGAAGCTCTTGAGGTTGGTGGGAGCCGTGGAGTTGCCACCGATGGCCTTGGTGCCCTCCAGGAGCCAGGGATACATGGTGATGGAGGCACAGTAGGGGGCGAGGGAGGTCTCGTCGTTCTTGTAGATAAAGTGGTTCTTGAGCAGGTACATGTAGCGGTCGGCCACTTCCTTGCCGTACATCTCCTGGATCTTGTCGCAGATGAGGCGGCGGTTCAGGCGCAGGAAGGCACCCTTGGGGAGCTCGCCGATGAGGGTGGCGATGTTCTTGTTCTCGACATTGGCGTTTGCATCGAACTTGCTACCACTGGCGGCATTGGCGGCATTGCAGTAGTCGATGAGGAAGCGCAGGCGGTCGGCTGTCTCGCGGTCCTCCTCGCGACGCTTGCGATAGAGCATAAAGGCCTTGGCGGTCTTGAAGTGATGCTCACGCATGAGGGCTACCTCAATCTGGTTTTGTACATCCTCCACGCTCATGCCGTTGCAAAAGCGGAGCTGGTCAATAATGGCCTTGAGTTGGTCTGCACTGAGGGGTTCTTCGACTGCGGCAAATGCCTTCATGATGGCGCTCTTGATCTTGTCGAGAGAGAAGCTCTCGGAGGAACCATCGCGCTTGGTGATGATAAAGGTTTCGTAGCTCATAGCTTAGCTTATGTATTTCTCTTATATTAAATATATATATGTCTGTGCAGCTGCTGACGACCGACGCAAAACTATATAACGGTAAGAATGGACATTCTGTACCGTCTTTCACGGGTCCCTCCAGACGTATCTGGCGAGCGGGCAGGCGTAAGCTTCGGTTTGCGGGTGCAAAGATACGACTAAGTCGCGATATGGCCAAGCAAAAGGTATAACTTTTTTACGAAAAAGGAGCAAAAAGTTTTCCATTTCGGATAACTTTTTGCTCCATCGTATATTCTATCTATCTGTATTACTGTAGTTTAGTTATCTGTTTTAGACAACTTTCTTTTAGCACACATTCGGAAATGGTTGCCTCAAACTGCTTTATGCGATGTGTGTCACTACCCTTAAAGGAGTAATAATCAAGCGATAAAAGGCGTTGAGCTCGCGCTTTGGCTTCAGGGCCATAGCCTCCCACGAGTGAGGGGAGGTTGAGCTGAAGGCGCACACCCATCTGGTGGAGGCGCTCGTAATCCCTCTCCGTCATATAGAGATAGCGCTCAGGGTGGGCCAACACGGGATGGTATCCAGCAGCCTGTACCTTCTCTAGTATCCCCCAGAGGTCGAAGGGGGGATTGTAGTAGCTTGTCTCCACAAGCAACTGGTCGCCCTCCGTGCCAAGGGGGAGCAACTCGCCTGCCTCGAGGCGCTCCTCAAAGAGGTTGTCGAGCATGTTCTCTGCAGCAAGATGGAGCTGGAGGGAGGGGACTCCTGCCTGCTCATGCCCCGGCTGTTCGCACCCTACTCTCCTCAATTCTGCTGCCCAGGCCTCCTGCACCTCAGCAAAGCGCTCACGGAGTACAGGGAGAGTGTTGGGGGTATCCTCCATAACATGGGGCGTAAACCAGACATGGGAAAACCCCACCTGCTGGTAGAGATGGAGCAATGTGAGAGTGTCCTCTATCCTTTGTATTCCGTCATCCACTCCAGGCAGGAGGTGACAATGCCAATCAGTGGCGCCCCTGAGGACGCCACTGTTGGTGTAAGAGTATCGTTTGCAAAAAGGCCACATAACTATTGTCTCTAAGCCTCCTCGTCCTCATGTATATAGCCACTGCCGTAGGCGCGGCCATAGGAATAGCCATAGCCGTAACCGTAGCGATAGCCATAGCGGTGGTAACCGTAGCGGCTATAAGCACTCAGACTACCATTGAGTAGGAGGGACAGATTGTTGAACTTGGCGTTCTTGTAGTAATTATCAACAACGGGCAGCATCTCGCGCTCCATGAGTTCTACGCGAACGACAAAGATGGTCTTGTCCATGTACTGGGCAATGATGCTGGCATCGGCCACTATCTCTACAGGAGGACAATCGACAAAGATGACGTCGTACTCCTCACGCAACTGGCTGAAGAGTTCGACTGTGCGTGCTCCCGTGAGCAGTTCGGCGGGGTTGGGAGGTATGACGCCTACGGGCAGCACCTCAAAATTGGGGTTATCCTTGACAGGTACTACAAAACTGCGCCAGTCGTTCTCCTTACCATTGAGATAGGAGCTGACTCCCCTCTTGGGCGAACCCACATAGAGGCTGGCGCTGGCACGACGCAGGTCAAAGTCGAGCATGAGTACCTTCTTGCCCTTCAGAGCGAAGGAGGCTGCCAGATTGGCGCTAATATAGGTCTTGCCTGAGCCGGGGTTGGCGCTGGTCACCATGATGACCTGCCCCCTGCCTGTGGTCTCACCGCCCATCTGGTCGAGGTTGGTACGTACGACACGGAAGGCCTCGTTGATGATGTTGCGGCTATGAGGCTTGATGATCAGCTCACGCGTATGCTCCACCTCCTGCTTGGGACTGCGCAGATGCATGCGTTCCATCCAGTACTTCAGGCCCTTCTTGGGACGATGGCCCACAAAGGGAATCTCTCCGATGAAGGGTACGACGAGCTGTTCGATATCCTTGCGACCGCGCACGCGGCTATTGGTAATCTCCATGAGATAGAGCAGGGCAGCGGGGATGCCGAGACCAAGTGCGAAAGCAATGAGCAGGATGCGATTGCCCTGAGGGGATACAGGTGCGTTGCTACCCATAGGGGGAGAGATGACGCGGGTATTGTAAGCGGTGAAGGCCTGAGAGAGTTCAGTCTCCTCACGCTTCTGGAGGAGGAAGACGTAGAGGGCTTCCTTTACCTTCTGCTGACGCTCTACACTGAGCAGGTACTTGGCCTGCTGCGGACTGCTAGCTATGCCGGCCTGACTCTTGCTCTGACTCTTGCGAGTGGACTCAATGAGGGTCTCGAGGAGATTGATGTGGTTATCAATATTGCTCACCATAGCAGTGCGTAACTGTGCCAACTGCTGGTCGCGCTCTACTACGAGAGGATGGTCGGCACTACTATTGGTCACGAGGCGATTGCGCTCTAGGAGCATGCGGTTGTACTCCGACACCTGACTTTCGAGGCCAGCGTTGCCGCCCATACCACTATTGGTAGGCAGCAGGTTGTACTTGTTGCTCTCCTTAGTTATAAACGCACGCACGTAGCGCGTAATATAGAGCTGGTTGTTAAGCTCAATGAGCTTCTTCTCGTCAGTATTGGCATCACTCACATACATACCAGCTATGGTGCTGGGGTCAGGAATGAGATTGGCGCTCTTATAGGAGCTAATGTCATTATCTACATTGCCGAGCTCTGCTTCTATCACCTTGAGACGTTCCTGGATGAACTCGCTGGTGGCAATGGTCATACGGTTTTTATCCTGCACCCAGGAGTCGTTGTAAGATTCGATGAGGGTGTTGATGATATCCTCAGCGCGCTCCGTGCTGGAGTCGGCGTAAGTAAGATCGAGAATACTATTCTCCTTGTGGTTGAGTGCTACGGAGAGACCACCAGCGGTAGCCTTGGCGGTGGATAGCACATCGGAGTGGCTCACATGGATTAGCATTTCATCATCACTGCCTGCCAATCTGGCAAAACCAGCAGCGGGGGTCACTCGGATGCGCCCTAAGGGAGTTCTGGCAGTCTGCCCTACCTGCATTTTGACACCCTTGGCTTCCTTGTGGCCAGAGAAATGGGATAGTACAACACTGCCATCCTGGTGGAGTGTCATATCTAAGCTACAGAACTTGTCCAGATCCATATCCATGAACTCCACCTTGACGGGTAGTGCACTGCCATAGAGGTTGGACTTATGCCAACGACCGTCGATAGTGTAGCGAGTATTGAGGCCCAAACGCTTAACAACCTCTATAAACATGGAGGGAGACTGAATGGCGACTATCTCGTTCTGTACATTGACGGCCTTACTACCCATACCAAGCGAAGCAAACCAGTCAACGTTGCCACTAAAGCTACCTTTGGTTCCTTCCTCCTTGATGAGCACCTGAGCTGTTCGGGTGTAGATGGGGGTGGAGCGCTTGAGGTGTATGGTAGCACCTACTAGGGCAACAACGACGGAGAGGACGAACCACTTCCAGTTGGCGAGGAACAGCTCGAGAATGTCGGCAAGCTGCATACCCGAGTTCTCCTCGTTTGCGGGAACGAAGGTTGCAACGGACTGTTGGGTGTTTATATTCTGCTCTGACATAATCTATAGGATATTCTGCAAATTAGTTTGGGACTTAGTTAGCAAGATTGACGACAATAGAGGTCATAGAGGCCATCATGCTCACAATGCCAATCCAGAAGGAGGCCGTGCTGAAGGTGTTGCCATTGGGACGACTCTCACGCATACGCTTGGCATTGGGCTCTACATAGACCACATCGTGCTGCTGCAAGCAGTAAACGGGACTCTGGTAGAGAGACGCAGCATCGGTGAGATCAACATAGTAATGCTTCTGCACACCGCCTTCGTTACGTATCACGCAGACATTTTTGCGCTCACCAGTAATCTGTAGGTCGCCCGCCTTAGCGATGGCTTCGAGCAGGGTTACATGATCCTTGTCGAACTCATAGCGACCAGGGGAACCCACCTCACCGAGCACACTGTAGCCGAGATTGCGATACTCTACAATAACGATGGGATCTAGCACAATACTCTTAGAGACAAGCTGGCCCTTGATGTAGGCCGAAACCTCTGGACGGGTCATACCGGCCACCTTCACCTTGCCGAGCATGGACATATCGATGCAACCAGTCTCGTCTACGGTATAGGCATACTGGCTCTGGGCACTGGTGCTAGACTGAGCACCAGTCGTGAGGTTAAGCACCTCAGAAAGTTCCTCATCCTTACTCTTGACCATGATGGTTATCTTGTCATAAGGCTTGATGACCACCTGCTGCAGCTCCTGAACTGCTACAGACTGAGTTTTGTGCATATCCTGAAAATATGCAATGTCCGTCGGGGCCTTACAACCAGCAAGGGCCAAAGCAATGACGGCGAGTACTAAGTTTAGTGCGTGATTTTTCATACCGCGCAAAGTTACTTATTTATTATGACACAACCAAGACAGTACGAAAAATAGTTCTAAAATAGCCTAAAAAAAGTGCCAGACCGTCAAGTCTGGCACTCATTTATATGTTATATAGCATTATTCTGCCTAGGCTTAGGCCTCAACCTCACCAGCCTCTACGACCTTCTGCTTGCCCAGAGTGCGGAGAGCGATGGGGGCAGCGAGGAAGATAGAGCTGCAGGTACCGAAGAGCACACCGAGGATCATCGCGAAGGCGAAGCTACGGATGCTGTCGCCACCGAGGAAGAAGATGCAAAGGAGCACAATCAGTGTGGTGACGGAGGTCATGATCGTACGGCACAGGGTGCTGTTGATAGACTCATTGAAGAGGCGACGGCTGTCGCGCTTGGGATAGAGACCGAGGTTCTCGCGGATACGGTCGAACACTACCACCTTATCGTTGATGGAGTAACCGATAGCGGTCAGCACAGCAGCGATGAAGGTCTGGTCGATCTCCAGCGAGAAGGGCACCCAACCCCAGCACAGGGAGTACATACCGATGATGAGCAGCGTGTCGATGCACAGAGCGGCTACAGAGCCGATAGAGAAGGCCACGTTACGGAAGCGCACGAGGATATAGAGGAAGATAGCGGCCAGAGCGAAGAGTACACTCTTGACGGCACCCTCAGTCATCTCGGCAGCTACGGTGGCACCTACCTTCTGGGCGCTGATGATAGAGCCACCAGCCTTGTTATCACGATCCTTGAAGGTGTTGTAGTCAGCAGTGATAAGCTTGGCTTCGGTCAGGCTCTGCCAGATGAACTGTTCAACCTCCTGGTCCACGGTCTCGGTCTGCTCGTCAATCTTATAAGTAGTAGAGATGCGGACAGCGGGGTTGGAGGTGGTAACAATATCAAGGCAGCTTACGGTAGCGTCGCTACCAGCCTTCTGGAGACTGGCACGTACAGCGGCCTCTACGTCCTCGGAAGCAGTCTTCTCGGTGAACTCTACCACGTAGTTGCGACCACCAGCAAAGTCAATACCCTTGCTCAGACCACGGGTGCTGAGGCTGGCGATGCAGACAACAGCGAACAAACCAAAGGCAATGAAGCTGGTCTTGGCTGCGCTCATGAAGTGGTAGTGTGTGTTCTGCAGGAGCTTCTCACTCAGGCTGGTAGTGAACTTGAGGTTGAGCCACTTATCCTTGTTGTGGAAGTGCTCGAACACGATACGGGTCATCCACACAGCGGTGAAGAAGCTGGCGCAGATACCAATACCCAGAGTCATAGCGAAGCCACGGATAGGACCTGTACCGAAGTTATAGAGGATAACAGCGGTGATGATAGAGGTCAGGTTGGAGTCGAAGATGGCGCTAAAAGCGTTGCCGTAACCGTCGGCCAGAGCACTCTTGATGTTCTTGCCGGCACGGAGCTCCTCCTTGGTGCGCTCGAAAATAAGCACGTTGGCATCCACAGCCATACCGAGAGAGAGCACGAGACCTGCGATACCACTCATCGTCAGAGCTGCCTGGAAGGAGGTCAGCACACCAAAGGTGAAGAAGAAGTTGAGCAGCAGGGCGCAGTTGGCCACCATACCAGGGATGAAACCATAAATGAGGCACATGAAGAACATGAGCAGCACGAAGGCCACAACGCAGCTGATGAAACCAGCCTTGATAGAGGCAGCACCGAGGCTAGGACCTACGGTCTCCTCGCTCACGATGGTGGTGGGAGCGGGCATCTTACCAGACTTGAGCACGTTGGCAAGGTCCTTGGTGTCCTCAGCGGTGAAGTGGCCGCTAATCTGGCTGGTACCACCAGTGATCTCATTCTGTACGACAGGAGCGCTATATACGAAGCCATCGAGGACGATAGCTACGGGGCGCTTGATGTTCTTCTTGGTGAGAGCAGCCCAGTCACGGCCACCCTGGGTGTTCATGGTCATGCTCACGATAGGACGGTGATACTGGTCGTAGTCGTCCTTGGCGTCAGCGATAACGTCGCCAGCCATAGCGGGAGCGCCATTGGTCTTCTTCAGAGCATAAAGTTCAAAGAAGTTGCCACGAACGTACTCGCTGGGCTTAACACCCCAGGCAAAGTGTACGTCGGCGGGCATGATCTGACGAGCCTGAGCGCTGGTGAGGATGTTCATGATGGCAGCGGTGTCAGCATGGCTGGCAAGGCCTACCACGCAACCGTCGCCAGCTACAAACTGGCCCTGGATGAGGCGTGCAAAGAGGGGATGCTCAGCGATAGCCTTGGCCTGAGCCTGGGCGTCAACCTTGGGAGCGTCCTGAGTCTCCTCGGCATCAGCCTTAGCGGCAAAGAGGGCGGTGGTGTCAGCCTGAGCCTGCTCCTCGGCGACCTCAGCGGGAGCCTCGGCAGCCTCCTCAGCAGGAGTCTCGGCTACCTCAGCCTGCTCGCCACCAGCCATGCGGCTGTCGAGGCTACGGAGAGCGCCCTGCAGATCGCTGGCACGGTAGGTCTCCCAGAACTCGAGGTTGGCGCTACCCTGGAGGAGGTTACGCACACGTTCGGGCTCTTTGATGCCAGGCATCTCGACCATGATCTGACCCATCTGGCCCTTACCTTCCAGAATCTGGATGTTGGGCTGAGCCACACCAAAGCGGTCGATACGCTGCTGCACAACCTGGTAGGAGTTGTTGACGGCAGCCTTCACCTCGGCGGTGAGAGCGGCGCGCACCTGGTCGTCGGTGGAGTTGGGGGTAATATTACTTTCCTTGAGGCTATTGGCAAAGATGCCACCCAGCTGGTTCTGGCCGTTCTGAGCCTGGAACTTCTTGACAAAGAGGTCAACGAAGTCCTCATTGCCCTTCTGTGACTCAGCATAAGCCTCGTCAAAGGCCTTCTTGAACTGAGGCTCGTTGGCGTTGCTGCCAGCGAGATTGCGAACGACGTCGGGCACACTTACCTCGAGGATGACGTTCATGCCACCCTTCAGGTCGAGGCCGAGGCCAATCTGGAGTTCCTCGCAGCGCTTGTAGTTGTAGCCGAGCCATACGTTCTCGGAACGCAGCGAGTCGAGGTAGGCTCTACCTTCCTGCTCACCCATTGCAGCAGCCTTGCCCTCGTAGTGTGAGGTAACGAAGCTGAAGCTGAAGTAGAAGCAGCAAATGAGGCCCATCAAAACTGCGATGAGTTTTACGAATCCTTTGTTTTGCATTGTGTTTTTATTGATTTTTTATTAGTTGTTTGCTAAATAGACTATAGGGTCATACCCAAAATAGAGCGTGCAAATTTACATATTTTTTTTGTAACAGCAAGGGTCTAAGCATCAAAATGTCACTTTTCGCTCCAGATTTAGGTCTTTTTTGGACGCTAGAGCAGTCAGTCGGCGGTGCCGAGCGCCTGGTTGCGCACACTGAGGCATCAGGGTGGACCACTCTCTGTGAGGCGTACGATACGCTCCATCTCAGCATCCTCACCCTCGGGGTCATAGTGTTTGGCGAGGGACTGACCAAAGAGGAAGGCTATGCCCTGATAGACGTTGGCTCTGAAGGCACCGACAAAGGCCTTGGCGATGGCAAATCCCGTCTGGTCGCACTCGCGGTCAATGAGCTTAACCAGTATTTTGCCCTGCGTCTTACTCATACGCCGCAGGAGAGGGGTGTACTGTTTCTTGAGGCCGTCCTCCACCAGCTTGATATGCTCCTCGCGGGCCTGCTTGGTGGGCAGCGTCTGCAGGTAGTCGTAGGTCTCGATGAGGGTGTGGCGGGCGAGCTTGGCAACGGGCAGCACCTTCTTGATATTGCGTACCAGGCGATTGTACTCCTGTTCCTGGCGGGAGGAGGCAAAGGTCTTGGGAGGATACTTGTAGAGCACAGGCAGGACGACCTCAGGGATGCTGTCGCCCTTGTACTCCGCGCGCCCCACCTGGAGCGTGAGAGGCAGAGCGAGGTCGGGGAGCGTGTCGTTCACTGCGGCCGCGGCCTCCGCCCCTATGGGGGCTACAAGGTTCGCCACGACAACAGCCATCAGCCAAACGGCCAGACGGATATACCTCTGCAAGTGGCGCACTGTCTCCCAGATAACGATGCCGGCGGTGACACTGACGTTGAGGGAGTGCTTGGTGCCATACTGGGGTATCTCCAGCGCCTCATCGGCGGCATCGACCACATCCTGGCGCACACCCTTGACCTCGTTGCCGAGAACGAGCGCTACGCCTGCGGGGACTCCTCCGTTCTGATCTGCCAGGAGCATGGGGGGCTCCCACTCGCCGAGCTTGCTGCTGCCCTCCACCTGCTCCACGGCTACTACGTGATAGTTGCGTTCCTGCAACTCTCGGACGCACTGCAGGGTGTCCTCATAGTAGGACCACGCTACGCTGTCCTCTGCGCCGAGGGCAGTCTTGTGTATCTCTGCCGAGGGCGGTGTGGCCGTAATGCCACACAGGCAGACACCCTCCAGTCGGAAGGCATCTGCCGTGCGCAGTACGGAGCCCACATTATGGAGGCTCCGCACGTTGTCGAGGATGATGACGAGCGGCATCTTGGCGGCCGCACGGAACTCCCCTACATCCATTCGGTGGAGTTCCTCTATAGTGAGTTTTCGCACTTGGTGAGGGGAGTCGCATCCCCTGCTGCGTGCAATGATCGCGGGTTAGAGACCGAGCACGCTCTTTTCTACAAAGTAAACGAGGATACCTGCAATGTAGCCAACGAAGGCCACCCAGGTGATGTTCTTCATGTACCAGCCAAAGGTAATCTTCTCCAGGCCCATCACCACCACGCCAGCGGCACTACCGATGATAAGCATAGAGCCACCCACACCAGCGCAGTAGGCCAGGAGCTGCCAGAAGATGCCATCCTGGGCCATATCGGCCATAGCGGGATTCTGAGCAATCATGTCGGCGGTGCTAATGACATACATCTTCATAGAGCCAGCCACGAGGGGCACATTGTCCACGATAGAAGAGAGCACACCGATGGTACCGGTTACGAGATAGTGGTTGCCGATGGTCTCATCGAGCCACTCACCCAGGGTACGCAACACACCGATCTCAGCGAGCACGTTGACAGCCATAAGAATGCCGAGGAAGAACATGATGGTGCTGATATCAATACGGCTGAGCATCTTAGTCACACGGATGGCCTCCTTGTCGTCCTCAGGAGCATTGTGGTAGAACACCTCAGTGGCAAGCCATACGATACCGAGCACGGTGATGATACCCATAAAGGGGGGCAACTCTGTGATCATGTGGAAGGCAGGCACGCAGCACAGACCACCCACACCCAGACAGAAGATGGTGGTACGCTGACGACGACCGATGCGGGTGTTCTCTAGTTCCTGACGGCTGTCCTCCATACCACCGCACTCTCCGTGCAAACGATACTGCAGGATGGCACAGGGAATGATAAAGCTAATCATAGAGGGGAGGAAAATCTCCGTTATCACACCGCCGGCTGACACCTGACCGCCGTTCCAGAGCATGATGGTGGTCACATCGCCAATGGGAGAGAAGGCACCACCCGAGTTGGCAGCAATGATAATCATTGAGGCAAAGATGAGGCGAGCCTCCTTGTCATAGATGAGCTTGCGCAGAATCATGACCATCACAATACTGGTCGTGAGGTTGTCCAGAATGGCACTAAGGAAGGCTGTCAGGAAGGCCATCTTCCAGAGCAGTCCACGCTTGCTCTTGCTTTGCAGGAGCTTGCGCACGGGATTAAAGCCACCATGCTGATCAACCACCTCAACGATGGTCATGGCACCCATAAGGAAAAACAGGGTGGTACCAGCCTCACCGAGATTCTTCTCGATGATATGGCCAAGTTCGTGCATATCAACAAAGCCACCGAGAGAGAACATCACCCAGCAGCCTGCGCACATAATGAGGGCTGTGGCTGCCTTGTTGACCTTGATTACACTTTCGAGGGCTATGCAGAGATAGCCGACGCAGAAGAATGCTACTATTGCTGTTAACATTGCTATTTGGGGGTTAATTTTTCGGGCCTGTGGCCACAATTACACATTTTTCGCCACAAAATTACTAAAAAACTTCCACCCGCCGCTCTCCCACTCCCAACTTTTTTGTAACTTTGCGCCGTCTATGCGACACATTGACACACGGAGTTGTCTAAACTGCGCTTGCCCCTATAGTTCAATGGATAGAATAGCTCTCTCCTAAAGAGTAGATCCGAGTTCGATTCTCGGTGGGGGTACTTGTCTATATTTTTCGCCTATACGCATCACAGGTCCTATGTTTAATTATGCCTCGTGGTGCGTTATTGATTCTCAATAATTTAGGAAACCCCTCACTGACCTATACGATAGTTCTCACTAGCCTATAGTTTACGACGCTGTAGTCTATAGGATAGTTCTCACTAGTCCAGAGAGTAGTTTCCGAGATACCTCTCATTTTTTAAAAAAAGGCGCGCGCGCTTGCGTATGTGAGGGGATTTTCGTAACTTTGCCGCGCAAAATTATACCGCTATGACTATCGAACAACAAATACAAGCCGCCGCCGCTGCGGCAGTCGCTGCTCTCTACGGCGCTGAGGTGCCCGCAGAGACCCTGCAAATCCAGAAGACTCGTCCCGAGTTTGAGGGCCACCTCACGCTCGTTACCTTCCCCCTCCTGCGCCAGAGTCGCAAGAAGCCTGAGGAGACAGGTGAGGACCTAGGCCATTATCTCGTGGAGAACACCCAGCTCGTGAGCGCCTACAACGTGGTGAAGGGCTTCCTCAACCTCGTCATCGCTCCCTCTGCCTGGCTCTCTCTGCTCGACGAGATAAGCGCTAACCCCGAGTATGGCATACAGAAGGCTACGGAGGAGAGTCCCCTCGTCATGATTGAGTACTCCTCGCCCAACACCAACAAGCCCCTGCACCTGGGTCACGTGCGCAACAACCTGCTGGGTTGGGCTGTCAGCCAGATTGCTGCTGCCAACGGCAACCGCGTGGTGCGCACCAACATCGTCAACGACCGTGGCATACACATCTGCAAGTCCATGCTGGCCTGGCAAAAGTGGGGCAACGGCGAGACACCTGCCTCCAGTGGCAAGAAGGGCGACCACCTCATTGGTGACTACTATGTCCTCTTTGACAAGCACTACCGCGAGGAGGTCAAGACCCTGGCCGCTCAGTACGAGGCTGAGGGCATGGAGGCTGAGGCTGCCACCGAGAAGGCCAAGCAGCAGGCTCCTCTCATCCTGGAGGCCCACGACATGCTCGTCAAGTGGGAACAGGGCGATGCCGAGGTGCGCCAGCTCTGGCAGATGATGAACGAGTGGGTGTATGCCGGCTTCGACGAGACCTACAAGGCCCTTGGCGTGGGTTTCGACAAGATTTACTATGAATCCCAAACCTATCTCGAGGGCAAGGAGAAGGTGGAAGAAGGCCTCCAGAAGGGCATCTTCTATCGCCGCGAGGACAACTCCGTGTGGGCCGACCTCACCGGCGAGGGCCTCGACGAGAAACTCCTCCTGCGCTCCGATGGCACCAGCGTGTATATGACGCAAGACATCGGCACGGCCAAGCTCCGCTTCCAGGACTACCCCATCGACAAGATGGTGTACGTAGTGGGCAACGAGCAGAACTACCACTTCCAGGTACTCTCTATCCTCCTGGACAAGCTCGGCTTTGAATGGGGCAAGGGACTCGTGCACTTCAGCTACGGCATGGTGGAACTCCCCAACGGCAAGATGAAGAGCCGCGAAGGCACCGTGGTGGATGCCGACGACCTCGTGGCCACTATGATTAGCGATGCCCGCCACACCATGGACGAGGCTGGCAAGAATGGCGACATGACCGAGGAGGAGAAACAAGAAGTGGCCCGCATCGTGGGCATGGGCGCCCTGAAGTACTTCCTTCTCAAGGTGGATGCCCGCAAAAACATGCTCTTCAATCCCGAAGAGTCCATCGACTTCAACGGCAACACCGGCCCCTTCATCCAGTACACCTACGCCCGCATCAAGAGCATCCTGCGTAAGGCCGCCGAAGAGCAGCAGGCTACTGCCACCCCCGTGCTCTCCACCAAGGAGGAAGAACTCATCCAGCACTTGGCAGGCTTCAGCGAGGTGGTGCGCACCGCAGGTCAGGACTACAGCCCCAGCGTCATTGCCAACTACTGCTACGATCTGGCCAAGGAATACAACTCCTTCTACCACGACTTCAGCATTCTGCGTGAGGAGGACGTGGCCAAGCGCCAGTTCCGCCTCAATCTCTCCGCACAGGTGGCCAAAGTGCTGCGCCTCGGCATGGGACTGCTCGGCATAGAGATGCCGGAAAGAATGTAGGGATATGTGGAAAGATAAGCTAAGCAGCTACATCCTGGATGTTTCCAAATATCTCCTCACGGGTGTTGTCGTAGCCTCTTTATTTAAAGACTATGGCGAAGACAAATTGTTCCTGTACGGATGGGGCATAGCAGCAGCCTTCACTTTTCTGGTGTTAGGACTATATCTCTCATCCGAAAGCAAGCAGAAAACTACTCACAAGAAATCATTCACAAAGAACCATAAACATAAATAGTATGGATACCGCCATCATTTGCAGCTTTTTGATAGGATGCTGTGCTGTTTTTTACTTGTGGACTAAGACACCTCGCGGCCAGAAATTCATGAACTCTGGTAACTAACTATGCCTACACCCGCCAACTACGCCGACGGAACCCTGCCCGCCGCTGTCACGCCCAATGCCGTGGCGGTCGATGCTGGCTGCAGTGGCAATCCTGGTCCCATGGAGTATCAGGGTGTGCACCTGCTCACGGGCAACCGTCTCTTCCATTTCGGGCCCGTGCATGGCACCAACAACATCGGTGAGTTCCTGGCCATCGTTCACGCCCTGGCCATGCTCGACAAGCAGGGACTGCACGACATGCCCATCTACTCCGACTCCGCCACAGCCCAAATCTGGGTACGTAAGCGCAAGTGCGGCACCAAGCTGCCCCGCACTCCCCAGACGGCTCCCCTGCTCGACCTCGTGGCACGCGCCGAACTGTGGCTCCGCACACACTCCTACCGCAATCCCATCATCAAATGGCAGACCGACCAGTGGGGCGAGATACCTGCTGACTTTGGTCGCAAATAACAGACTATGATAGATCAACTCGACAAACAGATACTCGAAGTCCTCGCAGCCGACGCCCGCGCTGCCTTCAAGGACATTGCCGACACCTGTGGCGTGAGCCGTGCCGCCGTGCATCAGCGCGTGGAGCGTATGAAGCGCGATGGTGTCATCATCGGTTCCGGCTTTCAGGTCAATCCCCAGAGTCTGGGCTATGAGACCTGTACCTTTATCGGTGTGACACTCTCGCAGGGCAGCCTCTTCGACAAGGTGGCTGATGCCCTCTACCAGATTCCTGAGGTCGTGGAGTGCAACTTCACTACAGGTGCCTATGCCATGATGCTCCGCCTCTACTGTCGCAACAACACCGACCTCATGCGCATCCTAGGCATGATCTGCCGCATTGAGGGAGTGGCCTCTACGGAGACGCTCATCTCCCTGCAGCAGACCTTCAGCCGCAACATACCCATCAGCCTCTCCGAGGCGCATGAACCCAAACGTCGCCGCAACTGCAAGGCCACAACCCTCAACGACTCCTGCGACTAAAGCGATGACTATGGAATTTCACTTTCAGGGCCTCTTGCTCGGACTGCTCACCTTTCTCATCATCGGCCTGTGCCACCCCATTGTCATCAAGGGGGAGTACTACTATGGCACGCGCCTCTGGCCCATCTTCCTCTGTGTAGGAGTGGGCTGCTGCATAGGTGCAGTGATGGTGGACAGTCTGTTCTGGAGCACACTGCTAGCCATCGTGGGCTTCTGCGCCTTCTGGAGCATCCACGAACTCTTTGAACAGAAGGAACGCGTCCGCAAGGGATGGTTCCCCCGCAACCCCAACCGCCATGACTAATCCCTACTCTCTCTCCGAGGCGACCGCCCGCTATGACGAGGCGCTCACGCAGCGTATCGACCACAACATGAATGTGGCCGAGCTGCCCATCATCGGCGTGACTACCAATCTGGGTACCAAGGGGGCCGAACTCGCTCGCGGCTACTACGAGTCCGTGCGCCGTGCTGGTGGCGTGCCTTTCCTGCTGGCCCCTACCGACGACCCTCAGGAACTCATTGCTCAACTGGAGCAAGTCGATGGCCTGCTCCTCTCAGGGGGTGGCGACATCAACCCCCTCTGGCTCGGCGAGGATCCCATGCCAGAGCTTCACAGCATCTGCCCTGAGCGCGACCTCTACGAACTGCAACTCTGCCGCATGGCGCACCAACGCAACATCCCCGTGATGGGTATCTGCCGCGGCTGCCAGGTGATGGCCGCAGCACTGGGCGGCAAGGTCATGCAGGACATCGGCCAGGTGGCTGGCCTCATCAAGCACTCACAGGACGCTCCCCGCGAGGAGGCCACACACTGGGTACGCCTCACTGACAGAGAGGGCATCCTGTCGGGTCTGGAGGAGCGTCAGGCCGTCAACTCCTTCCACCATCAGGCCATCTCTGAGCCGGGTCCGCTGATGCACACGAGTGCAGTGGCGAGCGACGGTGTGATAGAGGCCGTGGAGGGCAATCTGGGCGAGAGCTTCCTGCTCGGCGTACAGTGGCATCCTGAGTGCATGTCAGGCTCGAGCCTGAGTCAGCACCTGTTCCGCGCCTTTGTGGCAGCCGCAGAGAGCTACTGTCGCGCGCTGGAACTCCACGCCAGCATCCTCACGCTCGACTCCCACTGCGACACCCCCATGATGTTCCCCGCCATGATAGCCGCTGAGGAGGAGCACACTGGCCAGCCCGTGGACGAGCTAACCTGGCTCCCCGACCTGTGTCACCGCAACCCCCACTGCCTCGTCGATGCTGTCAAGGCGGCGGAGGGGCACCTCGATGAGACCTTCATGGTGAGTTACATCCCGCAGGGTCCCCGCACTCCCGAGGGCTATGCCGATGCCCGCCACCAGGTGGAGCTGACACACCAGCGTCTGCAGCACATTCTGCACGGACAGCTGCCGTACCTCTACGTCCACTTTGGCATAGAAAATGGTTACGCACTGGGGCAGGACCTGTCCCTCGTAGCGTACTACCACGACCAGTGCCAGGTGGAGTATATCACCCTCGTACACAACGGCCACAACGACATCTGCGACTCAGCCCGCCCCAAGCAGGGCGAACCGCAGGAGGAGTGGGGCGGACTCTCGCCCTTTGGTCGCGAGGTGATAGGGGAGATGAACCGCTGCGGTGTGCTCATCGACCTCTCCCATGCCTCGGAGCAGACCTTCTACCAGACCCTGGAACTCTCCCGCAAGCCTGTGGCCGTGACCCATGCCTGCTGCCGTGCCCTGTGCGACCACCCTCGCAACCTGACGGACGAGCAACTCCGCGCCATTGCCCAGAAGGATGGTGTCGTGCAGTGTACGATGTACCACGGATTTCTGCGCAACGACGACAAGGAGGCTACTATCGAGGACTTCATGCAGCACCTGGAGCACATGATCGAGGTGTGTGGCATAGACCATGTGGGCATAGGCTCCGACTTTGACGGCGATGGCGGCGTGGCAGGTCTGCGCGATGCCTCCGACGTTCTCCACATCACTGAGCGCCTCCTGCAGCGAGGCTATACCGACAACGACATTTGCAAGATATGGGGCGACAACTTCCGTCGCGTACTTGCTGCCCAATCCCTATGAAACATCTACTCCTATCCCTCTTCACACTCATAGTCCTGCTCTCTGGATGCAAGTCCAAGTCCACCGAGACTGCACAGGACGCCGTTGATTCATGCCAAGTGCAGTTCCGTGCCGACTCAGCCTACAACCACATCGTGGCACAGTGTGACTTTGGCCCCCGCACACCAGGCTCTGAGGCCCACCGCCGCTGTGGCGACTGGATTGTGGATCGCTTTGGCGCACTCGGTCTGCGTGTGGAGGAACAAAAGGCCCCACTGACCATGTGGGATGGTAGCTCCTTTGAGTGTCGCAACATCATAGCCCACTATGGTCCCGAGTCGGCTACGCCCATCGTCATCTGCGCCCACTGGGATGCTCGACCCTGGGCTGATGCAGATCCCGACAAGACCAAGCACACGCAGCCCGTCATGGCCGCCAACGATGGTGCCAGCGGTGTGGCTGTCATGCTGGAACTCGCACGTCTGCTGCCTGATTTGTGTCCCGACCGCGCCGTAGATTTTGTGTGCTTTGACCTCGAGGACTACGGCTCGGATGAGCACGAGGGCTCCTTTGCCATGGGTGCTCAGTACTGGGCCAGCCACAACACCACAGCCTATGAGTGGGGCATCCTGCTCGACATGGTGGGTGGCAAGGATGCCCAGTTCCGCTACGAGGGCTTCAGTATGCACTATGCCCCCTGGCTCGTGGCCCGCACATGGGATGCCGCCAGGACTGCAGGCTTTGCACAGTTCTTTCCCACGCAGGATGGTGGATTCATCACCGACGACCACGGTCCCATGAACGAGGCAGGCATCCCCACCATCGACATCATCCCCTACTATCAGCAGGCTGGTGTCTCCTCCTTCGGGCCAACGTGGCACACCACCCACGACACGCCTGAGAACATATCCCGTGAGACGCTGCGCGCCGTGGGTCAGACACTCGTGCAACTACTACATCAGAACGACACCTCTACCAAATAACATCCACTGACTATGACTATAAACGAAATACAAGACGAGATAATCGAAGAGTTCACCAGCCTCGACGACTGGATGGACCGCTACCAACTCCTCATTGATATGGGCGAGGAGCAGGACGCGCTGCCGGCCTCCGACAAGACCGAGCAGAACCTCATCGACGGCTGCCAGAGCCGCGTGTGGCTCGTATGCCAGAGAGATGAGGAGACGGGCCTGCTCCACTTCAGAGCGGAGAGTGACGCCCTCATCGTCAAGGGCATCGTTAGCCTGCTCATCCGCGTGGTGGACGGACATACGGCCCAGGAGATTATGGACACGGACCTCTACTTTATCCGCGAGATCGGTCTGACGGAACATCTCTCCCCCACCCGCTCCAATGGTCTGCTGGCTATGATCAAGCAGATCCGCATGTACGCCCTCGCCTTCACACTCAAGTGATTACTCCACCACACCCCCTCTCACCAATCGTTCACAGCCTATGAGACGCATCCTGCTCTACACATTATTATATACCTGCGCATGCGTATGCGCACACGCGGGGACACCCTTCGTCCCCAACTACTATAGCGACAATATGGTGCTCCAGCGCCACACGCCGCTCTCCTTCAGCGGACAGGCCGCCCCTGGTACCCGCGTCCACGTACGACTGGCCGACATCAGCGCAGAAGTACGTGCCGACCAGGCTGGTCTCTGGCAGGTCATGCTACCCGCCATGGAGGCTGGTGGCCCCTACGAGTTGCAGATCGGACTGAAACACTACCACGACGTGTATGTAGGCGAGGTGTGGCTCTGCTCCGGCCAGAGCAACATGGAGTTCCGCCTCAATCAGGATGCGGACTTCCGCCGCAATAGCAAGACACTCTCTGACCCCAACGGCCCCGCTCCGACCTCAGCAGAGGGACGGCGCCGGCGTGCCGACGATGAGCGTCTACACTTCTACAATATGCGCGCTCGTTGGCTCACTGGAGCCTATCGCTGGAGCGAGGCTGCCTGCGACTCGACCGACCGTCTGCTCTACTTTGATACCAGCCGGGGCTGGGAACGCTGCACCTCCGAGACGGCTGCCCAGTTCTCTGCCATTGCCTACTACTTTGGCCGTGAGTTGGCCGACTCACTAGGCTGCCACATCGGCCTGGTACTCAATGCCGTAGGTGGTAGTACCTGCGAGTCATGGATTGACCCCGAACTGCTCCACCGCGTACAGCCCGAGATCTACGAGAACTGGGCCGACAATCCCCTCGTGCAGGACTGGGTGCGCGGCCGTAGTATGCAGAATGTGGGGCCCAACCACCGCCATCCTTACCAACCTAGCTACCTCTATGAGGCAGGCATACTCCCCCTGCGAGACATGGCGCTGCGCGGCGCCATCTGGTATCAGGGAGAGAGCAACGCTCAGGACATAGAGGAGCACGAACTCCTCCTGCCCCTCATGCTCCAAAGTTGGCGTAGCTATCTGACCTCTGCCGAGGACGAACTGCCCCTCTACATGGTGCAGCTCAGCAGTATCGCTCCGCGTCTGACTTGGCCCGCCTTCCGCGACTCCCAGCGCCGTCTGGCAGAACGCCTGAGTGGCGTGTGGATGGCCATCTCCAGCGATGTGGGCGACTCGCTCGATGTGCATCCGCGCCTCAAGCGTCCCGTAGGCCATCGTCTGGCCGTGCTGGCTCTGAAGAACACCTACGGCCAAGAGATTGCGGGTATCATGCCCTATGCTCCCACTGCCCACCATCTGCAGAAGGGGCGCCTCTACCTCACTCTGGGTGAGGCCCGTCCCCGCTTTACCCACACTCCACGCAACATGTTCGAGATACGTGATGCAGAGGGCAACTGGACGGAGGCCCATCCCAGCGTGGAAAGGGGGCAGATACGCCTCGACTTCAATCCCCTCATCCGTCCCACTGCCGTACGCTATGGATGGCAGCCCTTTACCCGCGCCTGCGTTACGAGCCAGACAGGCTGGCCGCTATCGACCTTTGAGATGGAGGTAAGGTGACGAAAACGAAAACGAAAACGATGACGATAACTTTGACCTTAACGAAAACTCTCTAATGAACAATATACCCCGCATTACCCGCTCACTCATCATAGCCAATGTCATCTGCTATATGCTGCAGATGGCCACTGAGAACGTGATGGGTGCCGACATGCTCACTTACTATGGCGGACTGTGGCCTGCCCAGTCACCCTTCTTCCACTTTTGGCAGCCCACCACCTACATGTTCCTGCATGGTAGTCTCACCCACCTGTTCTTCAACATGTTCTCCCTCTGGATGTTCGGCCGTATCATCGAGCAGAGTATGGGTGAAAGGCGCTTTCTGCTCTTCTACTTTGTCTGCGGATTGGGTGCAGCCCTCTGCCAGATAGTGTGGCAACTCTTCACGGGTGAGTATGTCCCCACGGTAGGTGCCAGCGGTGCCTGCTATGGCATACTGCTGGCCTTCGGCATGTTCTACCCCAACGAGCGTATCATGCTCATCTTCCCGCCCATACCGATGAAGGCCAAGTACTTCGTGGCAGGCTATGCCGCCATTGAAGTATTCTCTGCCTTCAACACCAACAGCAACATAGCCCATCTGGCTCACCTCGGTGGTATGCTCTTTGGTTGGCTGCTCATCACCTGGTGGCGCAGCGAGGCTCGCCGTCCCCGCACCCGCAAGAACAAGTACGAGAACTGGCACACCGCTGACTACGACTACAATCTCGAGCAGCGCCGCCGCCAGGAGCGCGTGGACGAACTCCTCGACAAGGTTCGCACCTCCGGCTATGAGGGACTGACCGAGGAGGAAAAGCGTGAGCTCTTCACTTATACGAGGTAAACGAAGGCAATACCCAATTATGGCCCGAAAGCAACGACATAGACACGGTATCTGGCACTACATCTGCCAGTTCTCCACGCAGCTCACCACCGCCATGCAGTGCATCGCCGCACTCATGCTGGGGGCGAGCGCTGGCAGTGTCTATGTGAGCCCTGACAGCATACATGGCGTGAGCATCTTGGGGCTGGGATTCCCGTTCTTCCTTGCCTTTGCTGTTCTGGTGGGGTGCATAGCCCTGCTCTTCACGCCGCGCCGTTCATGGATATCACTCGTAGGGCTGCTGGCCTGCTGCGGTAGCATACGCAACTACAGTCCCATCAATCTGCCCAACGAGCCCCCCGCAGAGGCCTGGCACGTCATGACCTGGAATCTTGGTGGCGTACAGTGGGACGACTCCTCCCGCACGGCCCTCAAGGAGTACATCCAGCGGGCCGACCTCGACATTGCCTGTTTCCAGGAGATTTGTCCCACCCGCTCCGACACACTGGCCCAGGCTTTGCGCTACCGTATGCCCTACTGCAGCTTTAGCGGCAAGGACGATGGCGGCACTGGCATCTCCATTCTCTCCCGCTGGCCCATCATCGGTGTTGACACGCTCAGCGACCATGGTGCCAATCGCGCTCAGGCCTACACCCTTCTGCTCGCTCCAGGCGACACGCTCTTTGTGGTCAACGTCCACATGGAGAGTATGCACATCCCCCACGAGACCCGCACTGACTATAGTGCTATCGTGCACCGCGAGCAGACCAACCGCGACACGGTGGAGACCATCTCCAAGACCCTCCTGCAGCACATCGCAGAAAACAGCGCTGTACGCTCCCATCAGGCCGACAGTGTGGCCGACTACATACGCCACCATGCCGGACAGAAGATACTCGTCATGGGCGACTTCAACGATACGCCCATCAGCTACACACGCCAAAGGCTCTACGAGGCAGCCCCCCTCACCGACTGCTGGCGCGCCACGGGCACGGGCATAGCCCGCACCTTCAACCGCAACGCCTTCTACGTGCGTATAGACCACATCTTCTGCTCCTCTGCGCACTTTGTTCCCTATCAGTGCCGCATTGACCACTCCAAGCTGTCCGACCACTACCCCGTGGACACATACATTGGTAATATAACAACTAATTAACATAAAACATCAAACAATGAAAAAAGCACTTCTTAGCCTGCTTCTCACCCTCCTCGTGGGAGCAGTCTGGGCACAGACTCCCGAAGAGAAGCCTCTGCTCACTATCGGATGCCTCTCCGATGTGCATTGTATGAACAACATGATCACCCCCGCCAGCGGACTGCTCAGCGACATCCGTGTGCGTACCTCCATGACGCAGGTACTCGACCGCATGAAGCAGGAGGACAACGTCGATGTTATCGTGCTCGGTGGCGACTGCCAGAGCGACAAAACTATCGACGAGGGCAACGCCATGATGGTACGCCACCGCATCGCTCAGGCCACTCGCGGCTTCTTCCCCGAGGGCAAGGACCAGAGCGTCATCTGGGTCACTGGCAACCACGACTGGGAGGTGGCCAACTTTGATGCTATCCCCAAGCCCTATCTGGCTGGCGACTTCTATCGATTCCCCATGAAGGAGGACATCGGCATCCTGCCCGAGGGCGACGCCTTCTACGAGAAGGCCGACAACGGTTCTCTGGGCCAGGTGGAACTCCTCGCCGCCTACCACTACGTGCTCTATGGCTTTGACTTTGTCGTGCTTAACTGCGGCAAGAACTTCTTCAAGTCAGCCTGGGACTACACCTACTCCAAGGAGAGCGCAGAGTGGGTCAAGGCCAAGATGGATGAGATCTACGCCGACGATCCCAACAAGACAGTGTTCTTCTGCCTCCACATCCCCTTCCCCGATAGCAACAGCCTCAATAGCGGCAAGGGCATGGTCGATGGCGATGCCTTCCATATCCTCAAGGACTGCTTCACAGAGCACCCCAACCTCATCATGCTCTATGGCCACGACCACGGCAAGGATGGTGCCTACACCCGCACTCACACCTCGCAGCGCGTCACCCTCTACGACAAGAGCGGCAACGTCATCAACACCACCGACGCCACCCACATCGATGGCAAGGTGACTACTACTGGCGGTAACAACACCGCTGACTTCGGCAACTTTACCGGCACCTGCAACCTCTACAACGAGCAGACTGGCAAGTACCTTGGTATCGATGCCAACAACCTCAACATGGTGGCCGACCCCTGGGAGTACACCGTGAGCGGCATCAACGGCCTCTTCACCATCAGCACCACTTATGGCACTGACAATAAGGCCACCGCCCTGCACATCGGTGGCAGTGGTCGCTGGAGCCGTGGTGATGCCAGCAACATTTACGTATATGATGCTGAGGGCAAGCGCGTCGGCAGCATGGAGGATGGCAAGGGCTACTACCTCGTGGCCCTCTACGACAGCAAGTACTATGCCCTCAAGGCCGAGGTCTATAGCGCTGGTGGTAGTGGTCAGCGTATGCAAAGCACCACTGTCAATCTCGCCACTGACCAGTCCAGCATGGAGAGCGTGCCCGGCGCAGAGTATCTCTGGACCTTCAAGGGCCAGGGCACCACAACCAATCCTGACCCTGAGACCGAGGACGATCCCCTCAAGGGCGTGTACTTCAAGAGCAAGAGCGGCAAGTACTTTGGTGTGAACAATGGTGCCGTGGCCGTCCTCGACAAGGGCTACTCCCTCTGGCTCCGTCCTCTCGATGGCCAGCCCAATGCCTACAAGCTCTCTGACGCTCAGAACACCTACTGGATTAACACTGGCAGCAATGGCTATCTCTCCACTGCTGCCATCAATCAGGAGAACAACATCCGCAACTACTACTTCTACGAGGCCACCACTACCGCTGCTGGTGTGACTGGTACTCTCGTGGACAAGCCCGAGGTGGACAAGGACTACGTCATCGTGGTTAAGCATGCCAACCTGGGTCTCTTTGCCATGTACTGCAGCCTGGCCAGTGGCAAGTCAGACCGCTTTGATGTCGTCAAGATTAGTAGCGACAACACCAAGATTCCCTCTACCATCACACTGACCACCGACAACACCTCCTCCAACGGCAAGATTGACCTCTCCAAGGTCGTATGGACCATCGAGAAGGCCACAGACAGCAATTCCGATTCCAAACCTACGGGAGACCCCTCCTTCTTCAGTGCCTTCATGGGTTCCCTGCGCTACTACCACAACAGCATCGATACGGGTGACCCCAGCGACTTGCCTACCATAGTGCAGGCTCTCCTCGTATATGTATATAAGGATCGCGTAGTGCTGCAGATGAAGAACTACAACCAGACGGGCGTCATCAACAACATCGAGATTGCCGAGGTGCCCGCCTCCTACACCTCTCTGCGTGAGGTCACCCACTCCGAGCCCGTGACCTACACCAAGGGCGAGAAGACTCCCGAGCCCAAGGATCCCGAACCCGAGCAGGCCCCCAGTTTCCCCATAGAGAACCACCCCTACGCCATCAAGCACGTAGAGACTGGCTACTACCTCAATGTGCGCGACCACAGCAGCGAGTGCACCATACTGGGCAGGAACCCTGAGACCTTCCGCTTCACTTGGCGCGGTGTGGGCAACAAGGGCTTCAGCATCAAGAACGACAAGGGGCTCTACATCGGTGGTCACAGCAACTCCTGGAACATGTCCTCCAGCATTCCCGAGTACTGGACCGTTGAGCCCGAGGAGGGTGGTTACTACTCCTTCAGCTGCACCACAGCAGGCAAGGGCAAGCATATTGGCTTTGACGAGACCACCCTCGGCAGCGCCGCCTATCGCGACAAGTACGTAGCCACCGATCACGGCATCTTTGAGATCATCGACCTCGAACCCACCGAGGGCCTCAAGATGGTCGATACCTACGTAGAGACCGCTCCCGCCGCAGCCTACGACCTCCAGGGTCGCATCGTGCGTGGCGCTGCCGCCATCACAGGCCGAGTGCAACACGGATTCTACATCCAGGCTGGTCGCAAGATTATGCGTTAAGAACACCGAAATCTACCTTACCTCAAATCACAATCTATGAAACAAACACTCCTTTTTCTAGGCTTTGTGCTTACAGCCGTCATAGCGGCTGTAGCACAACGGCCTAGTAACGAGACCATCTCATTCGGGGATATGCAACTGGACATAACCGAGGGTGAGAGTAAAAGCGTCACCTGCAATTATACAGGGACCAAGACGCTCTACTGGAAGAGCGACAACTCCGAGGTAGCCTCAGTCACCAGCAATGGTAGCAAGACAGCCACCATCACTGGTGTATCCGAGGGATCGACCGTCATTTCCGTCAGCACGAGCAACAGCTCTTACGACTGGAACGCCTCCAAGGCCTATCTCTATGTCGTAGTTGCAAGCAAGCCCCTCACTGCTGACGACCTCACCTTTGAGCCCACCACCGTCAAGAACGGCAAGCTCGCCACCACCACCAAGTGGTATCTCGTCACCTGCCGCGGCAAGTATCTCTATGCTGACCCCGAGGGACTGCTGCTCTCCGCCATGATGCCGACCAACGATGGCACCGAGTCGCTCACCAACTATCTCTGGGCACTCACGGGCAGTGTGAGCAAGGGCTTCAAGTTCTACAACTTCGACACCGACGGCTCCATGGTCATGGGTGTTATGCCCGAGGACAAGGACGGCTACCCCATCTTTGATCATGCCCAGATTGGCCTCTTCGCCCCTGGTTCCATCAACGAGGACTACACCACCTTCCGTGCCTCGCGCAACGGTGAGGGTCTCACCTTTACCATCTGGGATGAGGCCTATGCTGGCCTCAACGACTGTGACAGCAAGAGCATACTATCCATCTGGGACAACTACAAGAACCTGACAGACGACGGTGCCCGCTTCCTCTTTTATGAGGTTGACCCTGCTGAGTTTGGCGGCATAGACGAGGCTGACATCATCCACACTACGGGAGTGAGCCTCAATGCCACTACGCTCACCCTCGCTTATGGTGAGACCCATCAACTCTCGGCCACCGTACTGCCCGTCAATGCTACATTCAAGACCGTGACCTGGACGAGCAGCAACCCCACTGCTGTCAGCGTCAACAGTGCAGGCCTCATTACCGCCCGCGCTGCAGGCAAATCGACCATCACCGCTACCACCCGCGATGGCCATACAGCCTCCGTGGTGGTAAGCGTCACTCTGAACATCTACACCGACGGTCTGTGCATCAACGAGGTGCAGGCCAGTAACGTCGATCAGTATCTCGACCCCTCCTACAACTACGGCGGATGGGTGGAACTCTACAACTCCAGCAGCCGCCAGATCAACCTCAACGGCCTCTTCCTGACCGACACGATGGACGAGCCCGCACAGTGGCCCCTCAGCAGCCTCAATCTGACCTACGCCGACTACTCGGAGAACTACAGCTATAGCTACAATCCCTACCGTGAGACCAGTAGCATCGTACCCGCCAAGGGATATAGCCTCATCTGGTTTGACCACAACGACTGGCGCTATCCCATGATGTGCCCCTTCAAGCTCGACTGCGATGGTGCCACACTCTATGTGACCGATGGTGCCAACGTCATCACCGAGTGCACCTATCCCGAGAGCATCACCCGCGCCTCCTGGGCCCGTACCACCGATGGCGGCACTACATGGGGCTGGACCTCAGAGCCAACTCCTGGCACCAAGAACAGCACCTCCACCTTTGCATCCCAGCGTCTGGAGGCTCCCTCTGTGGATACAGACTCTCGCGTGTTCAGCAATGGCCGCTTCAACGTCAGCGTGACTGTGCCCGAGGGTGCCACGCTACGCTATACCCTCGATGGCAGCACTCCCTCTGCCACCCACGGAGAGACCTCTGGCCTGGGCGTCTTTGAGATCAGTAACACGACCATCCTCCGCGTCTGCGCTGTGCAGGACGGCATGATCACCTCACCCGTTGTGACCCGCTCCTACATCAAGAGCACCTACACCGAGACCCTGCCCGTCATGAGCCTCGTCACTGAGGACGGCAATCTCTACGACAACGAATATGGTATCATGACGCGCGGCTACAATGGTCGTCCAGGACTCGGACAGAGTTCTGCCTGCAACTGGAATATGGACTGGGATCGTCCCGCCAATATCGAACTGCTCTCCAAGCAGGGCGAAATGGTCTTCAATCAGGAGGCCAACGTCGCCATCTGCGGTGGCTGGAGCCGTGCCTATGAGCCCTACTCCTTCAAGGTGAAGGGCAAGAAGCAGTACGAGCACATGAACTACCTGCCCTACCACTTCTTCACAGCCAAGCCCTACATCAAGAACAAGACCCTGCAGATGCGCAACGGCGGTAACGACAATCCCGCCAATGGTGGCGGTGGCCGCTTCAAGGACGCAGCCCTACAGACCGTCATCCTCTCCTCTGGTCTGAACATCGACGGTCAGAGCTATGAGCCCGTGCACCTCTACCGCAACGGCAAGTATGCTGGTCTCATCAACATGCGTGAGCCCAACAACCGCGACTACGTCTATAGCAACTACGGCTACGACGAGAGCGAGGTGGACCAGTTCGAGATGGACTGCGACTCCGCCTACGTGCAGTCCTCTGGCGACCGTGAGGCCTTTGAGCGCTGGTACGAGCTGGCTCGCAACTGCAGCGACCCCGAGGTGTATGAGCAGGTCAAGCAGATCTGCGACGTGGAGGAGTTCATCAACTACATGTGCGTGCAGAGCTATCTCGCCCTCGCCGACTACGGCTACAACAACGTCAAGGGCTATCGTCCTCGCGTGGACCATGGCAAGTTCCGCTTCGTCCTCTTTGACCTTGACTCTGCTAGCGACTCAGGCAGTACATTCTCCTGGAACGCCAATCGCTACCACAATACACAGTACGAAGGTACCAACGGAGCCAAAGGCGCCCCTCGCACCAATATTGAGGTGGAGTTCATCACTATCTTCAACAACATGCTCAAGAACATCGAGTTCCGCAAGCAGTTTGTGGATCAGTTCTGCATCTTTACTGGTTCCGTGCTGGAGCCCGAGCGCTGCGCTGCTGTGATCGACTCGCTCTACAACAACGTGAGCTACGCTGCCAACATTGAGGACACCCTCATCGACAAGAGCTATCTCTCCACCAGTAGCATAGCCTCTACACTCAAGAGCAGTTACTTCACCACCTCACGTATCAACTCTGCACTGAGCAGCATGGTCAACAACAACCTGCTCTCCACCGTCACCCAGAGTGGACGCACCACACTCACGCTGACCCAGAGCGATCCCCGCGGCCGCCTGCTACTCAACGATCTGCCCATCCCCACTGGCCGACTCTCTGGCCGCGTCTATGCCCCCGCCACCCTGCGTGCCGAGGCTCCCGCCGGCTACAAGTTCGTAGGCTGGAGAGTAGCAGAGCACAAGGGCGATACAGGCGAGGAGCAGACCCTCGTAGAGGAGAAGAGCAGCTGGCGCTACCAGGCCTACTCCTCTCTCGACCAGGAGGACTGGACTGGCACGGACTACGACGACTCCTACTGGTTTGAGGGCTCAGCTCCCTTGGGCTATAGCAAGAACGTGTACGTCAACACGGAGACTCCCCAGGGTTTCCCCACCACCTACTTCCGCAAGGAGGCCACTCTCTCCGACAAGCCCGCCAGCGTTACCCTCAACTACAGGGTGGACGACGGCTTTGCTATCTACGTCAATGGTCAGGAGGCTGGTCGCCACAACCTGCCCGAGGGTGCCACCTACGACACCTACACGGTCAGCTACGCCAACAACTACTTTGAGGGCTCGCTGACTCTGGATCCCGAACTCTTCAGCAAGGGAAAGAACGTCATTGCCGTGGAGGTGCACAACAGCAGTTCCACCAGCTCCGACCTCTACTGGGAGGCCTCCCTCACCTACACTCTGCCCACCACTGGTGGCGAGTCCAGCTCCACGGATGACTACGTCAGCACCGAGCCCGAATATACCCTGCCCCTCGGCAGGCAGGCCATTGAGGCCGTCTATGAGCCCCTCACCGCTGAGGAGATTGCTCTGACCGACACCCATCCCGTCAAGGTGAACGAGGTCAGCGCTGGCAATAGCATCTACATCAACGACCAGTACAAGAAGGACGACTGGGTGGAACTCTACAACACCACCTCTGAGGACATCGATCTCACGGGCTACTATCTGAGCGACAAGGCCGACAAGCCCACCAAGTTCCAGATCGGGGCCACCAGCCTGAAGGATGGCAACATTCTGCCCGCCCATGGCTACCGCGTCGTGTGGTGCGCCAAGCGCGACCGCACCGGTCGTGACATCTACTCTGGCTTTAAGCTCGACAACACGGACGGCTGCTGCGTCGTGCTCACCTCTCCCGACCAGAGCTGGTCCGACACCCTGACCTATCGTCAGATGAACGGCGACGAGACCTGTGGTCTCTACCCTGATGGTAGTCAGAACGTCTATCTGATGAACATGCCCACCATCGCCAAGTCCAACCTCTACACCATGTACGCCGCCTGGTACGACGAGCATGACCTGGAGTTGAACCCCGATCTCGTCGGTGTGCGTGAGATCTCCCACAGCAACGAGCTGGGCATCACCTACACGGCACAGGGCCTGCTCGTCACCAACGAGTACATGCTGGCCACCCACGTCAGCGTCTGCAATCTGGCTGGCCAGGAACTCCTCTCCGTCCGTCCCGACATGAGTATGGGTCGTGCCACCATCAGCACCCACTCTCTGCCTGAGGGCGTCTATGTGGCCCGTGCCACTGATGCCGAGGGCGAGATGGTCAGCACCAAGTTCGTTGTGCGATAGCCGTCGTTTTTTCCAAAATAGGCATCGCATTACCTACACTCATCCCCCGCTACGAGGCAGTTCGTGGCGGGGGATGCTCTTTATGTAGAAGAACTACTATATAGACTAAGGAATATTACTCTATAAACTAAGGAAAAATACTGTATAAACTAAGGAAAACTACCGTATAGACCAAGGAAAGCTACTGTATATACTACGCATAGCGCTCGTGCCACTGCCAGAAGATGGCCACTCCCGCCTCGCCAAAGCGGAGGAGGCTCTGCGCCGTCTGCTCAGGGGTGCGCTCACGCTCGGGATGGGACTTGGAGTAGAACTTGTCGGCATAGCAGACGACCTGCTCCTCCAGCGTCTGGGGCTCCATGCCGGGCAGACCAGTGCCCGTGTGGCGCTCGCAGATGCGGGCCACTGCCTCCACAGGCACACCCTCTATCTCCGTCACGCCCTCCTGCTGCAGAGAGCGCAGCATGCGGGCTCCCTGAGGGCCGTGCACTATGTAGTGGTGCGTGCCATGGCAGTGTATGCCAGGGGCATCGCACTGGCATATACCCACGTCGTGGAGCATGGCACCGACACGAACGAGTTCTGCATCGAGAGAGAGTTCGGGATGGGCCTGTACGACCCTCATGGCATGGTTGCGCACCTGCTCGCTATGGTGGAGGAGGAGGGCGCGCAGGGGTGCGTTCGCCCCGTAGTAGCGGTCGATAATTTCGAGGACTGTCATATTTTTTTCGCTTTTTGTGGTGCAAAGTTACATATTTTTGCTTAACTTTGCACTCCGAATATGCACTAATCTGCTCTAATCCCCCTCAAAAACATGATTATCATCGGCATTGCAGGCGGCACGGGATCGGGCAAGACCACCGTTGTACGCAAGATCGTAGAGTCACTGCCCGAGAGCAGCGTGGCTGTCATCCCCCAGGACTCCTACTACAACGACCAGTCGCATCTCCCTCTCGAGGTTCGCAAGTTGACCAACTTTGACCACCCCAACGCCTTTGAGTGGTCACTCCTGGCTCAGCAAATCGACCAGCTGCGCCATGGTCAAGCCATCGAGCAGCCCACCTACTCCTACATCACCTGCACACGCCTGCAGGACACCGTCCACGTGGAGCCACGCGACGTGATCATCGTGGAGGGTATCATGGCGCTCTACGACAAGGAGTTGCGCGACCTGATGGACCTCAAGATCTATGTGGAGGCTGGTGCTGACGAGCGTCTGCTGCGCGTCATAGAGCGCGACACCGCCGAGCGCGGACACCCTCTGGAGATGCTCATCACCAAGTATCGCAACGTGCTCAAGCCCATGCACGACGAGTTCGTGGAGCCCACCAAGCAGTATGCCGACATCATCATCCCCAACAGTGGCGACAACGGCCCTGCCGTAGAGATGATGCGTGCCTACATTCAGGGTGTGGTCAAGGAGCAAAAGGGCCACACTATACTACACTAACCATCATGAAAGCATACGTCACCCGCCAGAGCCAGACACAGACAGCGCGCATCTACGTGCAACTGCTCTCTCTGCTCAGCGTCGAAAAGCTCTATCTCGACCCTAATACCACCGCCGCGCTGCTAGCCCAGAAGATTGGCTGCGAGCCCCGCAACATCTCTGCCGCTGTGCAGGCTAGCACTGGTGCCAACTTTCCGACCCTCATCAACTCCATGCGTCTGCGTGAGGTGTGCAAACGTCTCACCTCCCCCCGCTATGCCGACATGACGGTGGAGGATATCGGCCTGTCCTGTGGCTACAAGAGTCGCCAGGCCTTCTACACAGCCTTCCACCGCCTCTACGACTGCACACCAAAGGAGTGGAGGGAGGCAGCCTCTCCCCGTCGCGGCTGCTGACGCACCGCGCCACCCCTCCCCTATTAGGGAGGGGGAGATACACCTAAAGGGTGGGCGCGAGTAAGAGATTATCAGCACTATAGAGGCTATAGACCATAGAAACTATATTATTATTAACTAACATCTAACCAACTTAACACCAACCACCTCCCACCCTTCAGAGGTATCTCCCCCTCCCTAATAGGGGAGGGGTGGCAGAGTGCCGCAAGGCAGCTCTGACGGGGAGAGGCTTTATCTTTTAATTTAATTATGCCAACTTTCCACCACTTCAGCCGCAAGGGGTATAGCCTCTTTGCCGCTCTGGGCAAGGAAGTGCACATCGGAGTGCTCAGCGCAGCCACACTGGCCACTGCAGCACCCTGCCTCGCAGCCCCCGCCACTATCGTGACCGAGGGCGACAGCACGAGCAGCTCACGTCTGCTCGACGAGGCTACCGTCAGCGCCGCAAGCCTTGCACCTTTGGCCACCGACGTGGCCGCCCGCCAAGTGGTGACCCTCAGCCGTGACGACATCGCCGCGGCGGGTGTCACGACAGTCAATGACCTCCTCAAGCTTTGTGCCGCCGTCGATGTGCGCCAGCGTGGCCCACACGGCGTACAGACCGACATAGGCATCAGCGGAGGCACCTTTGATCAGGCTACTATCCTGCTCAACGGATTCAACATCTCCTCCCCCCACACCGGCCACTTGTCAGCCGACCTCCCCGTCAGCGCGCAGGACATTGAGCGCGTAGAGGTACTGGAGGGAGCCGCCGCCAGAGTCTATGGCACGCAGGCCTTCAGCGGCGTTATCAACATCGTCACACGCACCTCCACCACCCTCCCCTCCGCCGAGCTCAGCGCCAGCGGCGGACAGTACGGTCTGGCCACCATCGAGGGACGCACCTCGGCCTACGGACAGACCCTCTCCGCTGGCTACTCTCGTGCCGATGGAGCTACGGACCACTCTGCCTTTCAGTCCACCCACGCCTTCCTCCAGGGTTACATACCCCTCAGTTCTCATCCCGCAGAGCTCTCCTACCAACTCGGCTACAGCCTCAAGCCCTACGACGCCAACACCTTCTATGGTGCCTCCTCCACCGACCAGTGGGAGCGCAACGAGCGCTGGATGGGTGCCCTCCGCCTGCAGACCACGGCAGGACGTGTGCACCTCAGTCCCGCCATCAACTGGAACCGCTGGTACGACCACTATCAGTGGCACAAGGGCTCACCCGCTGGCGAGAACTACCACCGCGTAGATACCTACACACTCCAGCTCCCCGCCCACCTGCGTTGGGTGGCCGGCACGACCGCCCTCGGCCTGGAGCTGCGCAACGAGGGCATACTCTCCACCAAGCTCGGCGAGCCCCTCCCCTCACCCGTCGCTGGCAGCGGGACACACTATCTGCGCAGCTGCAACCGCACCAACATCGGAGCCCATCTGGAGCATGACATAGTCCTCTCTCACTGGACTCTCTCCGCAGGTGTACTGGCCAATCTCAACACGGGTCTCGACGCCCGCTGGCGCTTCTATCCAGGCGTGGACGTGGCCTGGCGCCCCCATCGCCACTGGACCCTGCAGGCCAGCTATGCCACTGGACTGCGTATGCCCACCTTCACTGACCTCTACTACTCTGGTGCCAACATCGAGGGCAACTCCCACCTGCGCCCTGAGCTCAGTCGCGACGTGTCCCTCCGTCTGCGTTGGCAGCGCCAGATGCTACGGGCCGACCTCAGCGCCTCCTATGCCCATCGTACCGACATGATCGACTGGGTCATACTGGCCTCGGACACGACTCAGACCTTCCGCTCCGGCAACTTCAGCCTCCAGCACTGGGGACTGCGCCTCAACGCCGCCTGGCTTCCCCGCCAGCGCTGGGCTCAGTGTCCGCTGCGCGCCCTCAGCGTGCAGTATGCCTGGCTCCACGAGGACATAGACCATCCGCAGCCCATCACCGCCAGCAAGTACGCCATGGAGTATCTGCGCCACAAGGTGGTCGTCTGCGCCGACGGTCGTCTCTGGCGTCAGCTCAGCCTCAGCCTCTCCTGGCGTTGGCAACAGCGCACAGGCCAGGCTGCCGATGCCTACTCCCTCGTCGATGCCCGCCTCTCGTGGGATGACGAGACCCGCCCGCTGGGGCAAAAAGGCCGTCCGCTGGGCTGGAGCGTCTATGCCGATGCCAAGAACCTGCTCAACCACCACTACCGCGAATATTTGTACGTGGAACAGCCCGGATTGTGGCTCTCAGGAGGTTTTCGTCTAAGATTTTAGAGAAATTCTGCCTGCACACTTGGCTATTTCGCACAAAAGTACTAACTTTGCAGCCGTATTTGTTTTACTTTATTAACTAAACTAACTACAACTATGAAGTCAATCAAGTTTACAGTTATTGCACTTTGCGCCAGCATCGTACTCTCTGGCTGCAATGGTCTGAGCAACGCCGCCAAGGGTGGCATGATCGGTGGCGCAAGCGGCGGCGCTCTCGGCGCTGGCGTTGGTGCCCTCATCACCAAGCTCACCGGCAAGAATAACTATGGCAAGGCCACCGCTATCGGTGCTGCCGTAGGTGTAGCCGCTGGCTCTACCGCTGGTGCCCTCATCGGCCACAAGATGGACAAGGCCAAGAAGGCTGCCGAGGCTCTGAATGGTGCTCAGGCTGAACTCCTCGAGGACGGCATGGGTGTGAAGGTTACCTTCGAGAGCGGCATTCTCTTCAGCAGCTCCTCCAGCGCCCTCACCACTACTGCCCAGAGCAGCCTCGCTCAGTTCGCTCAGAACGTAGTTACCCCCGACATGGACCTCGCCATCGTTGGTCACACCGACAATGACGCCTGGAAGGGCTGCACCGCCGAGCAGAGCGTAGCCAAGAACCAGACCCTCTCTGAGCAGCGCGCTAGCTCCGTGAGCAACTACCTCAAGACCAAGGGTTGCACCAGCACCCAGATCAAGACCGTTATCGGTCAGGGTCAGACCAACCCCGTAGCCGACAACGCTACCGCTGCTGGCAAGGCTCAGAACCGCCGCGTAGAGGTGTACATCATCCCCTCCGACGCCATGGTAGCTGCCGCTAACGCTGGTACCCTGAAGTAAATCTCTGGTCAGTACATGCAGCGACTCGCTCAAAAGACTGACAAACACCTTATACCCGCCCTGGAACGCTTCACGTTTCCAGGGCGGATTGAGGTTGTACAGAGCCCTGCCGAGGCCGCTCGCGCCGTGAACTATCTCATGCGCCAGAGCGTCGTAGGCATCGACACGGAGACACGCCCCAACTTCAAGCGAGGAGGCATGCGCCCCGTAGCTCTGCTCCAGGTGAGCGATGAGCATATCTGCTTCCTCTTCCGCCTCACCATGACTGGCATGACACCCGAGATAGTCCGCCTCCTGGAGGATCCCAACATCACCAAGGTAGGCCTCAGCCTCAAGGACGATCTCCATGCCCTTCGCCGCCGCCACGCCACTCTGCAGGCGGGTGCCTGGGTTGACATCCAGGACATAGTGAAGAGCATGGGTATCGAGGACCTCAGTCTGCAGAAGATCTTTGCCAACGTCTTCCACCAGCGCATCTCCAAGTCAGCCCAGCTCTCCAACTGGGAGGCCGACGTCTATACCGACTCCCAGAAGCTCTATGCCGCCACCGACGCCTACGCCTGCCTACTCCTCCATCAGCGACTCCAGGAGCTACAGACTACCGGCGACTACTACATCGAGCCCGCCCCCGCCGATAGCCGCCCCGCCACCCTTAATTCATAATTCATATTTCATAATTCATAATTCATAATTCCCCTCCGCCCCTTGTACCCCTCCATCATCCTCAAGCGCGGAAAAGCCGAAAGCCTGAAGCGCTTCCACCCCTGGGTGTTCTCCGGAGCCATACACCAGCTCCCCGCTCACGTCGAAGAAGGCCAGATGGTCGATATCTTCGATGCTGAAGGTCACTATGTGGCCACTGGCCACTACCAGATCGGCTCCATCGCCGTCCGTGTGCTCACCTTTCGTCAGCAGAAGATTGACCGTGCCTTTTGGCGCCGCCGTCTGGAGCAGGCCTACCGTGTGCGCCAGGATCTGGGACTCGTACGCCCCGACAACAACGCCTATCGCCTCGTTCATGGTGAGGGCGACCGCCTCCCTGGCCTCATCGTCGATATGTATGCCGACACTGCCGTTGTTCAGGCCCATAGCGTGGGCATGCACATGGAGCGCCAGATCATAGCCGAGGTGCTCTGCGAGGTGACGGGTGTACACAATATATATTATAAGAGCGAGACCACCCTCCCCTACAAGGCCCATCTCCAGCAGGAGAACGGGTTCCTCATTGGCGGAGGCCGCGACATAGATATCGTGGCGGTGGAGAACGGCTTGCGCTTCAACATCGACTGGCTGAGAGGACAGAAGACGGGCTTCTTCGTTGACCAGCGCGAAAACCGCAGCCTGCTTGAGCACTACAGTGCCGGCAAGAAGGTGCTCAATATGTTCTGCTACACGGGTGGCTTCAGTGTCTATGCCCTGCGTGGCGGTGCCGACATCGTGCACAGCGTCGATAGCAGTGCCAAGGCCGTGGATCTGGTCAACGCCAACGTGGCGCTCAACTTTGGTGAGCAGCCCGACACGCTCCAGCGCCACCAGGCCTACTGCGAGGATGCCTTCCGCTATCTTGAGCACATGGGCGACCAGTACGACCTCATCATACTCGACCCGCCTGCCTTTGCCAAACACAAAGACGCCCTGCGCAACGCCCTCAAGGGCTATACACGCCTCAACGCCATAGCGTTCCAGAAGATACAGCCCGGCGGCATCCTCTTCACCTTCAGCTGCTCTCAGGCCGTGAACAAGGACCAGTTCCGCCTTGCCGTCTTCACAGCAGCCGCCCAGAGCGGACGCCACGTGCGCATACTCCACCAGATACACCAGCCCGCCGATCACCCCATCAATATTTACCACCCCGAAGGCGAATACCTCAAAGGACTCGTCCTCCAGGTAGAGTAGAAAGCCATGAAAACCTACTTTGCTGCCGACCTCGGTGCCACCAGCGGACGCACCATCCTCGGCACCCTCACCGACGAGGGACAGCTCCACACAGAGGAGCTCACCCGCTTCAGCCATCCCCTCATACAGACCCGCGGCCACTACTACTGGGACATCCTGCATCTCTACAACGAGCTGCTCCGCGGTCTGCGCGAGGTAGCCCAACGCGGCATCCAGCTCTCTGGTATCGGCATCGACACCTGGGGCGTGGACTCCGTGTGCATCGGTGCCGACGGCGGTGTGCTCCGTGCTCCCCGCTCCTATCGCGATCCCGCCACCTTTGGCGCCATGGACCACTACCTCAGCCACGTCCACTCCCGTGAGGAACTCTACGGCATCACTGGCACGGAGATACTGAACTTCAACTCCATCTTTCAGTATCACGCCATGCGCCTCGAGGGCGACTCCGCTCTGGAGCAGGCCGACGGCATCCTCTTCATGCCCGATGCCCTAGCCTATATGCTCACAGGCGAGCGTGTGTGCGAATATACTATTGCCTCCACCTCTGGCCTGCTCAACGCCACCACCCGCGACCTCGACCCTGAGCTACTCCGCTCCGTAGGGCTGCGCCGCGAGCAGTTTGGCCGCCTCGTACAGCCAGGCGAGCAGATCGGCACGCTCACACCCGAGCTGCAGCAGCTCACGGGTCTGGGAGACGTTCCCGTCATCGCCGTGGCAGGCCACGACACCCAGGCCGCCATCGCCGCTCTCCCTGCCGAGGGTCCCGACATGGCCTATCTGAGCAGCGGCACCTGGAGTCTCATGGGCATAGAGACTGCTGAGCCCGTCATCACCGAACGCAGCCGTACCCTCAACTACACCAACGAGGGCGGCGTAGAGGGCACCACCTGCCTGCTCAAGAACATCTGCGGCATGTGGCTCCTCGAGTCCTGCCGCCGCGAGTGGGCAGAGCAACAGGGCGGCACCCTCGCTACGGACTACGACTCGCTCATCCGCGGTGCCGAGGATGTGCCAGCCTTCCGCAGCCTCATCTATCCCGACGCACCCGACTTTGCAGCACCCCAGAGCATGGTGCAGGCCATACAGGAATACTGCCGCCGCACAGAGCAGCCCGTGCCAGAGACACCCGCCGAACTGACGCGCTGCATCTTTGATAGCCTCGTCATGCGCTACCGCGAGGTGCTCTCCCACCTGCAGGAGTTCTCCTCAGAGCCCATCCGCGTGCTGCACATCATCGGTGGCGGTAGCCGCAATGCCATGCTCTGCCAGCACACGGCCAACGCCCTCTCACTCCCCGTCGTAGCAGGCCCCACGGAGTGTACAGCCCTTGGCAACATTCTGCTCCAGGCCACAGCCACCTGCACCGCCCTCACCTCTCGGTGGGACATGCGCCGCATCGTCCGCGCCACGGTGGAGACCCGTCGCTACGAGCCGCAGACCACGCCCCACTACACCGAGGCCTATGAGCGTTATCTGCGCATTTGTCACTAACAAATAGCAAAAAACACCCCTCCACGTGCTCTAAAGCACAAAAAATCGCCTCCACGCTTGGTCATCTCCCCAAAAGTTCGTACTTTTGCACCTGCAATCGAGCAATTAAGCCTCGCATTGATATGATCGCGGAGTGGAGCAGTTGGTAGCTCGCCAGGCTCATAACCTGGAGGTC
>JAKSLU010000009.1 GCA_024400995.1 Bacteroidaceae bacterium
CACCTTTGAGACCTTTGAGGCCTGCACCGAGTACCTCAAGGCTCACTGCTGAAAAATCCAGAATAGCACCCTCATCACCTACACCTACACCAGCGCCATGGGTCCTCCGCCCCGCTCAGTGTAGGTGTAGGTGATGAGGGTGTGTTTTAGTGTTTTTCGTGTTCTTAGTCGGCAGCTAGTTTTTCTTGGTTGCCGACTAGTTTTTCGTAGTGTATAGACTAGTTTTTCTTCTCCTATACACTAATTCTTCTTAGTGTAGGGAGTAGTGCGCATTCCCTCCCCATCAGTGTGACGCAATCGATGCAATCGATGCCGAAAAAGTCCTTGCACTCGCATCCCGTGAGCGTTCAATCGAACAATAATACCCTCGCAAAATGCGTAAAAAGGAGCGACAATAATACAATTTTAGCAAAAAGACAACAATTTCTGCCGTTTTTTGTCTTTTTATCACCAAAATAGCTATAAAATTATGTCTTTTTTGCTAAATTTGCGCACCTTTAATTTATGCGAGTAATCCCACCAAAGCCTCTCCCTGGTGGTCAGTTTCCTTGCACAAATAGAACGTAGCACAATGACAATTTCGCAGCTACATATCATCTATGTGATGGTCTATACCTTCGTGATGGGCTATCTCTTTGGAGTCTCCGCCTACCTGCTCATCTCCAAGCGCAATGGATTTGGCAGTGAGACCCTCCCTAGCAACCGCATTCGTCGGGCTGGAGGTCTGTGTGTCCTGATGCTAGCCCTCTCCTATGTATATAGTATCGTGTCGGTGGCGCACTCCTTCTTCAGCTACGAGTACCAGGCCGATGCCCCCACACTCTTCTTTGACATACTCTGTTGTCTCGCCCCCATGATGTGGTTTCTCATGCTCCTCATCCCCACCTACCGCCGTCCTCTCATTGTGGCCAGTGTGCCCTATCTTCCCGTGGTGGTGGCTCTCGCAGGGTTTCTGCTCACGGCGGAGAATATCTGGCGTCGCGCCACGGTCATCTATGTAGGTTTGGTGTGGGTAGTTTTCCTCATTGACTATTGGCGCCGGGCGCAGCGCTTCCGCCGTGTGCTCAACTACTACTACTCCGAGGTGCGCTATCGACGTCTGGCGTGGGTGCAGTTCCTTATCATCATGCTGATAGCCCAGATGAGTTTTTATCTGATGGCCTATGTATTCAACTTTCCCGGAGGCCTGTTCTTCAGCGCAGCCATCAACGTCCTCATGGCTACCACAATGGTGTGGTATGCAGACCACCACAAGGTGTCCCTCGAGATAGAGCAGGACTACGAGGCCTACCAGACCCGCCTACGTACCCTTCGCAGTGATAGTGATGCGAACGCAGATGATGCCTCCTCTGACCATCCCAGCAGCGAGTATGCCTGGATAGGAGCCCGCCTCGAACAGTACTGCAAGGGCGATGAGCTCTATCTGCAGCCCGACCTCACCCTCGATAGCCTAGCTCACCAGATAGATACCAACCGTACGTATCTGAGTCGCTACTTCTCCTATGTTGGAACAACTTACTATCACTATATCAACCAGCTCCGCATCGACTATGCCGTCAAGTTGATACATGCCGATCCCGATATCAATCTGAACGAGATAGCTCGGAACTCAGGCTATAGCAACGGAACATCCTTTCGCCGTGCCTTTGCAGAGAGAGTAGGTTGCCTGCCCTCGGAGTATAGAGACCGCTTGGCAGGCAAGACGGATTTCTAAATACAAATACACTAGATATGAAGAAGCACTACATCATCCCTCACACCTCGCTTCGGCCCATCCTGCCCGAAGGTATGCTCTGTGTGAGTATGCGAGTGCGCGCACTGCTGTTCCTCAACGATCAGTATCAGCAGGGAACATACGATGAAGATGAGCTCGATTTTACACGTCCGTACACCCCTCAAACCATGTTTAGCGATGAAATGCAATAAACTCCTCCTCTCCATCTTGGCCCTCTGTCTGGGACTATTGTCATTGACCTCTTGCTCTGAGAGTGAGGAGCAGGACAACACTATAGTCGAAATGCGCCGTGGCCTGAGCCTCGGTCTCTCCCCCAGTGTACATGCCGACCTCGATGCCTCACATCGTCAGGCCCTGCGCCCCATGCGTGTACCTAGCGATCCGGGTGAGCCCGAGGGCTTTGTGCCCCCCACCACGGTCTATGTCATCGTGTGGGCGCGTCTGCACGACGGCAAGACCTACGTTCAGCGCTTCAAGACCACAGCAAGCTGGGCACTGGATGGTAGCGCGAGTGACCTCTTTGGCCAGATTACCCTGGGCGACTACTACGGTGCCAGCATCGATGTGGCCACCCCCAAGCAGTGCGAAGAGGGTCGCGTGTTCATCCTAGCTACCGCCACCGATGTGACCGTCATCGGCCTCAGTGCAATCCCAGAGACGGGCTTCTTCCACAATCCCGACTTCGCCTCCAAGCCCCTCAGCCAGTTTGCCACCAAGTATGCCAGCAACATCAAGACTCCCGCAGAGATTGAGACCCTCATCAAGGGCATAACCTTCGACATTCCCTCCTCCTCGAGCAACCTGAGCAACAGCCAGATACTGCGTAGCGTGTATAGCGTGCCCTTCAGCCTGACAGCTGATGGCCGCTATGAGAACGAGACCGAACCCAAGATAGTCCTCTACCATACTGCCGCTCGTCTCGATGTTGATTGGGACGTGCAGGACGAGGATCATGACCGCGTGGGCTACTATCAGGTCAACAACCTCTGCTACAAGGGTATAAGCGCCTTCCTTCCCGCTGAAGTGGATCCTACAGGAGCAGGCACCTACAGCGAGTGCTACACGGCCAACGAGGGCAGCCGGTTCAAACACCGTCAGGTGTTCTACGTACCGCAGATGGGTAACACCGCCCACCAGTTCCCCCTGAACTTTACGATAAATAATAGCGGTACGCATACCGATAAGACGGCCAGCAAGAATCTTGGCCTCGGTGCCAGCCCCTTTACGACCTGGATGCGCTATAACCTCACTCTGAACTAAACACTGCGACTATGAAAAAGCTACACACCATATTCCTCTCTCTCCTCGTCGTTACGCTGGGCTGCATGTCCGTTCAGCTCCAGGCACAGGAGGTACGCTATGTCAGCACGACAGGTGACAACGCCAAGGATGGTCTCACCTGGGCTACAGCTAAGAAGGATATACAGGAGGCCATCAACGACCTCGTCAATAACCACAAGACGGGCGAGGTCTGGGTGGCCGCAGGCACCTACTACCCCACGGAGACTACCGAATCGACCACAAGCCTGTACTACAAGGCCTTCAAGATCCCGGCAGGCATCACCGTTCGCGGTGGCTTTGCAGGCACGGAGAATACGGCCAGCGAGCGTGCCAAGCAGGCCGACAAGAACTTTGGTGATGGCACCACGCCTGGCGACCTCGATGGTGAGGCCTCCAAGAGTGGTGTGTATGAGCACAAGACCATCCTCTGCGGTGATCTCTATCCCTCCAAGAAGGCCCAGCTCACCTGGAACGACATCAAGCAGCAGTTCGATGTGGCCTTCTACGGCAACTCCTACCATGTTGTGTGGTTTGCCATGAACGGTTTCAACCCCACCACGGGACGTGCCAATCCCCTCACCGCTCCCGCCAAGCTGGAGGGCTGCGTCGTAGAGGGTGGCCATGCCAATACCCACGATGTGCTCGCTGCGCATCCCCACATTGGCTATGGCGGCGGTATCTACATGGTACTCAACTCCTTTGTCTATAACTGCGAGGTACGCAACTGCGATGCCTCGCGCAACGGCGGTGGTATCTACATGGACGGTGGCGGCATCGTGCGCCGCACCTATGTGCATGACTGTCAGACTCTGGGTCTCGGCACGGAGTTTGGCTATGGTGGTGGTATCTGTCAGGATGGTGGAGTCTTCACCAGCAAGGAGCGTCCCTGCGTTGTGGCACAGAGCGTGGTGACCAACTGCGTGGGCCGTATGGGTGGCGGTATCGCCATCATGGCCGACCAGGCCCAGGAGAGTGGCAAGTATGCCGTCGTCTCAAACTCCACTCTCGTCAACAACTGTACTGCCACCATCGAGGCTGGCGGTGTCTATACCTACAAGGGCGGTGGCGTGGCCTCGCTCACCATCGTCAACAACCGCTGCAATGGCTCTGGTATCACTCAGAACGGACTCGTGACCGGTAGCTCAGGTGGTCTCTATAGCCACGATGCGGCCTATGTGGCCAATAGTGTCATCTGGGGCAACAAGTGTGATGCCAACAAGGACGCACAGTTTGCCTCATCCCGTTCCAGTGTCAATGTGACCGAAAAGACCAAGTTCTACTACAACGCTCTCTCTCATGTTGACAATACCAGCTGGAGCAATATCCTCAAGATGGGCGTTGTCTCCCTCTCTGTCGAGAACAAGGCTTCGGGTCACAAGGAGTCGGAGGGCTATCCTCTGTTCCTCAAGCCTACTGCAGAGGCTGGCTATCTGGCTTCGGCTACCACCGATAACGATATCAACTGGGTAGTGTCCTCTGAGTCCTCCCTCTGTTTTGCTGGTATCGCCACCTCCGACCTCGACTATGAGGGAGTCACTCCTGCTCCCCAGGGCATCAGCTACGACATGCAGTTCGCGCCCTTCAACGCCCGCCCCACCATCGGTGCACTGATCTCGCAGACGGGCAACCTCGCTCCTGCTCAGGACATTACCTATAATGGCGTAGGATACGACAAGGCCTTCTTCGTCTCTCCTGGTTATGTCTATGCAGAGGACAACATGGGGAATAATGGTACAGACTGGGAGCACCCCGCCCTCTTCCTGGGCAACGTGCTGGACTATATCGCACTGCATCCCGATGAGTTCGAGGGCCATAGCCTGGCCATCTTTGTCAAGGAGGGTGCTGTTGACAATACCCGTGCCTGGAGTAACTCTCGTGTGCGCCAGACGGCACTGGAGGTACCGAGCAACGTAGCCATCTTCGGTAGCTTCAACTCCCACCTGACAGGCCAGAACCTCAATATGCAGAGTGTGGTGCAGACCCCGACTGTCATCACGGGTCAGCTGATGAACGAGTATAGGTTCAATCTCCCTCACCTCCTCGTCGTCAAGGATCAGCAGAACATCCTCATCGAGGGCTTCAAGCTCTCGTTTGCCAACGCTAGCTCCACCCTCCTGGGTAACAGCAACACCAACGGTGCTGCCATCACGCTGGACAACTCGCACGACATCCGTTTCCGCAACGTCATCGTCAGCAACAGCACCGCCGACCGTGGTGCGGCGGTCTATGCCACCCATGCCGAGGCGACCTTCGAGAACTGTATCTTCCACAACAACGAGTCCAAGACCATTGACGACAGCGGCATTATCTATGCCACCGACGGTTCCACGCTCTCCTTCGACCACTGTGACGTGCTCCGCAACGTAGGCCATGCCTCGTATCTTGGTGGAAGTGGCACGTGGGACGTAGATACCAGCGACGATCCCGAGAACCCTAATATCATTCCCACGACCTATCCCACCACCAACCACTGGCAGAACTCCATCTTCTATGGCAACCTCAGCCAGACTGTTGATGATACCAACATCGACCGCGCCAATTCCGACCAGCTGTCTGAGGGACTGAACGCCCTCTCCCTCGCTGCCTTCAGTGGCACGACGGCAGGCGTTGAGGGCAACCACTGTATGTTCGATGCCCGCTCGGCACAGTTTGCCAGCCAGTTTGGTGGCGGCTGCGTGGCGGGCGGCGGCGACACCGGCAATCAGTGGCAGTACAACCTCCAGTATGCCTTCATCGACGGTACGGGTCAGGGTTATCCCCGCTTTATCAACCCCACAAAGAACTGCGGCGTGACTCAGGATGGTGACCAGACCTATTATGGCCGTGCCACCTCCTTTGAGCCCCACAACAACAACCCTGTCGTCAACATGGCCTCTCATGCCGACATCCATACCTCATGGGGTAGGGACATCGTTGGTGTGACCCGTGACTTCGGTGGTCTTCCCGACATCGGCGCAGTGGAGAACCACGAGGCCACCCATGCCGAGGAGGGCGAGAATGCCTACACTGACGGTCAGAAGGCGTATGGCGAGGTTCTGTATGTGCGCGACTATCGCAATGGCGATGGAACCATTGATACGTCTATTACTGATCGTGATGGCACATCGTGGGAGCGAGCCATCAATGGCAACGGCGACTATATACTCTCAGGAACAGTAAGGCTGTTTGATGCGGTAACGACAGAGACTATTTACAAGGGTTACAGAATACATGCTATCGATACCAATGATTACTACCTGGATGTGGCCAACAGCACGCTGAACCGTACGATGATAGGTTCTCAGGACCAGGAAGGGAACACGGTCACAGCAGACATGTGTACCCTGTTCTTGCTATGTGACAACAATGGTAATCCACTTGCATCGACCGCAACCCCGAATCAGGCCAAGCGTCTCAGAAATGCCCTGACGGGTGAATACCTGTATCTGGACTACGTAAAGAACAACAACACCTATACCTTCCGCACATCTGTCAGTCCTAATAACGCACAGGCCACTGCCACGATCACAGCATCAGGAGGTGGCTACACGATCCGCTACACTGCCAACAAGACGAACTACTATGTGGGCAACAACAGTACGATCCCTCAAAAGAGCTCTACGGTGTGGACCTTCAAAAAGGTTCAGGAGACAGAGACCCACGGAACAGGTACCATTATCGACCAGGCATACGACATGGGAACCTTCAAGGGACTCCAGTATGCTGTGAACAAAGCCAACATTGCGTATAAGGAGGCCCTGCTGAATAATGACGGCGACGTCCAGAAGTCCAAGAAACAGGTATGGGTCGGCGCAGGTGTATATCAGCGTGACCCTGCGAAGAAAACAGGCACTACCCCCGCTACTCCTATCGTTGAGATGGACGAGGAGAACTGCTTTATCATCCAGGATGGTGTCGATGTATATGGTGCCTTCCCCAAGACCGGTAATCCGGGCATGGATCAGCGCCAGGCTCTCGTGTCGCAGTATGTACACGTACTGCCTGAACGTAACATCAGCAATGTTGCCGACTATGAGACTATCCTTGAGCCTGTGACCAAAGGTGTGGCTTCAGGTGTGAAGCGTCGTGTGCTCGGTCAGCCATACAAGTACAATCCTGACGTAGGTAACAACACAAATCGTGGAAAGAATGATGGCATCCTGTATTGTGGTACGGACTATGTGAACGTCGTATGGGATGGCTTCACTCTGCGTGATGGTGTCTGGGATTCACAGGGACTCAACCGCCCCAACCGCTATGGTGGCGCAGGAGCGGCTATCTATAAGAACGTCACCCTGAAGAATGTGGTTGTTACGAACAATACAACCATCTTTACCGGGACGACCACTACCCAGGACTTCCGTGCTGGCGGTATTTATATGGATGGTGGCACACTGGATGCCGGCTACGTCATCAATAATACACTGCAGGGTTGGAACAACAATGCCCGTGGACAATACGGTGCTGCCTACGGTGGCGGCATGTACATCTTCACCGGCACGGTCTTCAACAGTGTTGTTGCCAACAACCAAATCTATGCCTCATACGCCGATGGCGCTGCGGTGTTCATCGAGAATGCCAACTTCTTCAACAACACCATCGTCAACAACAAGGCTGAAGGTACGCAGCGTTGGGCTGCTGGTATTGCCGTGTGGACTGATCCTAATAAAGGCTATGCAAGTGCGTTGAATATCTACAATACCATTTGCGTAAATAATGATGGCCACAAGGAAAACTCTGACAGTAAGCAGAGCCCGGCGGGTAATAACAACGTAGCCATTCAGAACGGTGGTTATGTCAACCTGTACAACTGCATCACAGAAGACATTACCAACCACGATAAAACACGAAATGGTATTAAGGCTGTTATTCAATATCACAACTCATCAGCAGAAACGACACCTGCAAATATCTTCGAATCCTTAGGAGCATACGGAGACGACTTTAGGAGCATCAATCTTCGCCTGAAGGCAAATGCCGCCAGTGCAATCAATATGGGTAACGATGCCCCTGTTATCGGTGGTGCGGTGTATAACCTCATCGACTACAATGACATGGACTTTGCGGAGCGCGTTCAGGACTGCAATATCGACATCGGTGCGTATGAGTTCAACGGTGCCACGGGCATTGCTCCCCACATGATTGATGCGGCAGGCCAGACGACAGCTGATATGGCCCAAGCCCAGCAACTTGTATTCTATGTCACCCCGGGCGGCTATGGCACAACCAATGCCCACGACCCAGAGAATGCCGCCTGTTCGGAGAAGCTCCAGCGCGTGCTCGATGCCGCAGGACGCTACAAGTATCTCAACCCTGGCAAGCAGGTCATCGTCAAGGTGGCCAATAGCTACGACTTCCTGCATCCCAATAATGGTGCGCTGAGTCCTGGCGATGATGGCTACGTAGAGCCCACGAACTTTACCTACTATGCCACCCGTACCACCGACTGGACCAACCAGGACGTGCGCGTGTGGTCCATCATCGTGCCTCGTGGTGTCGAGGTGTGGGGTGGCTACACCGATGTCCCCGTCGATGCCAACTGGGAGAAGACCTCTGGCGCATGGAGCAACACGAACAATGGCTTCACCCTCAGCGACGGTGTCACTGACCACCGCAACATCACCAAGAACCCTACCTACTTCGACTCCTATTATCTCAACAAGTTGGAGAAGACCGATGCCCACACCTACCATGTAGTGTCATTCACGGACCGTATCTTCGACCTTAACGGCTATGCATATACTCCGGCGGACTTTGAAGGAAAGAATGACGCCGAGATACGTGAGATACTGACCAAGGGGTCGGCAAGCAAGTTCCTCCAACTCCTCGACAACGACGAGAGCCACTTCGTACACATGTCGGAGGACATCGGAGGACTCAAGGGCGTAACGGGTAACATCATCCTCGAAGGTACTGCCCCTAAGAACTTCGGCACCGCCGAGACTCCCCGCTATGCCTCCAACCGCGCCGTCATCGATGGTATCTTCGTCAGTGGCGGTAGAGCGGATGCCCCCACCAACAGCACCAACACGATAGTGAACATCAACTCTTACGGCGGCGCAGCCCTCGTCAACGACTTTGCCTACGTCCGCAACTGTATCCTGACAGGCAATACGGCCATCAATGGTGGCGCACTGGCTCTCACGGACAATGCACTGGTCAGCGGCTGCCTCATCGTGGACAACGAGGCCCACAACCAGGGCGGCGGTATCTACGTCTTCGAGGAGGGTGCCAAACTCTCCGATGGTACAACTATCGAGTCTATGGCATCCGTGGGGCAGACCATGGACCAGAATATGGCTCACGTGCTGACTTCCACCATCGTACGCAACAAGGCCCAGCAGGGTGGCGGCGTGTGGTACACGGAGAACTTCGAGGCCAACGCTCGCTTCAACTCCGTAGCCATCTGGCAGAATGAGGCCGTCGATCAGCCCAACGTCTATGGTATGATAAACCCCGAGCAGCCCACCGACGATGAGACGATAGCGGAGATCTATTACCCCTTCTCCTATTCCCTCATCCAGAATATGCGTGCCTCGGGTACCAACAACATCAGTGCCGAGGCTCTCAACCGTCAGGGCGTACGCTTTGTCAAGGCAACAAGCGATGTGGGCCAGTCCACCGTTGACCAGCTGGATATGGCTGAGGAGCAGACGGAACTGGGACATGACAAGTTTGAGCAGTTTGAGTACTACGGCCTCACGAACTACTCTACCATGTGTAGCACGGGCATGTCCAAGAGCATGTACGAGCAGCTACGCGCTGCCATCGCCATCTCCGACGTTGACCTGCTCGGCACACCGCGTACCGTTGACAACAGCCTCTTTGTCGAGATCGGTGCGCGCGCCCTGCCCAAGGTATTCCCCAACAAGCAGCTTATGCTCCGCCTCTTTGTGGCCAACCCCGAGGATGTCGATACGGAGGTGGCAGGCCGCTTCATGCGACTGGCCTCTACGGCAGGCGCTGGCACCAAGGAGGAGTACTACGCTCAGGAGGGTTCGTCCTTCGCTTACCCCTTCAACTTCCTGCAGGATGCCCTGGACTATGTCAAGGCAGCCCGCAACGGCGAGATCATCAAGAATAACGACGACACTCCTAACTACGACGCCCAGAACCTCCCCTTCGAGATCATCGTCGGCAAGGGTTACTACTATCCCCGCAAGGATCTCAACGGCGAGACTAGGAGCGTGTGGGCGCACTCCTTTGCCATCCCCGAGGGTGTGACCATCGTTGGTGGCTTCAACCCCGAAGGTGGCGAGGGTACCTACTATGGCCGATATAATCAGGCAAATGCTACCATCAACACGACACCAGCAAGCGAAAGTAACGGAGCACCAACATTGTCTATATATAATAATGTATCGCCCATCCCCACTGGTACCCAGAGGGCAACTGAAGCAGGCCAGCGTGAGATTGGTCGTGGATACAAGAGTGGCAATGAAGATGTGGAACTCCCTGCTGTAGGAACCAGTGGACAGCCGGGCTACATGGGTGCTCAGAGGGTTACCTTCCAGCAGTGGGACATCCAGGATATCTGCGATCGCCGCGCCATGTTTGATAACAACAAGAACGGCATTATCGAACCCTGGGAGTTCAAGCATCAGACCATCATCTCCGGCAATGCCGTCAACGGTGAGACCGACGGCGTATATCACGTCATGACAGCCGTGGCCGATGCCGACGCTGTGGGCAATCTGCCTGCTGCTGGCTATCTGTATGACCAGAGTTTCACGGAGGATGGTTATCACTGCCATGAGTACGGCCAGCAGATTCGTCTCAATGGTCTTATCATTACGGGTGGCAATGCGCTGACCTACCTCTCTACCGCTCTCGACGAGTACGGCAAGTATATCTACTATCAGGGTGCAGGTCTGCAGGTGGACGGCAACCGCTACAAGGCGGCTATCGACGCGCCCAGCGCCCAGCATACCGAACCTGTCTTCCACAACTCCGCCGCCTACGGTGTGGGTTATCGCGACATCCCCATATCCATCATTAACTGCCAGTTCCGCAACAACGTGGCAGGCTACGGCGGCGCCATCTCTACCAACGGCACGCTCGATACCTATGCCACCTCGTTCGAGCAGAACCTTGCTATCGCACAGACGGAGACACCCAAGGCCAGTGATGACTGGTTTACGATGGTCAGCGGCAGCAAGCAGACCGTCAACAAGGTAATGTACCCCGGCCAGGGTGGTGCCATCCTTGCCACGGGTCAGCTGTCGTGCTACAACACGCTCTTTGCCAACAACGAGGCACGCCTCGGCGACGGCGAGAAGCAGACCATCGAGCGTGTCACACACCCCACCTTCCGCGTACCGAACGGCGGTACCAACAGTATCCGTGCGGCTGGCGGCGCCGTCATGATTGGCAGCGCCGGACGCTACCACATGATGAACTGCGACTTTGTGCGCAACAAGGCCAATGCCTACCCCGTCATCTTCACGATGAACCCCAACTCTACTGAGGACGAAAAGGGAGAGCACGAGACGACCTCTACCGAGAACTACAACCAGATAGTAAGCACCGCCGTATGGGGCAACGAGGTGAACCCCGATATGTTGAACCTGTTCAAGGACAACACCTACTATCAGTTCGCCTCAAGGATGATGGTGAATGTGGGTAAGAAGGATAGAGGAGGCGCTTCTGAATATCCGAATTACGACCCCACCTTCGCCGAAGGCAATGTGCCCTCCAGCCAGGCTGACCTCGATGCAAACTGGAAGGAGTTCGTATGGTTCAGCGCCTACGAGGATGGTGTCGGCTTTACGCAAAAGAACACCTACGACCTCCGCGACCATATCATCTTCAAGACGGGTCAGTTCGTCAACTGGAACATCCGGAATGCAGCAAAAGTGGTGAACCCGAGTCTGCCCGATGATTACTTCCAGAACTGCAACATACAGATTGTGGCCGACAACAACGACGTGGCTGGTCCTAACTTCGGCAATCCTTCTTACCGTGCCGGTTACGACGGATTCATGGAGGGTGCCGACTGGAGTCCTACACGCTTCAACCGCCTGACCGACAACGGTAGTGGCTGGATCAAGCAGACCGTCACGCAGACGGCTGACGACTTTGTGGTGACCTTCGATACGCCGGATCCGGCTCATAAGAACGACTACTATCAGGGAGGTTATCCCGTGGCTCACTACGACACGTATCCTGAATACAAGCTCTGGCTCGCCATCGGCAACGAGAAGTACATGCAGGCCACCAACGACACGGAGGTGGATGAGATTTTTATCAACAACACCTCCCTCGGTCATCCCAACAAGAACTACCCCCGTATCTCTCCCGACCCGACGATGGGTGTGACTAGGGCCTACATCGATATAGGTGTGTATGAGTACCAGAAGCAGCCCCTGCTCAAGCCTGGTAGCGAGGTCGATATCCTCTGGGTATCTACCAAGGAGCACCCGGAGAATGGCCCTGCCGATGGTTCGACCTGGCGCAAGCCTACCTCCGATCTCCAGCGTGCTATCAACACCCTCCTCTCCAGCCGCAATGGTCACAAGAAGGAAATACGCATCATGGAGGGTGAATACACTCCAGTAACCCCGCAGACGGTCGGCAGCAAGAAGTATCATGCCTTTGTCATCGATACGGAGAGGATGAACGCCACCTCCATCACGCCCAGTTCCTTCAACGATGACCACAACAACGATCTCTTCTATGCGCAGTCGCTCACCATCAAGGGTGGCTACAGCTCCGAACTGATGTACGAATACGACCCTGCGCAGTACAAGACCGTTATCCGTCAGAACAATACCAACGACGGCGCCAGCACGGATTATCTGCTCTATATCGCCGACCCCACGCTGCGCTATGCCTACGGAGAATCGTCGCCCGGCGTGAGTGGATACAATGACAGCAACAAGCAGGGTGCCACATACGGTACTGACCCTGCTACAGAATCAGCTACCGCCCGCACCATGCCCATTCAGGTGGATGGTGTGACGCTCATCAACGACAGAGCGACGGCCGGCACCAAGGGCTCCACCATCTACTACCCCGACTATCCAGAGGAGACGGCTCCTGCCACGACCATCACTGAGGCTCACTCCATCAGCGTGGGCGGCGAGGTGGTCTATTATGAGACCAAGGAGGAGATGGACAAGGTGGACTCCGATGGCGTGACACACATAGGCGAGACTGTCGATTACGAGACGGAGTTTGCCCTCATCACCGAGACGAACGCCGAGACCATCTCCAACCCCGCCAAGCTCGTCATCACCAAGACGCAGGTGGTAGGCAGCGGTGCTCCCGCAGGCGATGTTCCCGCAGCTGCCAGCGCCGTCTATATCGGCCAGAACGGCGGTAGCGCTCTTATATATAATACTGTGTTCCACTCCAACTACGGTATGCCGCTCGACGCATGGAACACCGTGAACGTCAACAACACCTTTGGCCTCAATGCAGGTAAGGTACGGCTACAGGATATAGGAGGAGTAACCGTTACCTCGGCCATACACAACTCGGCTCTGTGGCGCAACAACGGTGGCGAGGAGCAGTTCAGTATGCCTGGTGTGACCGTGACTAACGGCAACACAGGTGCGGCATGCACGAGCTTCACCTACAACTCCTTTACAGGAGGTAACACCAACCTGGTAGCAGAGAGTGATGTAGCTGACAACCTCCACAACACGGGTCTAACCGATACGAACAGCGATCTGGCCAGTGGACCTAACTTTGTCAATCCCGAGAACGCCGACATCGAGGCCCGCAACTTTGATATCAAGCCCAGTGTCCGCCTCCTTAACAAGGGTATGGATACCAGCCTTGAGGCTATTGGCGATTCCGACACCAACCAGGGTAATTACTACAAGCTCATCGTCAAGAACAAGTACGACTTCTCTCTGGCCTCCACCACCGACAGGGATGCACTCTACCGCAACCGCCTCAATATGGCTCGCATCGATGTGGGTGCATACGAGTTCCAGGGTAGCCTGCTCAACCCCCTCTACGTCGATCCCAACAAGTCGCACAACGATGCCGCCACGGGTGAGAACTGGGATGAGGCCTTTGGCTATGGTGACCTGCAGAACGCTGTCGATCTCGCCGCCATCTACCACATGAACACACCGAGTGAGGAGGCCTACGTCTTTGTCAAGGGTGCCTCAGCCACCAACAAGGATCTCCACACCAACGAGTCGCTCACCATTCGCGATGGTGTGACTGTCTATGGCAGTATTATCTCCAGCTACTCCGACTGGCACGGTATGAAGGATGCGGGCGGCGTGAATTCGAAGTACAACGACATCCCCAACTACATCGAGGACATGACCTCCATCCGTGAGGGTGTGGCCAGCAATGGTGCCAGCAAGACCGTGGTGTCCAGCATATCTACGGCAGAAAACAGTAGATTTGATGCTCAGTCAGGCACGACACCTGCTCTGGTGGATGGCTTCGTGGTATCGCCTGCCGATCCTGCTCAGCAGCCCACGGCTCCCGTTATCAACGTGACCAACTCCTCTGAGAACGCTGCCATCGGACTGCGCAACATTATCGTGGCCGACAACGACCTTAGCGGTGCGCCCGATGCGGCTGGCGCTGACATCGACGTGGCACAGGTTAGCAACGGCCTTATCTATGAGGTGCTCATGCGCGACAACAAGCCCAAGGGCGCTGGCGCCGTGCTCCGGATGAGCGACCGTGGCTATGCCGTCAACGTGACTGTGGAGGGCAAGACCATCGGTGCCGACGGCTCACAGCCTGTGGATGGTAATGCTGGCTTCGATGCAGAGAAGGCTGCTCATATCATCAACTCCATCACCAACTCTGTCACACCCACCGCACCCAGCATTCCTCATGCAGCAGGTGGTGAGCGCCCCTATGGTAACATCACCAATAAGCATATCTCTGGCTACTTCTACAACATTGCTGATCCTAACCTCAACTATCAGCTCACTGAGACCAGCAAGTACATAGATCAGTGTGAGGTGAATGAGGCCGCTGCAGGACAACACCCTGACTTCCTGCCTGGCAACTTGCAGCAGTTTGTTACCTACCGCACTGACCGCGACATACTCGGCAATCCCCGTGTGCTGGCCAGTGTGACCGACCAGGGCAAGGTGGACCGTGGTGCCTTTGAGACCTGGAAGGTGCTGAACAGCGCCAAGAAGTTTGTCTGCGGCGACCAGGGTACCATTGCCGCCAATGGTACATATGCCGACAGCAAATACGGCCTCATCAAGAAGCACTACTATCCTCACGATGGCTCTGTCTGCTACATTATGGAGGGCCATGACCTCGTCATCGACCCCGTGGATGAGCATGAGGTGAAGCCCACGCCCCACAACCCGGGCTACATGCTCGTGCAGGAGGGGGCCAGCTTCTTTGGCAACGGCCGCCCCGCCACCTGTGCCTATGTGGCAGTGGAGCGTAAGGTGGGTCGCGGTGGCAGCATCGTCAGCATGCCCTATGACATGGACTACTACGCTGATGCCAATATACCCTCTTATGATGAGAGTGGCTACCTGACGTTCCTCCGTCCGTATGCCATTGAGGACGTGATGGACTATAACGGCTCGATGCGCTCCGACTGGCAGTATAAGATACAGAGTTCTGACTCTCCCTGCTGGATGCATAACGAGGATGACGTTATTCTCGCCAACAAGGGTGTGTACATCCAACCTGCCGTGGAGGCTTACTTTGCCGAGGAGGAAAAGCAGAAGACCTACCGCTTCACAGCCAAGGGCACTGGCATCGACGACTACGTCTATGTGGAGAATGGCCCCGTCAAGACCGTCACCCTCACGCAGTATGACGACCGCGAGAGCACGGGTGGCGCAGCCGACTTTACCAAGCCCGAGGATATGGGCTGGAACTGTGTGGGCCTGCCCTATCTCGTGAGCAACTACCAGTCCTATGACTGGGTGAATCCCACCAATCCTCTTGCAGCCTGTGCAGGTACCCAGTTGACCGACCGCCGTCGTATGCACATACCCCACCAGATGTGGCTCTGGTACGATGGCACTAAGGACGCTAAGGGCAATACCAACCTCAGCCGCGGTGGCTACTACAGCGTCAACTCCTGGGACGCTACCTCATGGGCTACCCAAGAGGGTGAGGCCGCCATCTGGGTGGGTGAGGGCATCTTCCTCCAGACGGCCAGCAACACGGGCACGGAGACGGTGCAGTTCTACCTGCCTGACTACAAGACCCTCACCAGTTCCACGCGCCGCCAGATGCGTCTGCGTCTGACCGATGCCGTGGAGGAGGATAATCTTACACCTCTGGCTCCTGCTCCTCGCACCCGCAAGGTGACCGTCAAGGCTGGTCTCCTCTCTCTCGCTCCCTCCGAGGGTGCCTCCGCCATCGAGGTCTATGACACTCAGGGCCACCAACTCTACACGACGGATCACAAGACGCTCATCACTCTCCCCAACGGCGTTTATACCCTGCGCGAAAGGGACTAAAAACTACCCTATACACTACGGCGCACTAGTCTATACACTACGACGCACTACTCTATACGATAGTTTTGCTTAGTCTATACTCTAAGAAAAACTACTCCTACAGGGTGGTACGTCGCCGCGTAAAAATACGCCAAATTCTCCTGCTTTTATTTTGTTGTCTGCCAACTTTGTTGTAAATTTGCAGCCAAATACTATATTATGGCAGAGAATCTAAATCCGGAGACTGTATGGTATCTCAAGAAAATGATGGAACTCGGTGAGAAATCCCTCGCCGAGGGGAAAATCTACTCCCATGAGGAGGTAAAGGCTCTCATCAAATCTAGAAATAATGAGAATAGTATGGTTGCAACCTGCGTTGGATAGTCTGGCTGATGTCCTGGACTATACCATTGAACATATACTACTTTTTTAATAAGCACTAAAACGAATACCCAAACAATATGGCAAAGAAAGACGAATCAGGCGTTGCAATGAGCGACAAACTCAAGGCGCTCCAGGCTGCAATGGCCAAGATAGAAAAAGACTATGGCGCTGGCTCCATCATGAAGCTTGGCGACGAAAAGATAGATAACGTAGAGGTAATCCCCACCGGTAGTATTGCCCTCAATGCAGCTCTCGGCGTGGGTGGCTACCCCAAGGGTCGCATCGTTGAGATTTATGGCCCCGAGTCGAGCGGTAAGACCACTCTGGCCATCCATGCCATAGCTGAGGCTCAGAAGAACGGTGGTATAGCAGCCTTCATCGATGCGGAGCACGCCTTTGACCGTTTCTATGCTCAGAAGCTTGGCGTCAACGTCGATGAACTCCTTATCTCCCAGCCCGATAGCGGTGAGCAGGCTCTCGAGATTGCCGACCAGCTCATCCGCTCCGCTGCCATCGACATCATTGTGATCGACTCCGTGGCTGCCCTGACCCCCAAGGCTGAGATCGAGGGCGAGATGGGTGACAACAAGGTGGGCCTGCAGGCTCGCCTCATGAGCCAGGCCCTGCGCAAGATTACATCGACCATCAGCAAGACCAATACGACCTGTATCTTTATCAACCAGCTGCGCGAGAAGATTGGTGTGATGTTCGGCAATCCCGAGACCACTACGGGTGGCAACGCCCTCAAATTCTATGCCTCCGTGCGCCTCGACATACGCAAGGTGACTACCCTCAAGGATGGCGATACGCCCATCGGCAACCAGGTGCGCGTCAAGGTGGTCAAGAACAAGGTGGCTCCCCCCTTCCGCAAGGCTGAGTTTGAGATAAGCTTTGGTCATGGTATCAGCCACACTGCCGAGATTGCCGATCTGGGTGTGGAGTACAAGGTGCTCACCAAGAGCGGCTCATGGTTCAGCTACGGTGAGACCCGTCTCTGTCAGGGTCGCGAGGCTCTCAAGAAGGTAGTGGCCGACAATCCCGAACTGGCTGAGGAACTCGAAGCCAAGATAATGGAGGCCATCCAGAACGCGGAGGAAAACGCCTAGGAAAACGTCTAAGAGAACACTCCTTACAACCGTGACGGTATCTCTCAACAAACTCAAGTTTTACGCCTTCCATGGTGCTCTGCCTCAGGAGCGCACCGTGGGAGGCGACTATCTTGTTGACCTGAGCGTAGAGATTGAGCCCACGACGGCAGCCTGTGAGTTTGATGAACTCGGTGGCACAGTGAACTATGCCGAACTCTACGCTATAGTGGAGGAGGAGATGGGCCAGCCTGCCAATCTCCTGGAGCATCTGGCCTGGCGCATCGGTCAGCGCATACGCACGGAATACCCACTGGTGGTGGCCGTGCGCATCAGCATTACCAAGTGCAATCCTCCCATTGGCGCCACCTGCCAGGGCGCCACCGTTACACTCGATATGTAGTGTGCGGATTATGTGGCCCGCATCGTGGCCACGGTGCAGACATACTCAGCCTCTTCGCGCGTGTCAAGAAGGACAGGCGTCAGGCGCAGAATATCTTTTATATGGTTTCTATCACTGAGGCCGCAGCCCAACAACTTGGCTGTGGCCTCCTTTTGTGTCCAGAGGCGTGTGAACAGTGCATCGCGTTCGTCGGAACCTGATGCCGAGGCGAACTGCTGCAGTTCCGACTCTGAGCAGACGTACTCCGCCAGACTCTCTCTGTAGCGTCCTCTCATCTCGATGTCGATGCCTACGGGCTGCTCACTGACCACCACTGCTACAGCATGGCGGCAGTGGCTCATGTTGAAGTGCAGAGGGTGGGGCAACTGGGTGGTAGGAGCAAGGAGGAGCGTGGGCTTGCCGTGCTCTGCGCGCTGGAACAGAGGCTGCTCCTCGATGCCGTAGTCCTCCCTCAGCGCACGACACAGGAGCAGATAGGACGCGGCACACTGCACGCGACCTGACGTGTGGTGATAGCGCAGCGCCTCCTCTCTGCGCCACGTGGGTAGTGCCGCCAGTGCCTGGATCAGACGGTTGTCGTCCCAGTGCGTAATGCTATCGTCGATAAGAAGTGTCATTCTGCCGCAGTCTCAGACTCGCTAGAGTAGCGACGTAGGGCGAGGAGCACACCTTTCTTCCAGGTGTTGAGGTCCTCACCATCGAGGTCGAGGGAGGAAATGAGGCGCATGACACGCTCAACGGGCATACCGTAGCGGAGCACACTAGAGATGAGCTTGGCATAGTTCCAGTACTGGGAGTCGAACTTTTCGCTCAGACCCTCAACTGTAATCTTGTAGCCGCGCTTGTTGGTGAACTGAAAGTCATAGCGCTTGGTGCCATCGGGCAGCACGCACTTGATGATGCGACCCTGGTTGACACTCCTGGGGAGCATGATGCCCTCCTCATCGTCCTGCAGACCGGTGAATATCTCATAGGGGCGTCCGTCGAGAAGTCCGACGAAGGCAACCCACTTGTCCTTGCGGTTCTGGAAGCGGACAACATCCGCCTCCAGAACCTCTGGACGTTTTTCTACTACTTCGAAATGTTCCAACTTTCGTTAGTATTATTTCTTATTTCTTAATTCTTATTTCTTACATGCAGTCGCCTACAGCTGGCTCTGGATGAACTCCTCCATCTGGGGGAAGGCCTCTTCGACGCACTGGAGCAGACGGAGCTGGTTGCGAGTACGGATGAGGTTATGCTCGGGATACTGCACCTTGTAGTAGGTATCACCGTTGATATAGTCGGCAAAGAAGCGCACGGTCTGCATGTAGGGGAAGAGAGCCGTGGCGTAGGGCAGGTTCTCGATCTCGATGGGAGTGAGGAAGCAGCGAGCACCCTCCAGATAGCCCTTGGTAAAGGACTGGAAGACGTCGAAGTTGAAGCTTACGTTCTTCAGATCGGGATCATCCTCGCGGGTGGTATTGGCGGCGGAGCGGAGGAAGTCGCCAAAGTCGCTGAAGATGAAGGAGGGCATCGCCGTGTCGAGGTCGATAACGCAGAGCACGTTGTCCTCGGTGTCAAAGAGTATGTTATCTACCTTGGTGTCGCAGTGGCAGATGCGCTTGGGGAGCTTGCCCTCACGGTGCAGACGCTCGCTCTTGGACATGAACTCAGCACGCTTCTGGATTTCGGCCAGGATCTCCTGAGCCTCGGGCTCCTTGGCACGACCGAGTGGATCGGCTGCCACGGCATCCTTGAGCTGCTGCAGGCGCCACTCGATGTTGTGAAAGTCCTTGATGGTCTCTCCCAGTTCGCTGGGAATATCAGCGAGCATGGCCTGGAAGTTGGCAAAGGTCTTGCCCACGATGTAGGAACTCTCCAGAGAGACGCCGCTCTTGCTCACAGTGTCGGGGATGAAGACCATGATGCGCCAGTACTTTTCGCCATCATAGTAGTAGTACTTGCCATCGGTGGTGGGCACAAACTGGAGCACCTTACGATCGATGTCGTAGGTACCGATGGCCTCAAGCTTCTTGCGGATGTGACCCGTCACCTCAACGATGTTGTGCATGAGCAGGTCGATGTCGGGGAAGATGGCTACGTTGACGTTCTGCAGAACGTAGTCGGGAGCGTCAGCCTCTTCGGTTTCCACCTTGTAGGTGGTGTTGATAAGACCATTGCCCAGAGGGCGAACTTCCTTCACAGTGCCTTGGATGGCAAAGTGGCTTATGATTTCTTTCATGGCTTTATAGTTTAGAATAGTTAGTAGTATAGATGCGTTGGGACTCTATTGATCGATTGCTTATTGGCCTATATGATTATCGACCGATATACTTGCGTCCAGCCTGGAGGTAAATGCCGCGTGTGGGCTGTTGGAGCGTGCGGCCTAGGAGATCGTAGGCGGCTTCCGCGCTGCTCTGCGTCAGAGAGTGCAAGGGGGCGAGTCCGTCGGTGGTGAGATCGTAGGGACTGAAACGCAGGGAGTAGGTAAGGGTGACGTTCGAGGGACACTTGTAGGCATCGATGGTGCCAGTGCCCTGACCGCAGGAGCCGTTTCCTAGACCGCGCTGATAGATATCAAAGTGGGCGTAGATGTCATCGGCAGCCTTGAGGTCATAGGGGTGGACGCGTGAACCGGTCATGTCGGTGTCGCGATGATGTAGGAGCTGCATGGCCACCTGGCGGTTGGCACTATGGGCTGTGCTGATGCGCATGCCCAGACCAGCGTTATCGGTGAGGAGAACCTCGCGCACATCCTCTCGACCACCGCAGGTCTGCGGATGGGCGTAGTGCTCAAAGAAGTCGCTCACCGTACTCTCATAGCGACCGATGTAGGTGCCCTCCTTGCGGTCGGAGTAGTTCTCCTCAGGACCACGTCCCCAGTAGGAGACGTTCTCCAGTTCACCGCAGAGCGTCATAGCCAGACCCACACGGCGCAGGTCCTCTACGGCGGGCTTCATGCTGACGCCGAGGTCAAAGCTGCCATCGCCATAGATGGTGTAGGTCAGCGTGTAGGGACACTTGCTGCCCTTGGCGGTCACCTTGACGGTGGCGGTGCTGCCATCGCTGGCCTGGGTGAGGGTCATGGTCTTGTCGCTGACACCATTGTCGGTGTCGTTGTAGCGGTCGTTCTCAATCCAACGGAAGTTGTCGTACTCCGGTCCCTCGCTGATGAGGGTGCGACCCTCGTTGACGTAGGAGAGTAGATTGCCGTTGGCATCGAAGGTGAGATAGGTCTTGTCGTTGCCGATCTTGGTGTTGCCGCCCGTCTTGGTGACCTTGACCTGCTGAGCAGTGGTGGGAGCGTAGGCTGGCAGGTTGCTCGGACGGCGCTGGATGGCCTGCTGGAGGGTAGCTACGATATGGCCCGCTTTGGCCCAGGGAGTGTCCTCGCGAAGGGCAAAGGTGAGGTTGACGAGCATCTCGCCTGACTGGGGCTTGGCCGTAGTATAGGGGATAGACACGCTAACTACGTCGCTCTGGGGCGCAATGCTAGGCATGTCCACGCTGCCCTCCTCTACGACGTAGCCGTTGATGGACACGGCGTAGCGGACATCGTAGGTGTTGAGGTCGGTGAAGGAGTCCACGTTCTTGAGGCGGAAGGTCTTGGTGCTGGCCGTGAAGCCTGCGAGCTGCACGGGCGAATAAACGGACTTGACCTCGGCCAACTTGGCAGAGGGCACGCGCTCTGCGGTGATGAGACCGTTGTTGAGGAAGTTCTCCTGGTGCAGATAGCCGTAGTCATAGCCTGACTTGAAGCGGGGAAGGCCGTTGGTAACGAGGTTCTTCTTCTTGATATCATCGGCATCGTAGATGCTCTGATCGACCCAGTCCCAGATGCAGCCGCCTGTGCCATACTCGCTGTCGTAGATTCCATCCCAGTACTCGCGCAGGTTGCCGACGGCATTACCCATAGCGTGAGCGTACTCGCAGATGAAGTGAGGCTGGGTGTTGTTGGCTGCCTGGCTGGCTACGCTGCTGGCGGTGGGGTACATACGGCTGAAGAGGTCGGTCTGACCCTTGGCGTTGCCTCGGGTGGCACCCTCATAGTGCACAGGACGACCACTGCCAGCATCAAGGGCATGGATGGCATCGTAGAGGGCGGCAAAGTTCTTGCCCCAGCAACTCTCGTTGCCTGTGCTCCAGAAGATGACGGAGGCGTGGTTGCGGTCACGCTGCACCATGCGGTCGGTGCGGTCCTGCATGGCGGGGAGCCAGCTGTCCTGACTGCTGATGCCGTTGATGCCCATGTCGGTCCAGTTGTGGTGGCACTCGTTGTCGGCTTCGTCCATGACGTAGAGGCCATAGTAGTCGAACATGTGCATCATGCGCGGAGAGCGGGGATAGTGGCTGGTGCGCACGGTGTTGATGTTGTTCTGCTTCATGAGCAGGATGTCGGTGAGCATGGTCTCAAGGGGCATGGTGCGGCCATAGAGGGGATGGGTGTCCTGTGTGTTGACACCGCGGAAATAAACGCGCTGTCCGTTGATGCGCACGAGCTTGCCGTCGTTCTCTATGAGTCGGAATCCGTGCTTGGTGGCAAAGGCCATCTGCTCCTTGCCCTTGGTATCGCGCTGGCTGAACTCTACGGTGTAGAGAACGGGGTGTTCGGCACTCCACAGCTGCACGTTGGCCACATTGAACTGGGCCGTAAGCACACCCTTGTCCTCTGAGGGCTGAGCCATGGCCTGCGAGAGCACCTTGCCCTCGGGGGAGATGAGGCTGACCTGTACGGACTGACCACCGCGGATATGAGCGGTGAGGGTGGCAGAGGTCAGCTCCTCGTTGAAGGTGCTGGTCAGCCAGTGGTCGCGTACGGAACCCTCGGGCAGGGCATAGAGATAGACGTTGCGGTGGATGCCGCTCATGTGCCACATGTCCTGGCCCTCGAGATAGCTGCCGTCGGTCCAGCGGATGTTCTGCACGCCAAGGACGTTGGTGCCAGTGACGAGGTAGTCGGTCACATCGAACTCGGCATCGTTGTTCGAACCCTGTGTGTAGCCTACCTGGCGTCCATTGAGCCAGATATAGGCGCCACCATAGATGCCGTCAAAGTGGAGATAGACACGCTCGCCCTGCCATGTGCTGGGCACGCTGAAGGTGTGGCGATAGCTGCCAACGCCGTTCTCCACGCCAGAGCGCATCTGGATGTTGGGGGCGGCATCCTCAAATGGGTAGTTGTCGTTAATATAATAAGGTGTGCCGTAGCCCTGCATCTCCAGACAGCCGGGCACGGTGACATCGCTCAACTTGACTCCACTGGGTACGGTGGTAGAGGCTGTCAGTGCTGCCATGTCGGTGCGATTGTCGGTGGAGTTCTTCCAGGTTATCTTCCAGGTACCATCGAGCGACATCCAGCGGCTATTGCCTGTGGGGTCGAGCCAGGGCTTGGCATAGCGCTCTTTATCGGCACGCAGGGCTGCGGTGCTGGGGTAGGGCAAGTAGGTAGCGTGGCCAGCCTCCTTGCCGATGGCAAAGACAGCCTCGTCCTGCCACTCGGGGCGCTTGTAGGCAGCGTGCTCTACGGGGATGATTTGCCACTTGGCATCGTCGTTGCTCACCTTGGTTACATAGCCCCAATAGCCAGAGTGCTCGGTGTACGTATTGGCGATGTAGGCAGTGGAATTGCCCTTGTAGAGTGCACCATCGGACCCGATGGTAACGATGTCCTCAGCACCTTGAATAAACTGCACGCGCAGATGCTGGTTGGTATTGCTGATGCTGGGTGTCCACTGCAGAGCATATTCGGTGTTGCCTGTCAGTGCGAGGTCGATGGCCAGTGAGAAGTCGGTATTGACGAACTGATATACGCCGTCTTTTCCCTCTACTGCCTTGAGCTGCCACTGCTGGGCAGGGTTGCCGTTGGTGTCGTACTCCTCGCCCTTGAGTCGGGCGTTCTTGGCGGTGGTGCTACCATTGGAGAGGACGAGGTTGGTAGCCAGGTTGCGGAAGGTATAGTAGTGGCCGTCCTCAATCTTGATGGCAGCCTGCACGCTGGTGGCGCAGGCTGCCGTGAGGAGCAGTAGTGAGAATATCTTTCGTAGCATAGTAGGGGTGGGGGAGAGTTATTTTACGATGTACTTTTTACCATTGATAATATTGATACCACGCTGAGGGGCGTTGCTGGTGCGGCCCTGGAGGTCAAAGGTCTCAGTCGAGGTGGTTGTGGGAGCCAGCACGGTGCCAATGCCCTCAGGGTCGGTGACGCGGATGCGGGCGGCGTTGGCTATCTTCTTGTTGGAGTCGATGACGAGAACGACTGCATAGACCTCGTTGTAGTCAAGGGCGGAGAGCAGCGACTTGGATGTAGGCATAGAGACATTGTAGCTCTTGGATGCTATGGTCCCTGCGGGGTTCTTGCTGTTGAAGCCCACTGCGCCATTGGTTCCAGTGCTGCTATAGGAGCTGCCGATGAGCACATCGTTGAAGACCAGAGAGGCCTTGGAGGCCCACTCGCCACCTGCGCAGAACTTCTTGAGATCGGGCATGTGCGGCAGAACTCCGGCCTCTGCGACCGACTTGCCACCATAGTAGTTGGCCTGGTTCCATGCGGCGCTACTGCTGGAGAGCTTGTCGGCAGTGAGGACATAGGCTATGTTGTACTTGCCACAGTCAACGAGGAACTCCACATCGGTCTTGATGGCCACCTTGGTCTTGTCTTCGTTGTAGGAGGCTGTGAGGTTGATGATGTCCACGTCAGGTGCCAGGCTGGCATAGTTGCGTAGGTCCACATCAATGCCCTGCTGGGTGGAGCCATAGTAGGGGTCGAGGGTCTGCTTGCGGTCAATGACGCAAGTGGGGGCACCGCCAAAGCCTGGATTGCAGTAGCGGGCGCAGTACATGGGGTCGTTCTGGTTGTACTGGTGAACGGCAACACCGATAAACTGCTCGGGGTATTTCTCCTTGAGGTACTCCATTCCGACCCAGCCACGGGGGCAGTAGCCGCAGCCCGTACCCGTGAACTCCTCCACTACAGTGCGGCGGGGAGCGATGCGTGAGAGTACCTTCTGGTCAAAGTCCTTGCTGACGGCATCGGCGGGTGTCTCGCCATTAATACCCGTGATGGTGAGGGTAGTGGTGTAGTTGCCGGGGGTGGCGGGAGTGGGGTAGTCAAACTCCAAGCCGAACTCCTGGTTGGGACCAGCGGCGATGGGCTTACTCAGCGTGCGGTGAAAGCTGCTGGTCTGGCCATCAAGGGTGAGGGTGTAGTCAAGTTCGTTGATCACCTTGCTGCTGTTGCTGGACATATAGACCACGCCCTTGGCTCTCTGGTTGACGGCGGCAGGCTGGGACACAATGTCGGTGATGCTCACATTGTAGTCGGGTAGAGGGTCGGCCTCCACAACGAGTTGGATGCAGAGGGCACCCAACTGGTTGGAGAAGTTGCTCCACATCCATTTGTTGGCTTGAGTGTTGTATAGATAAGTCCACAAACCACCGGGGGCCGTATCGGGCCAGTTGCAGATGCCAAAGTTGGTGGCTGTCTGCACATAGGTGTAGGAAATAAAAGTACCTACGGGGTCAAGCTTCTGTGGAGTGTCGAACTCTACGTAGTTCCAGCCCTTCTCGATGGGCTTGGAGGGCTTTTGCTGCTTGATGGGCTCGAGATCAGAGTCGTGAAGGGTAACCCACTTGATCTCTACGACCTCGGGCACACAGAAGCGGATGCCTAAAGCACGGCAGTTGCGCAGATGTTTGTAGTCGTCCTGATAGATGATTGAGCCGACTAGTATATCACCAGTGTAAGGGACGCTACCATAGTTGTCATAACTGTCGCTGGTGGAGTTGCCCAGCAGGTACTGGTTGGGTCCTAGTTCAAATGCTCCTGCAGTGAGTACTAAACACGCAAGGAGGAATAAGAGGGAAAGTCTCTTCATCTGATTGAAATTAGATTTAAGGTATGTATTTGTTATTATTTCTCGTATGTGAAGTCTATTTTACTCCTATGTGGGAATGCTGTCCCATAGGGGAGGAGCGTAGTCCCCATAGAGGAGGACTACAATCCTCATATAGGAGGACTGCAATCCTCGTAGGGTGGGACTGCAGTCCTCGTAGGGTGGGGACGACTATTTCATGCCAGCGCGGAAGGAGCGGAAGAAGACCTTCTGGCTCACACCGCTGGTGTTGATGAGACGAAGGGTCTTGCAGCGGGTTCCGTTGATCTCGTTGCCAGTGTGGACTACCTCTTCGCCCTCCTTGTAGTGGAGCAGGGAGATGGTCTTCTCGCGGCCCTGAGAGTCGGTAGCAACGAGGCTGAACTTGTCAGCAATATTGGGTGTGCCGAGGTTGAAGTCGAGGCCACCGAGGCCTACCTCGCGGTCGGCGGTGATGGTCACAGCAGCGCCTGCGGGCCACTCTACTACCTCGTTGACGGGGTTGATCTGCATCTGACCGCCCTGATAGCGGAAGGTGAGCTGAGCGAGCTGATGTACGTCAGAGCTAATCTTGAAGGGTACGTACTCTGCCACGGGGTCGAGGTCGGTGCCGTGCTTCTCGTTATAGGCCTTTACGCTCTCAGCAAAGAGGTCGTTGAGCATGGGCAGGAGCACACGGGTGGCGCTCTTGATACCCGTCTGGTACTCGTGGAGCATACCGGGCTTCGTGTCGAGGTCGTACATGATGCGGGCCAGAGCCTTCACCTGGTCGTACTGTTCACCGAAGCGGTTGCCACCTACGCGCATGCGTCCGTCTCTTGTCATGCTCATCTGGCAGATGCGCTGGCCGTATTCGGCAATGTTCTTGCACTGCAGAATCCAGGGGCGGAGTTCCTCGGTGAGCCAGGGGTTGGCGGTGGTAGCGAGCAGGGTGTTGCAGGCTGCAGAGAGCTTGGACAACTCCTCTCTAAGGCCAAACACGGCTGCACCTACGGCTTTGCGATCATCCGACTTCAGTTGCTCGGCCAGGGGCACGAGATGGCGACTCTCCTCGCGGCGGAAACCGTGGCCGTTGGGACCGAGATCCTCGTTGTTGAGGGCAAAGGTACGCAGAGCTGCGGCGGCCTTCTCGTCGGGCATCACATACTTGATGGCATCCTCCCAGGACTTCTCATAGTTGTAGGCCTGCATGTTCCAGGTATAGTCAGCGATGTTGTAGAGGGAGATCTTGCTGCTCTCGGCATACTGCATGGGGTTGCTCACAAAACCGCTCACCATGTCGGCAATGTCAAGACCATTGCCATAGGCGGGGCCGAGGAGCATGTGGTCGCGCACAAAGTCGTTGACGGGGAAGTTCCACCAGATGTAGCCCTTGCGCTGGATGCGCTCATTGATCCACTCCATGGAGGGCTTGTCGATGCAGTGTACCACGGTGTTGCCTGTCCACATTACCTCTATGCCCTTGTGCAGCTGGCTGCCGAGGGTGCGGAGGTAGCCCTTCTGGTCGTTGGCCCAGGACTTGTTGTACTCGGTGGGGCAGAGCACGAGGGGAGAGACATCGCCCTTCTTCTGTACAAAGACCTCATCGACATGGTTGAGGAGGGCAGCCTGCTTGTCGGCCTTGGCACCCTCGCCCCAAATGTCGTCGAAGAACACAGCGAAGGAGCGCACGCCGAGGTCGTACATCTTTTCGAGCTTGGCTACGAGGAGGTCGCGATCCTCTGTGGTCCACTTGATATCTACACCCGGGTGGATGGCCCAGTAGAACTGCACGTGGCTCTCCTTGGCCTTCTCGGCGAGTTCCTTGATGAGGGCGGCCTCCTTCTCGGGATAGGGCTCGCGCCAGAACTTGCGGTGATAGGGGTCGTCCTTAGGTCCGTAGATATAGACGTTCATCTTCTGCTTGCCGTAAAAGTCGAGCTGGCGCAGACGGTGCTCATGACTCCAGGGACGTCCGTAGAAGCCTTCCACCACGCCACGCCACATCACGTCGGGCCAGTCCTGGATGGTGCACTCCTGAGCCTGATCCTTGCTGGTGATCTGTTCCAGTGTCTGCTCAGCGTAGTAGAGACCACGCGCATCGCGACCCACAAGCACAACATGGCCTTTTGCATCGATGTTCAGGTAGTAGCCTTCGGCCTTGGCGGGAACGAGTTTGGCATATTTCTTCACGGCTTTGTCGCCCACCACACCCTTGGCAACAATGGTGAGAGGCTGGTCACAAAGATTAAATACTGCGCCCTCTGTTACCTTGTGGGGAAGGGGCGAAACGAGACTCACCTGTGCGGAGGCCATGAGGCCCGCACAGGCGAGTAGAGAGGTAAAGAGTATGTTTTTCATATTAGTTTGTATTGTCGTATAGACCACTGCAGTCTGGCTGCGGCGTATTTGGCGACAAATTTACGCTTTTTTTCTGAATTGACCAAGCGTAGTGCTACTAATATGATGAAATAGACCTTATTCGGGGATAATCTGTATGTAATCGGGGGCCACATGAGTGCCCAATGCGCCGAGCAGAGGAAAGTCGATGTAGAACATCTCTGCGGCTTCTTTCTTATCGCGGAGAACGATGCCCTCGTAGCCATCGAGGTTGCCGCCTACAATACGAACCTTGGTACCCTGACGCAGGGGAATCTCGTTTGGGTGGTAGTAGGTCAGGTCGCCAGCCATGCTCGTGACAGCCCCGCGAAAGGCCTCCAGCTCGGCGTCGGGAACCTCGAGTATGCTGAAGCCTGCACCCTCGCGGCGGTAGGCAAAGTGGATGTAGTCGTGCTGCCGGACAAAAGAGTTGATGCGGTCATGCGTACCCTGAGCAAAAAGCATGTTGCTGATGAGCGGGCGCTCTACGAGTCGCTTTTGGCCGCAACGCTCCTCTGCCACTTGGTGCGTGGGGAGGTAGTGGTTGATACCGGCCTCATGCAGAGCGCTCTGAGCCGCCTTTTCGCGTCGGCCAGCTTTGAGCACAAACCACTTGATGGTCTGTTTGTTTGACATATGGTCTGCGCAGTGTTACTTTTCGCGGCGAACCATACGGAAGAGCACAGCACGGTTCCACTCGTTGACAATCTCATAGGGCTGCGCCGTGTCACCCAGATAGTCTATCTTGAGTCGGTCGGGATCTACACCACACTCGGTGACGAGCATGTTATAGACGGCAGTGGCGCGGCGCTTGGACAGACGCAGGTTGTACTCTGGGTTGGCGGTCTGTATATCTGCGTAGCCTGTCACAACGAGGTTGATCTCGGGGTGCAGTTCCAGGAAGTTGGCCACGCTGCGCACGATGACCTTCTGCTCCTCGGTGATGTAGTAGCGGTCGATGTAGAAGTTGATGGTGGTCTGCATGATGGTGTCGTAGCGCACTTCTTCTACCTTATTAATGACGACGTTACGCTCCTCTTGCAGTCTGCGGGCTTCTTCACGCAGTTGGTTGGCATACTCATTGATGCGGCGTTCTTCGTCTCTATCGCGATAGGCAAAGCGACGGGCACCATAGTGATCCTTGAAGTGGTAGGAAAATCCTACAAGTACATCAAGATAGAGGTCATAGGGACGTCCAGCATTCTTAATATTTTCCTGACTTAGGCCGGAATAGCACACACCGTTATAGGCATCATCGGTACCATTGAGTACCAGCTCGGCATTGATGTCCCATGCGTCAGCGATGTGATATACGCCCTGTAGGCCGAACTGACCAGCAAAGTAGTAATTGTTGCTAGTGTCAATGTGGTAGGTGAACTGTGTGCCGTTCTCGGGGTTCGGACAACCAATGTCCATACGGGCAGCGGCTTCCTTGTCGAAGTCAAAGGCATAGTTTAAACCAAGGCCCAAAATGGCATTGAGCCCCCAGCGACGGTCTTCCTTGTAGCGGTTAAATACATTGAAGAGGTCTATGATACCATCCACATAGCCGCAGGCTACCTTGAAGTTATAGTTGCCAAAAGTATGCGAATAGTATTTGCTGAGCTCCCAGTCGGCACGTCCTACCTGCGGACGATAGCCTAGGTTGAGGCGTACTCCAAAGGCGGGGTGGAACATCTTGCCCAATATGAGTGACGCGGATGGGCGTGGTATGTTGAAGAAGTTGCGATGGAGCGTGTTCTCACTCATGGAGATACTAGTTCCGATATTGGCTCCTATGAACCAATTGTCCCTAGCCTTGTACTTCTTAAGGAAGCGTGTAGTGTCATTGCTCTCAACGAGCTTGGTGACAAATACCTCGGTATCGTCAAGGTTCTTATGGGAATAGTCATCGGCACTGGCAGTCAGCACAAATGTTGTGCACAGCAAAAGGGCATAAAGATACTTATTCATTGACGAGGAAGATTATAACGTTACGATTGGGCAGTGCTTTGAAGTCAATGTCCTGCTCCTTGTTGAATATGTGGAAGGCTGAAGAGGGCACAGGAGCGAAGTCCTTGGCTGCGGCTTCGATAATGGATTGGGCTCTCTGCTGGAACAGTTCCTCGCTGCTTTTGGTGGCGTTAACGATGCAGATGGTGGCCTGTCTCAAACGCTGGTATGAGAGACCGAGTACATGGATGTGCGTCTTTTGTAACTCAAGGATATCACTGCTCGTCGGATCGAAGGCGATTATCTGGTAAATCTTGTGAGTTATATGTGTTATAGTGTCGTTGATGACGGGCTTGTTGTCATCAAGATATTGGTTGGCGGCTCGGAGGTCATCCAAGCGTTGTTGGGCTTCGCTAAACTTTGAGACATCGTAGTGCACATTGCGTAGTGCACGGGTGTCCCGATCTCGGTTGAGGAAGTTGTAGGAGAGCGAAACCATCAGGTTGGCGTGCCTGTCCCAGAGGTTGTCGTCACTGTTGTTGCCATCAAAGTTGTTATCTACAAAGTACTCAATGGCCTCTACACCGATTGTCCATTTGGGGCGGATGCGATACTCAAAGGACAGACCTACGTGGAGGTCCAGGAGGGCGCGGGCGCTACGGTTAAAGTTGTTGTCCTTGTTCCACTCCTTTTTGGAGTAACCGAATGCAACATTACCTCCAATGCCTGCTACAGCATTGATGCTCCAGTTGCGGTTCTCGTTGTAATGGGCGAGAATGTTTGAAATGGACGGACGGTAACTCAGAGCCAGTTGGATGGAGTGCCAGCGGTAGTTGCCGAACTTGTTGTCGTGGTTTGCCGTACCACTATTGAGAGAATAGCCCAAAGTAGCGCGCACATCGCTATATGGGGATATATGCTTGCCTGCAAAGAAAGCAATGCTGGGGTTTAGCATCTTGTAGAATTTGGCCTTGCCCGTGTTGCTTCCGTGACTAAATAGACCAGTAATGCCACCGCCAGCGTAGCTATTGTCGAGTACATAGTCTTCCTCATAGCTGTATCCGATGGCTATGGAGTCAGACTTGACTGTCTGAGCTAGTAGAAGAGTGCTTGCGCTGAGCAGCATTCCCAGGGTGAGTGTGAGTAATCGCATAATGTGGTATATTGATTAGTACATTATTATATATTAGGGCAGAGGCTGTCTTATAAGTAGGCTATGTCAGTCATAGTTTGTGTCCTCTAATCGGTACTCTGCGGCGGAGTTTGTTGCTGCCTGAGTTGATGACGTTCTCGGCACGGAACCACTCCTTGTCGGTGCTGCCTTTGCTGTTGTACCAACTACCAAAGCTGGGGTAGGTCTGGCTCATAATGACCGTCTCTGCGGGAACCACAAAATCGGGGATGACGATGATGTCACCGTTACTCTGTATGTAGCTGTTGCCCATGATGTGGATAGCAAAGGGATAGGGCTGTAGTTGGTTGCGTACAAAGTAGATTCCCTGGCTCATGTCGCTCTTGTCATCACCACGGCCAAAGAGACTGATGTTGAACTTCTCCGTAGGAGCATAGTAGGCAGGGTGCACCTCGTTGCGACCATAGTGCAGATAGGGAGGCAGGCTGGTCTCTCCGATGTTGGCAGTACCAAAGGTGGGCGCCACGATAAAGGGGTTCATGATGTGGTTGAGACGAATCAGCTCACTATAGGATACGCGGCGGCGGAAGGTTGTGGTGACCTGCCATGTTGTGTTGTCGTTGGGCACATGGTTGATGTCGTCAAAGAGCATCACCGTGGGGACGGACAGGTCGTTGTCTAGACCGTGGCACTCAAAGGTGCCGCCATAGGAGTGCGAGATGTCTATGCTCACGTTGACGTCGCGTCGGCTGATAGTGCAGCGCGTAGAGTCAGGGAGGCTTATCTCGCCAAAGAGTTCGTACCCAAAGGCGTTGCTATAGCCTGCACCGTCTGCTACCATGGCCCACTCGTCCGTGATGTTCTCTACCTCCTGCCAGTCTCTGATGCGGATGGTGCGCAGATAGGACATCATGACGTCGTTCATATCCCAGTCGCCAGCGTTGGGGTAGTTGTCCTCAAAGCCTACTATCCCACCGAGATAGAGCGTCGCAAGGTGTGTGTCCTGGTTGCCGAGAGGCTGCGTGCCACGCTCAGTGCCGATAACCTCAAAGGGCAGGAACTTGCCATTAGCGTCGCGCTTGGAGCACATAAGACGGGGGCAGCCCTCCGTGTCGGTCGTGGCGTAGATGCAGACTGTGGCATCGGGGATGGTGACGCGCATCTCCAGCGAGCCACCGGCAGTGGTGTAGCCCGTGAGGAAGGGTAAGAGTGTGCCGAGATTGGTCACCCTGGTGGGGTCATCGGTGTATAGACTGATAGCGGCCTGACGGGGATACTGAAGAGATATGTCCGTCGTGGTGGTTGTCTCAAAGGAGAAGTCGTTGGGCCTATTGGCAGGGAAGAACTGCCACGGCGTGGGCGTCTCGTCATTGTGGCATGACGTGAGGGAGCCCAAGATGGAGGCTACGAGAGCGAGAGAGTATAGCAGTTTCTTCATTGCGGTGGGTTGTTCCGTAGGTATTCCTCGTAGGCGCGACGCACCCTAGAGGAGAGTACGGAGTAGTACTCGGCATCCTCTAGTGTTACGTAGCGAAAGCGACGCTCCTCATATCCATCAGCAATATGAAAGGTGAGGCCAAGGCGCACATCGCAGTAACTGTCAAAAGGGTGGTTGTCGTAGGTAACACCGTTGTACTTATCGTTGGTGATGGTATAAGCCCCTTCGAGAGCGAGGCTGACCATATTGTGAACGCGGCAGGAAATGTAGGCGCCAGCACGGGCCATGGGGCTTATGCTCTTGTGGGTGTTGATGGGGTAGTAGTTGCTTTGCCATTTCTTGGCGCTATCGTCAAAGCCGTAACTGCAGAGCCATCCTCCACCAACAAAGGCTGCCAAATCAAAGCGGCGCTCCTCGTCGTAGCCAAAGACGCAGTTGGTCAGATTCAGCAGCAACTGGAGATCATAGGAGTTCAGCTTGAAGCCGTAGGGACCTATGTTGGGCTTGAAGTTAGTCATCTCACGGTTCACGCAGCCCTTGTGCTTGCCCATCTGTACCTCGGCACGCAGGCCCACAGTGGGATGAAACCACTTGGCAGCCTGTACGTGAATGTTGAGTGCGGCATTCTCGCTGAAGGGAGCCTTGCCCGTGTTTTCCGCCATGGTATAGACCATGCCCGCTCCTACGCCGAAGGTCCAGTTCTCGCTGAAGCAGTAAGGGCGCAAGGCGATATTCTGCGCCTGTGCCATAGAGCAGGAGAGAGCCAGGAGGAGTATGTGGAGTAGGATTTGGCGCATAAACCTATCTTGAATCTGTTGATGCTGAACAATAGTTTCGCGCAAAGTTAGGCAAAAAAAACGATAAAAAGCACAATAAATGCAAAGATATTGCCGTTTTATCGTGTTTTTTGTAAATTGTACGCACGTTTTAGCCCACTTAAGGTGGAAATTAGAGGAATAAACATAACCTCGCCTGGTGCATAGCGCAGGTGACAGACGACTGTAGAGAGTCGGCGATAGAGGAGTCGGATACCGCGAGGATGGTCGCGTCCCATGCCCAAATCGCCGTTCTCAATCACCTCCTTGAGTAATTTCTCGCCCAGGAAAGGATTGGGGGCAATGGGGAGTCGTTGGGCGGGGAGTCCAAGGTGTTGGGTGAGGATGTGGCCCACTGCGGCCATGAAGCGGGTGAGATGGAGCTGACGGAGCTGATCTGCAATGTCCTCGGGCACACACTCTGGGTGTTGGAGTACCCAGTAGAGATCTACTAGTTGGCGCAGACCAAGTCCTTCGGTTAGGAGATGGTTAAAGGCGTGGTGCAGGAGATACACCACGGGCTGCTCCGCTATGCTGCGTCCGCTGCCCACAGGCTGTTCGGCCAGCTGGCGGTAGTAGTGCTGCAGGCGGCGATTGAGCCACGGGTTGTGCATAATGGTCGGTGTCCAGTGCACCTCCACTGGCACTCCATGGTAGTCGGGACAGGAAATGTGGAAGGCGTTGGGCATTTCGCACTCCTGCAGATGTTCGTGCGCCCACCGTAGAGCCGCCTCGCGTCCTTCGGGCATCCAGATATCAATGTCTCCACACTGCCGATGTTCAGGTCGCGGATAGAACTGCGCCACGGCCTGCCCCTTGAGTTGCAGGCCAGGCAGGGTGCTGGCTACGTGGGTCATGAGGTGATTGCACTGCTCGATGTATAGTGCCTGTCCTATCCAGTCGAGTCGCAGCCCCTCAGGCGGCCGCATGTCCTCGGGCAGGCGTTCGATGCTGTCCATCAGCACTCCTACGAGCCACTGCACGCGTGCCATGTTGTATATCCCCAGCCACTCTGTCGCCGTGAGGGGACGAGGGAGCTCCGTCTGCGTGCCGAGGGCAATGCGCAGGAGGGAGAGAAAAGGTGCGTGGAATGGGGTGAACATAATGGGTGGATAGTGGTTGCTAATCGGCTATGTGACATGTGGTTGTAGGGTGCATAGGTCTACGTAGTAGTCCTTGAGGCACTGTCGCACGTAGGACTGCTCCCAGTGTTTGGCAATGTGCGGACGAGCCTTGCGTCCCATAGCCCTGCGTTCCTCGGGATGGTCGGCCATCCACTGCATGGCCTGCAGGAGGTGGTCGGCGGAGCGGGCTGGAACAATGAGGCCAGTCTCGCCCTCCACGACGATCTCGCGGCTGCCGTTGATGTCGGTTACTATGCAGGGGAGCTCCATGGCACCGGCCTCCAGTACTACATTGGGGAATCCCTCACGGTAGGAGGGCAACACCAGGACGTCAGCCATCTCCATCCAGGGGCGCACATCAGCCTGCATTCCGACCTGTATGATACGCTCGTTCTCAGGCAGAGGGAGGGCCTGTTCCGTAGGACCTACGAGCAGGAGGGTGCCGCGCCGCAGGCGCAGGAAGGCCTCTACTAGCTCGCGCACACCCTTGTCGGGGAGTATGCGACCGACAAAGAGGAAGACGGGATGGTTGAGGGGGGCTAGGTTCTCTAGGTGCTCTAGGTTGTCTATACTATCTGCATTGCCAGGCTGTTCTATGTTACGCGGCTGATAGTACTCCATATCCACACCGCGCACGTTGCCGTAGCCCAGGACGCGCATGGGCTTGTGCGTAATCTCGCGCTGTAGGTCGTGCATGACGCCCTGCCCCTCGGGTATGATATGGGTGGCGCAGAGGCAGGTCAGTCGGTCGGTGGTCTGGAGGATGAGCCGCTTGAGCCCCCGCTCTGTAGGCCAGACGAGTCCAGTGAACGTATGCACGCGCAGTGGTACACCTGCCAGTCGGGCAGCTATCATGGAGAGCAGACCCGCCTTGGGGGTCATGCTGTGCACCATGTCAGGACGCTCGCGCCTGAAGACTCGCCACAGTTTCCACAGCGAGCGCAGGTCGCTCCAGGGGCTGATCTGGCGTGCCATTTCCACACCGATAGTGCGCACGCCCTCACGCTCTCCGAGGGAGTGGAGATCGCTGTCGGGTGAGGAGAGAGCCACGATGTCGTGCCCCTCTTCGCTGAGTTCGCGGAGCAGTCCGCGACAAAAGATGTCGAGCGACATGCCTATGGTCGCCGTTCGGATAATCTTCATGAACAATGGCGGGGAGATGAGTTAAAGTGGTGTGTCCTCAATGAGCATGTCGCCATCCTCCAGTTCCTCCAGTACCTCGGTGTGTAGTACCTTTTGCGAGGAACGGAGAGAGGCCATGTTCTCGCGGTTGATGCTCTCATACATGTGCAGGCCGCAGTCGGTGGCTATGGCCATGGCCGAGAGACACATGCGTTGGGCTATGCCACGGCCCTGGTGCTGATGGTCCACCATCTTGCCCAGGTAACTCTTGCCGATAAAGAAACAGCGCAGGAAACCGTAACCCACTATGCGTTCCTCCTCCTCGGCTACGAACATAATCCATGAACGACGACCCAGCAGGGTGTGCAGCGTGGTTGCATCAAAGGCGTGTGGACGGAAGAACCTAAAGGCTCCTTCGGGCTGCCTTGCAAAGAATCCCGCCAGTGCCTCAGCATCGGCAGTGGTAGCCAGACGCAGATGCTGCTGCGCGAGGTGCTGACTGCAGCGCTTGAGGGCAGTGTGGTAGCGCAGGGCAAAGAGCAGAGCATTGAGCCACTCTATCAGCGTCCAGATGAAAGTGAGGCGTGACTGGAGGATGTGGGCCAGTTTGTAGAGCATAGTGGAGAGGTGTTAGTGGAGCAGACTGAGGCCAGAGAGGGGGACACTTAGGCCTTGCCCAGATAGAACATGATGAGAGTGAAGGTGGCATGCAGCAGCAGTGCCCACGCACACTTGCGGTCCTGGTCGTCCCAGATGTGCGGGCGTATCATGATATAGGCTAGGAGCAGAGGGTAGAGGAACCAGGAGAGGTAAGCAAAGCGGTTACTGAAGGCCACGCGGTTGACCATTACCCACAGGGAGTTGGCCAGAATGTAGGTGGTGGCCAGGATATTGAGTCCCTTGTCCTCCACCTTGCGTTTGACCACGGCATACCAGGTCAGTATGACGGGCACGGAACTGTAGAGCAGGAAGTCCCAGCGGAAGCCCATGCGCGAGAAGGTATTCTCCTCAAAGTACTGGCCGCTCAGGTACTTGTCCGTACGATCGTCCAGTCCCAGACCTCCAAAGAGTCCCGACACGGCACCACCGCCCACCAGACTGATGCCGATGCTGGCCACCCAGAGGTATATGGCCAGCTTGGGCGAACGTACCACAAAGAGGGCCGCCATGCAGCTGGCGATAGGCAGCATCACACTGCGGTGGATGCCCATGGCCAGGAACATGATGAGTCCCGCTACCAGCTTGCTGCCATCGGTGGCTATCAGCACGATGGCGTACATCACCATTGCGCAGGCTGCACCGTTGCGCAGGCCGTTCACACCATAGGTAAAGAAGGAAAAGGCGCTCAGTATAAACATAAAGGCCACCCACGGACTCTCCCACACCATGCGCCGACAGGCCAGGTACTGGAAGCCGATATACACAATCTCGATGCCCAGGAAGTAGGTGTTGACGCTGAAGCCCATCGACTTGCACCACGACGAGTAAACCGAAAAGAGCCACTCCGTCTCCCACTTGATGTCACTCATGCGAGGCGAGGTGCTGGCATAGCCCGTGGCGTAGTTCACCGTATCGCCGAACACGTAGCTCACGGGGCGCAGTCCGATGAACAGGATGAGCACCAACGCCAGCAGCATGGCGGGGGCAGCGGAGTGCTGCTCCAGGAGCTTGTCGTTGTTGGGGGAGCTGGCGTACTGCATGAAGACGAGTAGGCAGAATACAAAGCTCAGGACCTCAAACCACAACTGGTAATTTATGGCGGATATAAACAGCACGGGCAGTCTCTGGGTGGATGTTTTTAGTATTTGTCGGTCATCTCAAAGGTCAGCGTGCCTCCCTTGGTGAGCACACTGTGGTCGATGGTAGCAGCCTTGTAGGGGCGGCCGTTCCAGAGGATGCGCTTGACATATTTATTCTGGGCACTCAGGTTCTTGGCTACGATGGTGAGCTTCTTGCCAGCGGGCAGGGAGAGCTCAATGCGGGGCAGCTGGGGTGCGCCGAACACGTACTCACCGCTCACGGGACTCACGGCGTAGATGCCCATGCTGGAGAGCATGTACCAGGCCGACATCTGGCCGCAGTCGTCGTTGCCGCTCAGACCGTCGGGGCGTGGCAGGTAGAGCTCGTCACAAATCTGGCGGACGAGTTCCTGCGTGCGGTGGGGCTGACCAGCGAGGGCATAGAGGTAGGCCACGTGGTGGGAGGGTTCGTTGCCGTGGGCGTACTGGCCGATGAGGCCCGTCACGTCGGCCAGATTGGCATCGAGGCGGGTGTTGAAGAAGGTGTCCAGTCGCTTGCAGAAGGCCTTTTTGCCCCCCAGCAGCAGGATGAGGCCAGGCACGTCGTGCAGCACATGCCAGGTGTACTGCCAGGCATTGCCCTCGGTGTAGTCACCGCCCACACTCTCTGCGTGAGCCAGACCAGCGGGGTCAAAGGGCGACTTCCATGTGCCGTCCGCCAGGCGTGGCCGCATGAAGCCCGTCTCCTTGTCGAACAGGTGCTGGTACCATGTGGCGCGGTCGGCAAAGTAGGCCGCGTCCTCCTTCTTGCCCATGAGGCGGGCCATGTCGGCAGCGGCATAGTCGTCGTAGCTGCACTCCAGGGTGCGGCTGACGCTCTCCGACTCCGTCATGTCGGTGGGGAAGTAACCATACTTCGTATAGATAGACCACTGGCTCTTGGGCTCGTGGTCCACGGTGAGGGTGCGCTTGATAGCCTCCCAGGCACGCTCCGTGTCAAAGCCTCGGAAGCCCTTGTGGTACGCCTCGGCGATGATGCCCACGGCGTGATTGCCTATCATGCAGTAGTTGTCCTTGCCCCAGAGTTCCCATACGGACAGGATGCCTGCGCTGTCCACATGGTTGACGAGCGACTGTACGAAGTCGTCCACGCGGTCGGGGAAGGCCAGCGTGTAGAAGGGGTGAGCGGCGCGGTAGGTGTCCCAGCACGAGAAGGTGCTGTAGTCTGGCCTCTCACCTGCATCGGCGATGTTGTTGGGCTGGATCAGAGCGTGGTAGAGGGAGGTGTAGAAACTCGTCTTCTGCTCCTTGCTGCCCTCTATGCGGATGCGCTGCAGCTGTTGCTCCCAGGCCTCGTCAGCCTGCTGTCGCACGAGGTCAAAGACGGGGCGTCCTGGCACGCGGCTCCGGGAGGGTTTGTTCAGGGAGCGTACCTCCTTCTTGAGATTGCGCATGGCACCAGCTATGCTCTTGCTGCTCAGGGCTACATGCACCTCCAGGGGGCGCTGGGAGTCGAACTCCACGAGCAGCTTGCGGCCCTTCTCCTCAGGGCGCAGCTGGCGGTCCACCAAACGGTGGAAGGGCTGGGAGAACTCCATGACGAAGTACACGTCCTGCTCCACCCAGATGTTGCTCCTCACGTGGCCAGAGATGGTGCTGGGATTCTCCACGTTCACCTCGCACTGCGTGATGTGCTCATAGTACTGATTCTCACGCCAGGCAGGGCCGTGCTGCAGGTCGATGTAGAGGCCGTACTGGGCGTGCATGGGGGTCTTCTCCTCCGTGGGGTAGGTGAAACGATAGCAGCCCACATGCTCCGTTGCCGTGGCCTCGCAGCGTATGTTGCCGTTGTCGAGCGTCACGGCATAATAGCCCGGGCGCGCCGTCTCGCTGCTCTTCTGGTAGGTGCTGCTGAAGGCTCCCTCGCGGCACTCACGGTCTGAGGCGGGAGCGTCCCAGCCCCTGGAGGGGAGCATGACGGGCTGTATGAGAATGTCGCCCAGGTCGGCGCAACCCGTGCCGTTGAGGCAGGTCTGCGCAAAGCCCCATATCTTGGGGTCGCTATACACATAGCCCGTGCAGTACTCCCAGCCCACAGCTCCCGTCCAGGGCGAGGCCTGTACCAGTCCGAAGGGGACGCAGGCACCCGGGAAGGTGTGCCCCGTGGCGGCAGTGCCGATAAAGGGGTTGACGTAGTCCGTGAGTCGCTCGGCCTGCAGAGAGAGTACCGATGTGAGCAGAGTGATGATCGCTATGAGGCGTTTCATGGTGAGTTTGTGTTATTTGGCCGACAAAGTTACAAAAAAATGCAGACATCGGAGTGCTCCGAGGGCAGAAAAATGCAGAAATGTTTGGTCGCGTGACAAATTATTCGTAATTTTGCAGCCGCAAGACTAGGAGCAACCATCGTTCTCCTCCGCTCTGCTGCCGATATGGCTCAGTTGGTAGAGCAACGCATTCGTAATGCGTGGGTCGCCGGTTCGAGTCCGGCTATCGGCTCAGAAAAGGCTTAAAAATTCCGTAATAACTGCTTAGAAATCAGTGTATTGCGGAATTTTTTATTTTAAGAAATCCGCCAAAGTGTATCATAAAATGGGCATAAAATGGGCATAATTTGATACACAATGATACACATTTGATACACTGATTAGTGCTTGATACACTCCGTTTGCTAACTCGGATGCAGCAAAAAACTTACCACTTGGAAAAGCCGCGCGCGTTTGACCCCCGAGGGCGAAGTTGCGCTGACCCCCGA